>CAIJGS010000285.1 GCA_903820285.1 uncultured Verrucomicrobia subdivision 3 bacterium | reverse complement strand
GTGAAAAACTGTCCGCACGACCAGTTTAGCGCCCGAATGTTCGCTGACACATCAGGCAGACCGGTCCAAATGGTTCACTTCACATTATCCATCATCAGAGCCATTACACCAACCCAGCTTTTAAGTCCGACAGGCTGCTAGTGATGATCCCGTCCAGGTCTTTCCCGATGATCGCGTCGTCCGAAGATTGCACAATCGCCGCCAGGCGCGCCACCTCGCCCTCCGCCCGCTTGCGCTCCGTGATATCGCGATCCACGGCCACCCAATGCGTAAACCGCCCGCTGCCATCCGCCACCGGCACGATGTCCAGTTCAATCCAGAACTCCTCGCCGGACTTGGTATAGTTGATCAGTTCCACCCGGATGGGTTGCCACTCCCGCAGCGCGGCGCGGAGGCGGTCGAGCTCCTGGCGGCTCGTTTTTGGCCCTTGCAAGATCCGGGTGGTCTGCCCGATGGCTTCCGCCCGCGTATACCCCGTGCGACGCACGAACGCATCATTGACATAAACAATCCGGGGACCGGGTTCATCCTGCGGTTCGGCTTCGGTGATGAGAATGATGTCGTTGGCCCGGTTCACGCAGGTTTCCAGCAGCCGGAGTTGCAACTCCACCAGCCGGCGGGTGGCGATTTCGGCTTCCAGAGTTTCTGTTTTTTGCCGCAGTTCCGCCGTGCGCTCCGTGACATGCGCCTCCAGTTGCTCATTGCTCTCCCGTAAGGCGGTCGCGTGCGTTTCGGCCAACCGGCGCGCCTGCTGCATTACCCCACCCAGCGCGGCCATCCCCAGACCCGTGACCAGATAGAGCCCTAGGCCGAGCCATTGGGTTTCGTTCAGATTGAAGCTGCCCCGCGGGGGCATCAGAAAATAGTCGGCGGCCACCCCTCCCAGGATAACGGCCACCAGCGCCGGCTTGAATCCGCCCCGCCACGCCGTCAGCAGAATGCCGAAAAATACTGTGGCAAATGGATACGCATCCCCCAGCCACGGATCGAGCAGCCGCCGCAGTCCCACCGCCGCCGCAATGCTGAGCACCGCCCAGACATAATGCTGGCTGTAGGATTTGCCGCCGGCGCTCATGGCTGGTCGCCTCGACGAAGCCTTAACAGTTTCATTAACAACCTGTTAATGTTGAACTTATTCATGACTTGGCCCAAACTTTTCTGCTGCTGCGGTTCGGCCTGGACGCACTGGCTCACCAGCTGCGTTGTCTTCCCTCATCCGCCGGCCCGCCACTTCCACCCCAACTCCCCGCCCCGGGCACCGCGCAGCCAGTGCGCAAAATCTGCCGGGAACAGCATTGAAATGGGTACTCCGCGAGCATGCGCCAACCGGCTGACGGTTTTCAAGAACGGATTTCGTTTGCCCCGTTCCAAAATGAAAATAGACATCCAAGGCCATGCTGACCGCTATGCGGACGGAGCCGATGATGGCAAAGAATTGGCCAAGCCTGGGCAAATGATGGTTGGTATCGCCGGGAAGGATGGGTTTTGATTTTACCCTGCCATTGTTGCCGCCCACCTCGCCGAGGATTTTCCCGCAGACGGATCGCCCGCCACAATGGATGCTTCCTATCAAACCCTCGACTCTTTCCCCTCGGAACCTTTTACCCGGCAAATCAGGCAGCTCCCAGCGACTGCACGGTGTGCCATCGCCAAGAAACTGATTTTCCAACTAATGCATTTGTAATGACTTATCCCTCCCGCGTCCACCCCTTTCGCATTAAATCGCACCCCGCCCCCGCTGCCCGACGCAATATTGATGCTGCGTGTGATAACCAGCTGCCCTGAGAGCGCGGTTCACGCCGCTGCAACTCGCCAATGCGGCGAATCAACTGCATCCGTTCGATCCCACAGCGACCTGAAGGTAGCACTCCGGGAGCAGTGGCAGTCATCCATCCTCCCGCCCGTTCGAAAAAATCACCCCTGCGGCCACACCCCTCTGCGCTCCTCCGCCATCTCGGCAACGCCACATTCCCCCCCTTTGATGCTTGGAGCTTCCCTGGAGCTTGGAGGTTGGAATTTGGAGCTTTTAACCACATTTGACATTTCCAAACCCGTGCTATATTAAACGGTTGGAGGTTTACCAGGTAAACTCACCGTCACCGCCAGACTCGCGCCCGGCTTGCCCGTTTTGCCGCCGGAGCGCGGCTCTGTGAGCCGCAGCAATGTGGCCAGACCTGCGGGCACGACCATGAATTCGCGCACCCCATCAATCCCATGGACCAGGCCACGGTTCCCGAACCCCGCTCCGCCATTTGCACTGCATTGCATCAGCAAGGCGGCGCCACTCTTTCTCTGCCTCACCCCGGCACGCGGTGGGGACGGCCCCGTCCCCGCGGTCGTAGATACTGGGCAGGTAGCCGCCCGCCAAGGGGTGGCCATCCGCCAGGACCAAGCCAAAACCCCCTGCAATCGTGCCTGATCAAGGCATATCAAGGCATACGATGAAAAGGCCAACCACCATATCGAGCGCCAACGGCGCGGTCCCCTACCAGCCCAGGGCAACGCCCTGGGTTTGCCCCCCCATTTACCACCAGCCCTGCCAGGGCGAGCCATCCCCAATCAAGGCAGAAAACCCCTGTAATCGTGCCTCATCAAGGCATATCAAGGCATCCGCCCAAAAACACCCGTCCCCTTGGAGCTTGGTGGTTCTCTGGAGCTTGGAGGTTGGAATTTGGAGCTTCCCCGCGCCATCCCCTTTGCGACTTTGCGTCAAAAACCCAGCAATCGTGCTTAATCAAGGCTTCGGGCCTATCCTATTCACGACAGTAACCGCAATGCATGGTGTCGTCATATTCAAATTGCCACTTCGGGTTGTGGTCACTGCCGTCAATAGG
>CAIJGS010000284.1 GCA_903820285.1 uncultured Verrucomicrobia subdivision 3 bacterium | reverse complement strand
GTCTACCCCACCAATCTGCTGGATGAACTTAAATTGCTGGTGGCTCAAAGCGAAAACAATCTGGGCGTGCTGGATCCGGAAAAACGCCTCCAGCCCGCGCTGAAACAGGCGGGCATTCCGTTTGTGGATCTGGGCAACACGCGGCTGATGAATTTCGGCGGCAAACTGGCGCTGGTGGGCCCGTGCGCCGCCTCAGATCCGGAATGGCCGGGGCTGGCCGGGCGCATCCGGCGGCTGGCGCAGAACGGGGTTCCGGTGGTTTGGATTCAGTCGTCTCCGCCCAAACCGGACGCGCTCTGGCCTTCGTTTTATCTGGTGCCGGCCGGTCAGGCCGGGGTATTGGTGGTGGATCCCGGACTGATATCGGACCTGCCGGATCGACCACAGGCACAACTCAACTTGATCTTTTTCTGCAAACTGGCATTGAATCCCCAGCCACCGGCACTGCCCGAGCTGACCGGACAACCTTAAAACCAAGTATCGTTTATGAAACTGAAATCCACACTCCTGCTTGCCACGCTTCTGTGCGCCACGGGTCTGACGCGCGCGCTCGCCGGCGACATTCTGACCGTCGCGGTCTTTGATTTTGAATCGCACGACGAGGCCGTGCGCGATCTGGGCCCGAAGATTGCCACGCTGGTGAACGCCAACCTGTCGGCCGATCCGCAAATCAACACGGTGGAACGCGCGGAATTGGACAAGGCCCTGGGCGAACAGGAGCTCAGCCTTTCCGGCACGGTCAGCAGCGAGAGCGCCGCCAAGGTCGGCCAACTGACGGGTGCCAAGGTGCTGGTGACCGGCCGCGTTTTCAAGGCGGAGGACCAGACGATCATCGTGGCAAAGATCATCGGCACCGAGACCGGCCGCGTTTATGGCGAAGTGGTAAACGGTAAGCCCGGCGCGGCCATCACTGACCTCGCCGTGGAGCTGGCCAAAAAAATCGCGGCCGATGTGGAACAAAAGGGCGACACGCTGGTGGCCAAGGTGGTCACGCCGGAGGAACGCGTTGACCGCATCAAAAAGGCCTTGGGCGACAAACCCCGGCCGGTGGTTTCCGTGTCCATTGCCGAGCAGCATTTCGGGCAGCATGTGATTGATCCGGCGGCACAAACGGAAATTTCGCTGATGCTGCAGCAATGCGGCTTCACGGTAGTGGACGGCGGGTCCACCAACAAGGCGGCCATCGAAATCACCGGGGAGGCGTTCAGTGAATACGGTATGCGCAAGGGCAACTTGCAAAGCTGCCGGGCGCGCATTGAGATTAAGGCCCGTTACCTTGACTCGGGCGACGTCATTGCCGTGGATCGCCAGACCAGCGTGGCGGTGGACATTGCCGAACATGTCGCCGCCAAGACCGCGCTGCAAACCGGGGCGGCGGAGCTGGCGGAAAGATTGTTGCCGAAACTGGTGAAATGAATCCAGCGGAGAAAAATATTTGCCATAACCGTCCCGATAAACGAACTGTTAATCATCATGAAAACACCCGGCATCCAACCCACGGAACGACGTAATTGGGGCGGCATCGTCTTTTTAATCCTGTTGTCCACCTGCCTCGGCGCCCTGGCGCTGGATTATCTTGGGGCGGGTGGAGTCTTGCAACAGGTCCGGGACCGCAATGCCCGACCGGCGGAGAAAACGGCGGGAACGGAACGATCAAAGTTTTGCGATGAGCTGAAGACTTTTAGCCAGACGGTGACGAATCTGGCCCCGGCGGAGGCGGCCCGGGCCTGGCTGGGGCTCGTGGACCGGGCGGCGAAATTTCAACGTCAGCCGATACAGGCCGACCAGTTGCTGGGAGCGCTGCCACCACCGGCCGATTGGGCCGAACTGGCCAAAGCCATCGCTGCCCGGCCACCGGCCAAGGCGGGCGACGAACTTCGCGAGGCGGGTTTGCGCCTGCTGGCGGTCACCCTCACGGCAGATACTGCGGGGCAAAAGAGCGAAATCGCGAAGCTGGCGGAAACTGTGCGCAATGGCAATCAGGCCGCGGCCAGCATGTCCCGGAACTATCTGGAGCAAATTATCCAAACGCTGGTGGCCAGCTCGAATGATCCGGAGGCCATCCTGAAAAGTCTCCGGCAGCAACTGGCCTCCGACCGCGGCCGGGGCAGGCAGGCTTTGTCGCTGCCCAATCTGGTGGTGCAGGTGGGCTCTGATAAGGCTGGGGCTTTTCTGCGCGAAGCGCTGGTGACGCCGGGGGTGACCCTGCAATTTGAACAGCCGAACGAAACCTCCCGGCTGGCGCAGAAACTGGCCCTGGAATTGATTGACCAGCTCAAACAGCCGCAGTGGGGGCTGGTCAATTCTCTGGATGCCGTGAATCTGTATGAGGCCCTGGACCGTCGTTTTGGCGCCAAAGCAACGGCCGCCACCACCAATGCGCCGGCCAGCGGTCTGGCCGGTCTGCTATCAAGTTTGCCTGGTCTGCCGGATGCAGGCGCACTTAACAACGATGAGGACGACAATCAAAAGGGCGCGGCCAAGGTGTATTATTTTCTGGGGCTGATTGCGAAATACCGGATGGATGAAGCGGTGGCGATGGCCCACAAACTGGATCTGCAAAACAGCAGCTATCTGTTTGACGAGGCATTCAAAGGCATGCTCCGTGGCGGGTACACGCACGAACTGGACAGCTTCTTTCATGATCTGCTGGCCAAGGACCCTACCCTGCCATTCTGGGAACAATATTTTGATATTGCCGCCCAAGCCGGCCAGACGGACCGGATGCTGGACTTGCTGCGGGCGGCGATTGCGCGCAGGGATTTGAGCGATGTAAAAAAAGCGGAGTTGCACCGGTATCTGTTCAAGGCGCTCCTGGCAGCGGATCAGGTGGATGAGGGAGTGCAGGAAATGCGCGCAGTGCTGGCGGCAGGTGACAACGAAAAATTGCCGGGCAATTTGAACCGGGGCCAGTTGGGCGTGATGCTGACCCGCATCGGCATCCTGATGGAAAAGCCGGAGTGGAGCGAGGCGGGCATAGCCGCCACCAGACAGTGGCTGGCCAAAGCCACCGATAATGACGGTGCCCAGCAGCACAACGAGGTAGCCACCGCCTTGGCGCAAGCCTTGATAGATCTGAAGCGGGGTCCCGAAGCCGAAGCGGTCTTGACCGATGCTCTGGCCGAAGCCACCCGGCCGGCCACCGGCCAAAGATTTTCCTCTTACTATTGGCAAAGTTCACCCGCCAGCAGCGTTCTGGCGAGACTGGGCATCCTATACCATCAGGCCGGCCGGCCAGCCGAGGTCTTGCGGTTACTCGATCAATCACCCGACTGGGGGGTCCGCGATGTGAGCGAATTATTCGATCTCAATAATGACAATGATGGCGTCAATCTGATGTGGCTGCATACCGGTTCATCGCCCATACCGGTGCCCTATTTGGCGGCGGATGCCCTGCTGGCGGCGGGCCGGACGAATGAAGCGCAGAAAATTGATGACGCCTTGCTGGATCATTTCCCGGGACTGGACCGGGGTTATGAACTGCTCATTGCCCTTCAGGGCACCAATGCCTATCCCAAGCTGACAGAGCTGTTCCAGCGCGATCAGTTTGAGGAACGGCCACTGATCTGGCAGGCGCATTTGCTGCGGAGCCAAAACCGGCTGGAAGAGGCGGAAAAAGTCTGCCGTCAGGCCGTTGCCATTGACCCCTCTGACGGCGAGGAAGGCCGTGGGGACCGCATGCGGGTTTATGCGGAGCTGGCGGAAATCCGGGCGGCGCGGGGAGATGCCAAGGAGGCCACGTTCTTCCGGGAGGTGGTGCAGGCGATCCGCCTATCCGAGGATGCTGATCAGTTTTATCAGGCCGGCCTGCTGAAACGGGCGATCGGGATGTATGAAAAGGGTTTGAACCACTTTGCCGACGCCTATTGCATCCAGTCGCGGCTGGCGATCCAGCTCTCGGCGCTGGGATTGAACGAGCAGGCGGAGGAGCATTACCGTCGCGCCTATGAATTGATGCCGGACAGTTTCGGCCGGGTGGAGAGCCATTGTTTTGGTTGCGAACGCGCCTTTGACGGCGAGCATGCCCAAAGCATTGCGGAAAAGGTCTTCACCAAAATCGCGGCGGAACGGCCGGACAAACCGCAGGTCCACTATTTGCTGGGTTACCTCCGGCTGGAACAGGAACGCTTCAATGAGGCGCGCACCAATTACCTGACTGCGGTCCATTTGGATCCTGACTACCTGAATGCGTGGATCAAATTGCAGGAGGTGGACCGGCAGACGATCAGCCCGCCGGGCGAGCAGGATGAGATCATTGCCAATATTTTGCGGCTGGACCCGCTGTCGCGGCATAACTCCCTCAACTTTGACCGGGCCGAAAATCTGGCCGGGTTGTGGCAGGCCGTAGCGGCAGCCGCCAGCCATCTGCCGGTGGCGGTGACGAACCTGTATGAACTGCCGGCCAGCCGGCTGGCGCTGGAGAAAAAGACTGCCGCCGCCAGCAGCGGCATGGATGACGATAATCCCTATACCTACCAATCCTGGCGGCAACAGCGGCTTGACCCGGCCCAGGCTGTCGCCAACACGCCGCTGGTGCGGGTGGCGGGCGAGATGCTGTCGGCGCAAAATTTCATGGGGATGGATTAGAAAACGGTGACACACAAATGTTTCTCAAACAGGTAACATCACCGCCGCCAATATTGCTGCTGCTGGGGGTTCCAGCCTTCTATTTCATGCTGTGCATTATTGGTTGCGCCTTTGCAGGCGACGGCTCGGGCTCAGACTATTTTGGAGCAGTCATCCTTGCGCCATTCAGTGCCTTAAGCGAGGGTTGGGTTAGCTTACTGGGAGTTGGACAATGGGTCTTATTGGGAGCTTGCCTGGCCGGGCGAAAAGAACAGCCTTTGCGCAGGATAGCTGGTGGAATTCTGCTCATCCACTATGTTGGAATTTTTGTTATGTCCCGGCAGCGGGATGACTGGTCATACATTGACAAGACCATTCACAGTCTCTACCCGACGATACGTACCTGGGTCGTGGTCTATGGTGTGAGTCAGCTTTATATGTGGGTGCTGATATTGTGGAAAAATGGCCCCGACAAGATCCCGCAAAACGCGAAACCTGATTGAAGGATCAAATCAACCGCGCCTGCCCCGCCGGTGACTTCAGTCCCAGTTTGCGGTAGCTGAGTTCGGTGGCCACGCGGCCTTGCATGGTGCGGTTGAGGAAGCCTTCCATGATCAGGTAGGGTTCGTACACTTCCTCGATGGTGTCGGGTTCTTCGCCCACGGCCACGGCGAGGGAATTCACGCCGACGGGACCGCCGCCGAATTTCAAAATCATGGTTTCAAGGATGCGCTTGTCCATTTCGTCCAGGCCATTTTCATCAATTTCCAGCATGGCGAGGGCGCGGTCGGCGATGGGTTTGGTGATGATGCCGTCGCCCTTGATCTGGGCGTAGTCGCGCACGCGGCGCAGGAGGTTGTTCGCAATGCGCGGGGTGCCGCGACTGCGCCGGGCGATTTCATGCGCGCCGGCTTCCTCGACTTCGATGTTCAGCAAATGGGCGGCGCGCACGACAATTTTCGTGAGCTGGGCGGCATCGTAGTAATCCAGGCGTTCGCGGATGGGAAAGCGCGTGAGCAAGGGCGCGGTGAGCAGGCCGCTGCGCGTGGTGGCGCCGATGAGGGTGAACCGGGGCAAGTTCAGGCGCACGCTCCGGGCGTTCGGGCCCTGATCAATGATGATGTCCAGCTTGAAATCCTCCATCGCGGGATAGAGATATTCCTCGATGGTTTTTTGCAGTCGGTGGATTTCGTCAATGAAGAGGACATCGCCCTCCTCGAGATTGGTCAGGAGGCCGGCGAGGTCGCTGGCCTTTTCAATGGTGGGGCCGCTGGTGGATTTGAGGCTGGCGCCCATGGCCTTGGCCAGGATGTTGGCCAGGGTGGTCTTGCCGAGGCCGGGCGGGCCGGAGAGCAGGATATGGTCCAGCGCCTCGCCGCGCTGCCGGGCGGCGGCGACGGTGATTTCGAGACGTTCCTTCACTTTCGCCTGGCCGGTGAAATCGGCAAAGAGCGAGGGACGCAGCGTCATCTCCAACGCGGCGTCAGGCTGGTTCAAAGTGGCAACCGGGCGATCAGACATCGCGACCAGCTTGCGGAAACCGGCGCGCACCGGCAAGCTGACAATTTGAATTTCATGCAAGCCGGGAGATATCCGGGGTGGGCGGGTCAAAATTCTTAGGATCGTCCAATATTTGAATTTGAGCCGAACAGCAGGGCGTGTCCCCGCTGGCGGAGCGCGGCTGTGGCGGAGCCCAGCCGCAGCAACATGGCCAACCAGACGACTTGGCAATTTGCGTGGGCGTGTGGCCTGGCGAACATTGCTGCGGCTGGCTTTCAGCACGGCCGCGCTCCTTCGGCGCCGACCTCCCCCGAAATACCACTAGCCAATCACCGGGAGCTGCGCTAGGGTTTCGTCAATCAGCCCTTATGACAAAACGCAATTATCTAATCATTGCCATGCTGCTGTCGGTGGCGGGCAATGCACTGGCCGGAGATGCCGACATTCAACTCCCTTCCCTCAACCAGATCAGTTTTTTTCACGGGTCCGTCACCGGCCATGAGATATTATATCTCGGCCTGTTCGTCTGTGTGGTCGGCGCAGCCTTCGGCATCTGGGAATATGTGCGCACCAAGGCGCTGCCCGTGCACCACTCCATGCAGGCGGTCTCCAACATCATCTGGGAGACGTGCAAAACCTACCTGTTTCAGCAGGGCAAATTTCTGGCGGCGCTGTGGGTGCTCATCGCGCTGTGCATGATTTATTATTTCATCGGGTTGCAGGGCAAGCCGGTGGGCCAGGTGCTGGTGATCCTGTTATGCTCCATCTTTGGCATTTTGGGCAGTTACGGGGTGGCATGGTTTGGCATCCGCATCAACACCACGGCCAATTCGCGCACCTCTTTTGCCGCGCTCCAAGGCAATCCGCTCAAAACCCTGCTGATTCCGCTGCAATCGGGCATGAGCATCGGGCTGCTGCTAATCTGCGTGGAACTGGCGTGCATGATCGGGATTTTGGTTTTTATTCCCACGGAACTGGCGGGACCTTGCTTCATCGGCTTTGCGATTGGCGAATCGCTCGGGGCCAGCGCGCTGCGCATTGGCGGCGGCATTTTTACCAAAATCGCGGACATCGGCAGCGACCTGATGAAAATCGTCTTCAACCTGCCGGAAGATGATCCGAAGAATCCTGGCGTGATTGCCGATTGCACGGGTGATAACGCGGGCGACTCGGTGGGACCGACGGCGGACGGCTTTGAAACGTATGGCGTGACCGGCGTGGCGCTGATCGCGTTTCTGGCGCTGGCACTGGCGCTCTCGCCCCTGCTCTGCGCCAAGCTGATCATCTGGATGTTTGCCATCCAGTCGCTCATGGTGCTGACTTCACTCGGTGCGTTTTACTTCAACCTGTTCTACGCGAAGCTGCGTTACGGCAACAAGAAGGATTTTAATTGGGAACGGCCGCTGACGGATCTGGTTTGGATTACCTCCATCGTCTCCATTTTGGTCTGTTTTGGGGCGAGCAAATTGCTGCTGGGCGACTTCACCGTACCACAGATGGTCAAAGGCACACTCGTGGACACTCCCCTCCCCCAGCTTTGGTGGGTGCTCTCAGCCATCATTGGCTGCGGCACGCTGGCGGGGGCGCTGATCATGGAATTCACCAAGATTTTTGTGAGCACGCATTCGCGTCATGTGCAGGAGGTGGTCACGGCATCGGGCCAGGGCGGCGCTTCGTTGAATGTGCTATCCGGGTTTGTGGCGGGAAATTTTTCCGCGTTCTGGATGGGGCTGGTCATTCTCGGGCTCATGTTCGTGGCGTTTCTGTTTTCGGAAAACGCGGATTTCATTGCACTGATTCCCGGACAGTTCACGTTTGCGGCGCCGATCTTTGCCTTCGGGCTGGTGGCCTTCGGCTTTCTGGCGATGGCGCCGGTGACCATTGCGGTGGACAGCTTTGGACCGGTGACGGACAATGCGCAATCCGTGTATGAATTGAGCCGCATCGAGGCCATTCCCGGCATCGCGGCCGAAATTCAGCGGGACTTCGGCTTCAAGGCGGATTTCGCCAACGCCAAGCTGGAACTCGAAAAGGGCGACGGCGCGGGCAATACGTTTAAGGCCACGGCAAAGCCGGTGCTCATTGGTACCGCCGTGGTGGGTTCCACCACGATGATTTTCGGTATCATCATGCTGCTGGACCATGTGTTCGGCAACGCGGTGGGACGGCTCAGTCTGGTACTGCCGCAGATTGTCTTTGGCCTGCTCATGGGCGGTTCGGTGATTTACTGGTTCACCGGCGCGAGCACGCAGGCGGTGGTGGCGGGCGCGTATAGCGCGGTGGTGTTCATCAAGAAAAACATCCGGCTGGACAAGGAATCCGCCTCCATTGAGGACAGCAAGCGCGTGGTGGAAATCTGCACCATCTACGCGCAGAAGGGCATGATTAACATCTTCATCGTGGTGTTCGCCTTCGCGCTGGGCCTGCCGTTCATCAATCCGTATTTCTTCATCGGCTACCTGATTGCCATCGCGTTCTTCGGCCTGTTCCAAGCCATCTTCATGGCCAATGCAGGCGGCGCGTGGGATAACGCCAAGAAAATCGTGGAAGTAGACCTCAAGCAAAAGGGCACGCCACTCCACGCGGCCACCGTAGTGGGCGACACGGTGGGTGATCCTTTCAAGGACACCTCTTCGGTGGCGATGAACCCGATTATCAAGTTCACCACGCTGTTTGGCCTGCTGGCGGTGGAGATTGCGGTGGAATTGAAGCGGAAAAATCCGGACTCCTGCCTGTCCTACATCATTGGGGCAGTGTGTTTCATCGTGGCGCTGATCTTTGCCTACCGGTCGTTTTACTGCATGCGCATTCCCGTGGAAGACACCAAGCCAACGACTTCGGCATAATTAGTCTCGAAAAAAAACGCTGGCTGGCTCAGATTGGTACCGTGTCCAAGCTTGAGCGGTCCATCCAGGTTGAGTGGCAACTGCGCGTATTCTTTACCGAAGACGTATTTGCCCTGGAAAATCCGACTCTGCGTGACGTGCTGACCGGCCCCGGCTCCAGCAAGGCGCTCGTGGTGTTGGAAGACACTCTGGCGCTGGCGCGGCCAGAACTGCAAGGCCGCATTGAGCAGTATTTTACCGCCGCCGGGAGCCCGGTTCAACTGGTGCGGCCGCCGCTGTTTACCTGTGGCGGGGAGAGCGCCAAAAATTCCACCCATTTGTCCGAGGAGCTGCTGACGCACCTGCACCGGTATCGCATTGACCGGCATTCGTATCTGATTGCCATCGGTGGCGGGGCGTTGCTGGATGTGGCCGGGTTTGCGGCGGCCACGGCGCATCGCGGGGTGCGGCATATCCGCATTCCCACCACCACGCTGAGCCAGGCAGATTCCGGCGTGGGCGTGAAAAACGGTATCAACGGCTTTGGCCGGAAGAATTTCATCGGCACCTTCGCCCCGCCGTTTGCGGTGATCAATGATTTCGACCTCCTGCGCACCTTGGATGCGCGGCACAAGCGCAGTGGCTACGTGGAAGCGGTGAAAGTGGCGTGCATCCGCGATGCGGCGTTTTTTGCCGAATTGGAACAGTCCGCCGCCCGGCTGGCGGCTTTTGAACCGGCGGCCATGAAACGCCTCATTCAGCGCAGCGCTGAGTTGCATTTGGATCATATAGCCACAAGTGGCGACCCGTTTGAAATCGGTTCCGCGCGACCGCTGGATTTCGGACACTGGGCGGCCCACAAACTGGAGCAGGTGTCGAACTATGTGATTTCGCATGGGGAGGCCGTGGCCATTGGCATGGCGTTGGATGTGGTGTACGCCTGCGAAACCGGCCGGCTGGCCGCGCCCGCTGCCCTGCGCATTCTGGACCTGTTGGAGCGGCTGGGCTTCCGACTGTACGCCGATGAATTGTTGCATACGGACAACGCGGGCCACTTCACGTTGCTGAACGGTTTGGAGGAGTTTCGCGAACATCTGGGCGGTACGCTGACCATTACGCTGCTATCGGCCATCGGTCAGGGAGTGGAAGTAAATGAAATGGATCCGCTGCGGGTAGCCGCCGCCATCCGGGAACTTCAGAAACGTGCTGGCAAATGAACCGGCTGGCCGTCATCAATGTGGTGGGGCTCACCGAGGCACTGATCGGCGAGCACACGCCGCGCATCGCAGAATTCCGGCGGCGGGGAATGTTCAGTCACATTATCCCCGCGTTTCCGGCAGTCACTTGCACCGCGCAATCCAACTATCTCACCGGGCGGGCGCCGTCCCGGCACGGCATTGTGGGCAACGGCTGGTATCATCGCGAACTGGCGGAGGTGCAGTTCTGGAAGCAGTCCAATCACATCGTTCAGGGCCCGAAAATCTGGGATGAGCTCCGCACGCCGTTGCCGGCGGCGGCGCGGCGGGAATCGCCCGCCACGGCGGCCAATTGTTTCTGGTGGTATAACATGTATTCGAGCGTGGACTATGCCATCACGCCGCGCCCGATGTATCCGGCGGACGGACGTAAATTTTTCGATGTTTATGCGTGGCCCTATTCGATCCGTACCGAGGTAAAGCAGGCGCTGGGGGAATTTCCGTTTTTTGGTTTTTGGGGACCGGCGGCGGGGGTGGATTCACCGCAAGGTGCGGCGAACGCGGCTTCACGCTGGATTGCGGAATCCGCCAAGTGGCTGGAGCTGCAATACTCTCCCACGCTCAACCTGGTTTACCTGCCGCACCTGGATTACAACCTGCAACGGCACGGACCGTTCACTGCGGATGGCGGATTGAATCCCAAGATTCATCGCGATCTGCATGAAGTGGATGCGCTGGTGGGCGGGCTCATTGATTTTTTTGACGGACGTGGCGTGGAGCTGGTGCTGCTCTCGGAATACGGCATCACGAATGTGAACAATCCCGTCCATCTGAACCGGATTTTTCGCAAACGCGGCTGGTTGACGGTGAAAGACGAACTTGGCCGGGAAATTCTGGATGCCGGGGCCAGCCGGGTGTTTGCCGTGGCGGACCATCAGGTGGCGCACATTTATCTGAATGATGCCACCCTGGAAAATGAGGTTCGCGCTATGCTCGGCAAGACCACCGGCGTGGAAACGGTGCTGGGCAAGGCGGAAAAGATTGCCGCCGGTATTGATCATGAACGTGCGGGCGACCTGATTGCCGTGGCAGATGAGAACGCGTGGTTCACTTACTATTACTGGCTGAATGACGCGCGGGCGCCGGATTTTGCGCGGACGGTGGACATCCATCGTAAGCCGGGCTATGACCCGGTGGAACTGTTCATTGATCCCGCGCTGAGGTTTCCGAAATTGAAAGTTGCCCGGCGGTTGTTGCAAAAGAAACTGGGCTTCCGAATGTTGATGGATGTCATTCCACTGGACGCGACCTTGGTGAAAGGGTCGCATGGCCGGCGGCCGGCGGATAAAAAGGATTGGCCGGTGCTCATTACCGGGCAACCGGGCGCCAGCCGGGCGCCGGAGATGGAATCCACGGATGTATTCTTTTTGCTGCGACGGTTGATCACGCAATGATTACTGGGCAACCCAGGCGGCAATGTTGGCATTATTGGAGGTAGCAGCCGACGTGAGGAGACTCAAATATTTTTGAAAGCCTTCATTTATGAGCCTCCTTACGTCGGCTGCTACAATTTTATGCCCGCAACAACCGCGCGTGCTCTTTCAGCCATTGCTCAGCCGCCTGGTAGTTCGGGCACACACCGGCAACCTCCTGCCAGAAACGGTCCGAATGATTCATCTGCCGGAGGTGCATCAGTTCGTGGAGAATGATGTAGTCGCGCACCAGTTCGGGGGTCTGGATGAGCCGCCAGTTGAGGGAGATGGTGGCGCGCCGCGAGCAGGAGCCCCAGCGGGATTTCTGATTGCGCACGGTCACGCGCTGCACGGTGAGGCCATGCTGCCGGGCCAGTTCCCAGACGCGGGGTGGCAATTCCCGGGCGGCGAGCTGGTGCAGATGTTTTTCGATGGGCGGGCGCAGGTCGGTGGCGTCGCACACCTTGATTAATTGGGTATCCAGCCGCACGGAGCCGGGTTCACCAGTCTCGATGGGTTGCAAGATGCCCCGGAATAGGACGGCCGTGCCGATGCCCCAGCCGGGGGGACGATGGGGCCGCTGTGCCAGTTTTTCCAACTGTTGTTCAAGCCACGCGGTCTGGCTGACGGCAAAGCGCCGGGCTTCGCCGATGGATCCGCCGCGCGGAACGGTAAGCAGGATGGTCGCATCCGGCAGCAGGCGGAGCAAATAGCGCCGGGCACGGGGATGCCGCACCAGCCGGAGCGGCAGGTGACGGTTGCCGACAGGCAGGGAATCAGCCGGCGGCGGCACCGGCGTGGGCACCGGCGGTTTCGGGCGGAAAAACCATTCCTTGAACACGCCCCCAGTAAAGCGGTTGTGCATGGTTTTGGCAAATCCGGTGACGCCCGGCGGCGATTTTTCTCCCGCTTGGGCCGGAACAGATTACATTAAGGGTATGGCGACCATTGGCCGACGGAACAAACTGTCCATCGAACGAGCTTCCGGTCCCGGCCTTTATCTGAATGGCGGGGAACTGGGGGAAATCCTCCTGCCCGGACGCTACATCCCCAAGGATGTGGCTCCCGGCGACCTCATGGATGTATTCATCTACCTGGATTCCGAGGACCGGCTGGTGGCGACCACCGAGACTCCGCGCGTAATGGTGGGCGAATTCGCAAGTTTGCAGGTGGTGAGCGTGAACCGCAAGGTGGGCGCGTTTCTGGACTGGGGCTTGTCGAAAGATTTGCTGCTGCCGTTTCGCGAGCAGGATGATCAGGTCCGCCTCGGAGAATGGGTCGTGGTTTATGTGTATCTGGATACGACCACCCAGCGCATCGTGGCTTCCAGCCGGTTGCGGCGGTATCTGAACAAACCCGGCGACACATATACCTATCAGGATGGCCAGCAGGTCAATTTGATGATCATCCGGCAAACGCCGCTCGGCTATACGTGCATCGTGGAGAATGACTGCTTCGGTTTGCTATACCATGACCATCTGGCGAGTCCGCTGATGATCGGCCAGCGCGTGAAAGGGTTTGTGAAGGCCACGCGGGAGGACGGCAAGCTGGACCTGAGTCTAGATCGCGCCGGCTACCAGCGCGTGACGCCGCTAAAAGTGAAAATTGTGGAACTGCTCGAAGCCAACGACGGCCGGCTGCCCTTTGACGACAACAGCAGCCCAGAATCCATCCGAACCACGTTTGCGTGCAGCAAAAACGCTTTTAAACAGGCCTTGGGCGCGTTGTACAAATCGCGGCGCATTACGTTTGAGAAGCCGGGCATCAAGCTGATGGAAAACACGCTTTATTCACCGGGACGGCCCGCCAAACCCGCGACTCCTGCAAAGACTTTTCCCGCTTGATTTTAAACTGATTCGGTTCACATTGCGGGGAAGGTGGAAATTCCATGGACGGAGACCTGCGGCCCGCCATGAAATTTCACATATTTACCCACAATGACGTCGGCAATTTCCAGTCAACGCCCGGCGCGCAAAACTCTTTTGCGCCAGCGGACGGGCTTTACCCTAATCGAGTTGCTGGTAGTCATCGCCATTATTGCGATTCTGGCGGCCATGTTGCTGCCCGCGTTGAGCCGGGCCAAGCAGCGGGCGCAGACCATTGCCTGCATCAGCAATTTGAAACAGCTGGGCTTGGGCTGGATCATGTATGCGGGGGACAATGGGGATTCGGTCATGGACAATTCCTTGAGCGGCACGACGGTGGCGTGGATCAACGAGGTAACGGGCTGGGTGAGCACCTCCACCGGGGCCACGAACATTCTCGCCCTGCAACAGGGTTTGTTATTTGCGTACGTCTCCAATCCGGGTGTCTATGGATGTCCCGGCGCCAACTCACCGCGGCTGGTGCGCAACTATTCCATTGAAGGCCGGATGAACGGGGATCAAGAAGGCGTTCTGGGCCCACAATACCCCGCCTACACGAAAATGAACCAGATCAATTCGCCGGCGCCGGTCAACGCCATGGTTTTTGTGGATGAAAGCATCAACACCATTGATGACGGTTATTTTGCGATGCAGTCCGGAACAACCGTGTGGCAGAATTCGCCAACGGTGCGCCACTCCAAGGGCGGCACCTTCTCCTTTGCGGACGGCCATTCAGAACGGTGGGGCTGGAAGGTGCTGAACTCGGAGCAACACGGGGATGCCGACACCGGCAACACTTTGGTGGACATGGTGCGCGTGCAAAACGCGATTTTCACCCAATAGTTCGCCTCATTCTGGCGACCGGAAAAAGAGAAACTTGGCGTAGCAGTAGGCAATGGCCTCATCCGTGACGGTTCTTACGCCCTGGCTGGTATGCCACCAATGTTTGGAATCGTAATTGGGATCTTCGAGCGCGGTGACCCCTACCTGGGCACTGTCACCAAACACCCGTTGAAACAGCATCCGGGAGCGGCGGGAATGCGGGCCGACGGAAATCAGATTGATCTTCTTGGGAATGCCGCCATGGGCAATAAACCAGTCGCGCAAGGCGAGCGCAGAGGTGTAGGTGCGGTCTTTGTAAACCAGTGGTGAGGGGACAGCTTGCACTTGGGTTGCCTCCAGCCCCATGCCCCGCAGCGTGGCCGCGCCCAATTCAGCAAGGGTATGATATTGGTAAAGGGGCGCCCCAATTTCAACCGGTCCGCCGGTCACATAAATCTTGTGGGTAGGGCTTGAGCGGACCTGTTGGATGACCATCTGCATCCCAAAATCCGGCACCCAGCCTTCCACGACCATCACGCCATCGGGCAGCGGATCGTTGTCGGCCAAAAATGGTTCCAGATGGTGCAATACGAACCAGCCCAAGCCGGCGGTTAGGATCAGCAACAACAGCCAGCCACGCCTGGTGGGGAGCAGCAGCGAACGCCGCCCCAGCAGGCCCCAGTAAGGCCGTTTGGCGTTGCTCGACGTAGTTGCACTAGGAATTTTGCTCGGCATGTTGATTGATGGAATGGCTTTACCACCCCGGGTCAGGGTGGCGGGAAAACCCGGCGCAGGTCAATGCGGGATTGAAGCATCCAGCCGATGCTGGCACCTCAGCAAAGA
Organism: uncultured Verrucomicrobia subdivision 3 bacterium; assembly: GCA_903820285.1. Lineage (GTDB taxonomy): Bacteria > Verrucomicrobiota > Verrucomicrobiia > Limisphaerales > UBA11358 > UBA11358. The sequence continues at coordinate 6,907 of CAIJGS010000284.1, read as the reverse complement.
TACTCAAACGGTCACTTCACAAAACCCTGCACGCGCAGCCAGACGAGACAGTCGGCTGCCCAGGGATGGGGATGGGCGAACGGTGGTTTGTCGGCCAGCCCCATGCCGTGGCCGCCCTTTTGATAAATATGCAAATCAAACGGCACGTGGTGTTGCCGGAGTGCCGAGGCAAACATCAAACTGTTTTCCATGGGCACGGTCTTGTCTTCAAAGGTCGTCCAGACGAAGCATGGCGGCGTCTGATCGGATACTTGCAGTTCGTTGGACAGGGATTTTACCAGCTCCGGGTCCGGATTTTTGCCGAGCAGGTTTTCGCGGGAACCTTTGTGCGCAAATTCACCGAAGGAAATCACCGCATAGCAGAGGATGCCCAGATCGGGACGGGAACTCTGCTGCTCGATGACATCGGTGGCATTGGAGTTGCCGGCGTCGAAATGCGTTACGAGGGTGGAGGCCAGGTGGCCGCCGGCCGAGGAACCCATGATGCCAACGCGATGGGTATCCACTTTGTAATCCGCCGCATGGGCCCGCACCCAGCGCACGGCCCGGGCGGCATCCTGCAACATGGCCGGATGACGGTAGCCGTTGGAACCAAGACGGTATTTCAGCACAAAACAGGTGACGCCCTGCTGGTTCAGCCAGAGCGCGTAATCATTGCCTTCATGCGGGGCCAAGTGGGCATAACCGCCGCCGGGACAGATGACCATGGCGGCACCGGTGGCATTGGCGCCGGCCGGCAGATAGGGGGTAAGCGTAGGGATGTCGTTAGTGGAATTGCCCAGCGCGCCGGGCGCGCCTTCCGGCCAGAGGGGAATGGGAGATTGCATTTGTGCGCGGGCGACAAAGAGTGAGCCGAGCAAAACGGCCGAGGCAAAAAGTTTTTTCATGGTTGTCGGCCTACTATTTAACCGTCGCCACGCCGGTTTGCACGTCCAAACTCCATTCCGCCGGCTCCGGCAGGGACAATTTGCCATCGCCAATCTGCAGCGGCATCCACAAATAGCGGGAATCCCACTGGGTGCGGGGCCGCCAGATGTCGCCCACGTAGATGACCGAGGTGGTCTGCGTGCCGGTCACCTTGATGAGCATGCTGGATTGGGAACCGTAGGTTTTCTTTTCGGGCGGGGCGATGTCTTTGAATTCCGACCATGGGCCGGACAGGGATTTGGCGGTGGCATAGACATTGGGATTGGCGCCCCAGCCGGTCAGGTGCGAGCCGACGACGTAATAAAGTCCGTGGTAATGGACCAAGGCGCCACCTTCGAGATGTTCGGGTATCAGGCACATGTCTTTCTCCACGGTCAGATAGTCATCTGACAGTTTGGCGATGTGAAAGCCGTTTGGCCGGTCCTCGAAAATCAGGTAGGCCGTGCCGTCGTCATCAATGAACTGGCCGATGTCGCGGCTTTCATGATCGAGTGGTCGGAAGCTCTTGAGGTATTGGTAGTTGCCATCCACCGTATCTGAAATCGCCACCCCCACGCGGGCCAGTTCGTAGCCGCCGCGATGCCCGGGGAATGGGCCATCAATATGCATGTACATGACATACTTCTTGGTTTTGGCGTTATAAAACACCTTGGGGCGTTCCAGAATCCAACTGCGGCCGAAATCCTCCAGATGATCGGTCTTGAGCACCTGCCCGCGGTGGGTCCAATGCAGGAGATCCTTGGAGGCGTAGCAACTCACGCAACGCATCCCCCGGCCATTCTCCTGCGCCCGGTCCTCGCCGAACCAGTAGTACGTGTCGCCGACATGTATCACCCCGCCGCCATGGGCCTGAATGTGTTTGCCCTGATCATCCGGCCAGAGGTCACCGGGTTTGAAGGTGTCTGCCGCACGCATCCCGCTGGCGGACAGCAGGAACGCCGCCGCGAGGGCAAATCCTTGGGCACAAATAGACCATTTCATGAGAGAGCAGACGGGTCTGGGTGGTAGGGGTTACAAGGAGCCGGATTTTGGTAACAACTCTTTTGGGTGATGGTGGCGGTATGGCGTTGGCCATGGAAAATTTCACGTTTGCCTTTGATTAGGCTTGATGAAGCACGATTCCAAGGGTTTTTGCCTTGATTGGGGCTTCATCGTGGCTTGATGCCTGGGTTTTGACGCAAAGACGCGGAGTCGCAAAGCCGCAAAGGGGATGGGGCGGGGAAGCTCCAAATTCCAACCTCCAAGCTCCAAGCATCCAAGGGGACGGGTGTTTTTTGCGGATGCCTTGATATGCCTTGATGAGGATTGATTGCAGGGGGAATGGGTCTCGGCTCCCGGATTCCGACGATCGGGAGTGGGAACCGCGCAAGACGCCAAAACGCAAAAGGGGAATTTGACCGCAGATGAACGCGGATGGACACAGATGGGGCAGTACCTGGACGGGATGCCGGGTGCCATGGGATATTTCGGGTTTGCCTTGATGAGGCACGATGAGCCTTGATTGGGGGCGGGATCGGGCACTGATTTTGGATTTCGGAGATGGGGTTGTGGAAATGGGGGAAGCGGTGACGGGGCCGTCCCCGCCCCATGCGGGGATGGGTTCCGGGATGAGGCAAAGAAAGGCGATACCGGACGGATCCGCCAAGGAGTGGCGGGTCAACCGGGCACAAGTCAGGCCGTGACGGTGAGATTACCATGTAACCTTCCAGCAGAGTTAACATAGCACACGTTTTAAAATTGCAAGGGGTAGGGAGAATTTTTTGTCAGAATGACAGAAGGGGTAAGAATGGGCAGGAGCGAGACACGAATTTCACGAACGGGCACGAATGCGAAAAATTGGCGGCCATGATGAGCAACCACCGCCCTTGCCAAAATGGCACATTGCTTTTATCCCAATTCCAGTTTGAAACTGCATATGCCGCTCCTGCGGAGCTTGGGCGGGCCGCCAAGGGTGCGGTTTCAAACGGCAAGTATTGTTATGAGGTTGACTGATTTAGCGAAAATAACAAACATGACGAACTTGAATATTTCATGTGCAGAAAATGCAATGGTCCTTGGTTACCTTTACAAAACCGCCAAGCCCAATGTGCCCTTTTATATGAAAAGGGAGGAAACCGTCGCGAAGCCATATCAAGATTGCGGCTGCCACCCAGATATCGTTATCCGCATATGGGACCAAATTGGTAAATCCTTGCCGATCGACTGCAAGTGTCTTATTGGTGGAAGCCCTGCGCTGGCCCATCCAGAACACGGGTTTATTCTTGCCTTAGGCCTTGGCACTGAATATGCAATTCGAGTGTCTCCAGCTTTCGTAAACGAAACGAAGCCTTAAGTTGAAGCAAATATGAGTAATCAAACACGGAAAAAATTATTCGACTTCGATATCCAACGCGACTTGGGGGATGACTGGATTTACGGTGAGTGGAAAGATTATGAAGTTGTTTGGTGTAAAACTCTGTGCGATCAGTATACCCAATCACTTTAACATTAACTCCAAAGAGTTTTTGGCCCGCGATATTTTTTACCTATGCATTTGCTCAAAGAATATTTTGCTGACGCGCAGCATGTCGTATTGCCGGTCATTCACGTTGAATCGGCGGCCCAGGCTTTGCGAAATGCAAAGATCGCCCGGGAGGCTGGCTGCCATGGGGTTTTTCTGATTAATCATTTTATACCCGGGCCAGCGTTGATGGAGATTTCAGGGCAAGTGGTGGAGGCGTTTCCCGATTGGTGGGTCGGAGTCAATTGCCTGGGGAAGAAGCCGGAGGAGGTGGTTGCGCGGATTGATCCAAGAGTTTCTGGCATTTGGGCCGACAACGCCGGGATCAATGAATACGAAACAAACCAGCCGGCGGCCGAGAAATTTCGCCAAGCCTGCCAGGATCAAAGGTGGAATGGCTTATATTTTGGGGGCGTCGCTTTCAAATACCAACGGGAGGTGAAAGAGCTTGAGCAGGCAGGCCGGATCGCCGCCCAGCACATTGACGTGGTAACCACCAGCGGACCGGGTACGGGCAAATCTGCACCCCGAGCCAAGATCGCCGCCCTGAAGCGCGGCCTCGGTGAATCGCCTTTGGCCATCGCCAGTGGCATCACCCCTGAAAATGTCACCGATTACCTCGACCTGGCCACCTGTTTTCTGGTGGCCACCGGGATTAGCAGCAGCTTCACTGAATTGGATCCAGCGCGGGTCAAGGCGCTGATGAAGGCGGTGGCGTGACTGCCCAGGCACGGCGTTTATTGCCCCCTTTGATGACTGCCCCCTTTGTTTTTTTCATTGGTAAAGTTCAATTTCACTGATCTGGGCGGCGTTGGGATACGCATGGTTGGCGGAGGCGAGAATGGTAAGGCGGAAGGTGTCGGTGGTCACGGGCGTGAACTTGGCCCGGTAAACTTGCGTTGCCCGATTATCGGTCACGTTGATGACGGGTCGTTCCTTTCCGTTGACCTGCACCGTGCCGGCAAAGCTGGTGGGGTATCCGGCCGGATCGGCGAAGTGAATGACAACGTGGCTGATTTTGGAGGGGTGCGCGAGATGCACTTCAACCCAATGCGGGTGCGGGCTGTCCAGCGAGGAATGCCAGCGGTTGGAAAAATCTTCGGGCGTGGCGATCACTCCGTCAATCACCTTGGCCGTGCAGTCCGGCTCATGGGCATACTCGCTATCGGAAGTGGCGGTGGCGCCATTGGCGGCCAGCGCCAGGTCGTGTTGCGGATCTTCCACGCGAGGCCGAGGTTGGGGCGGATTGGTCCAGGTGCGGGCGTGCGTGAGCGTTGGCCAGGTCTGGCCGGTTTGGTACACGGTTGCCAGGTCGAGCGTGGGCGGCAGCCAGGTGCGGAAAATATTGTCCTCGCGGAAGGCGTTGCCGGCGGAGGCGTAATCGCAAAAGGTCAATGAACCCACATCAAACGCCATCCAGGCACCGATCTTTTTCGCGGCGGCGGGATTCGGTTTCAATTCCGGATTCCGAGCGAGAGTTACCTGCCGGGCGATGGCGGGGGTAAGCCGGTTGTCCAACGCCAAGACCACGGGGCCACGCTGGAGGGCGACCTGGCCATTCATTGCAAGCGTCCGGGCGTGCAGGTCGAACGTGATGGTCACCCGGTCGCCCTGGTGCCAGTGCCGGTGAATTTTCACATAGCCGGGCGGGGCCGGCAGCGGTTCGCCGTTCACCTTCAATTCGGTGTGCTGGCTCCAAGCCGGGATGCGCAGGGACAGGGTGAACTCGGCGTTGCGGCCGGGCGTCACTTTGATTTCGGTGCGGTCCCCCACGGGATAGTCGCCGGTGATTTGCAATTTTACGGCGCCGATCCGGGCGGTGCCGGGGGCGTAAAGGTTCACGACCGGGCCGTCGGCATTTTCCATGAAGGCCCAGAAGGGGGTGAGCAGCAGTCCGCGCGGGCCGTTGACCACGCAGCAGCTGAGCCCGACATCGGCGTGCTGCACGTAGCTCGGCACGCGCACGCCCATCAGGCCGTCAAAATAGGCCCACCATTGGCCATCCGGCATCATCGCGCCGAGCAGCCCGTTGTAGAGGTTTTTTTCCAGTTCGTCGGCATACCGGACGTCGCCGGTGAGGCGCAGGAGCTGGTCGCAAAACTTCATCCACGTCACGGTCACGCAGGTTTCCATCGGTTTTTCGATGACGCCGGTCTGTTGATTGGCGCCATTGTACCAGACTTCATTGTGCGTGCCGACGCCCACCACGGTCGCTTCCTGGCGAAGGATGCCGTCGGCGAGTTTCACCGGCGCGGCGAGATATTCGCGCTCGCCGGTGGCCCGGTAGAGTTCGCACAGGCCTTCGAAGCAGGACATCATCTCGTACGCCTTGGGAGCGCACATCGCGGCGGGGTTCGTGCCGGCCAGTGCATCGTCCACCAGTCGCATCCCGGCGGGCAGCCGTTTTGACGGGGCGTTCCAGCAGGCGACAATGTGCCGGGCAAAAGCCAGGTATTTCTCTTCGCCGGTCCGTTCGTAAAGCAACACAACCGGCTCCAGCACTGACGAGGCCGGCAGGCCATTCCATTCGCCGACGTCGGCGACGCTGGTCTGACCCGGCCCGAGTTCGGCGATCAGGACATCGGTTTCCCGGCGGGCGGCATCGAGCATGGCGCCATCGTGGGTCCGGTCGTAATCGGCGATCAAGCCGAGCAAGACATATTTGCAGCCCCAGACATCCCAGCCTTCCAGCCGGTGGGCCGGGCTGCGCGTGCCGATGTAACCATCGGGCAGCGCGGTGGCGATCAGGGCCTCAGCCGCCTGATCGCGCAGTTGGCGCGTGGCGGGCGTGGATTGATAGGCATCGGCCAGCGTGAGGGAGGTAAACCATTTGCCCCAATACTCACTGCGCCAGTCCGCGCCGCCGGTTTCGGTCCGGGCCCGAAAGGGCGCGACGACCGACTCAACGTCCTGCGCCAGGATGCGGTGGGTGACACACAAATCCAGTTTCTCGCCCAGGCGCCCGCCGATCTGCACGGAAGCGGGCGCGGCGGGCATGAGCACATCCTTGATGGTGGCGGCCTTGGTTACAATTGGACTGGCCGCTCCGACGATCAACAACGCCGCCAGCAATGGTAGTATGAGGTTGCGTCTCATAGCATAGGGGTCAGTCAATAGTAATGTGCTATTTTTCATTTTGTACGCGGCTCCCAGTATAACAAATGCGTCAGGTATGTCCGGGTGCCCATCTTTAATCGTTCCGCGATCCAGCCCACCGTCATCGTCGTTTCCCGCCGCAGACGCTGCGCTAGCACCACTTTCTCCGGGTCACCCTTGCGACGCTCCACCAGCGTTTGCTCTGTCCAACCCAGCCGCTTTAATTCGGCTTTGACCAACCTTTCCGCCAGTGCCAGTGCCGATTCTTGCACCACCTCGCCATACAGCCAGGTGCCAGTTCGCGTGGATGCCTTCGCCAGCAGTTCCTCTTTCAACGATGCTTCCCCCAGAAACCAGCCCCGCCGGATCGCCTTGTAGGCCACC
>CAIJGS010000283.1 GCA_903820285.1 uncultured Verrucomicrobia subdivision 3 bacterium | reverse complement strand
GGTGCCTCGCGCATCATAAAGAAAATTTCCTCTATACGCACTGGGACGACATCTGCGACATCATGGCCGCGTATGACGTTTCCTTTTCCATTGGCGACGGTCTCCGCCCCGGCAGCGTGGCCGATGCGAATGATCAGGCCCAGTTCGGCGAACTCCAGGTGCAGGGCGAGCTCACCACCCGCGCCTGGGCCAAGGGCGTGCAAGTGATGAACGAAGGCCCCGGCCACGTGCCCATGCACATGATCGAGGAAAACATGGCCAAGCAGCTCGAATGGTGCCACGAAGCCCCCTTCTACACCCTCGGACCGCTCACCACGGATATCGCCCCCGGCTACGACCATCTCACCAGCGGCATCGGTGCCGCGATGATTGGCTGGTACGGCTGCGCCATGCTCTGCTATGTCACGCCCAAGGAACACCTCGGCCTGCCGAACAAAAAAGACGTGAAGGACGGCGTGATCACCTACAAGATCGCCGCCCACGCCGCCGACCTGGCCAAGGGCCATCCCGGTGCGCAATACCGCGACAACGCCCTCAGCAAGGCCCGCTTTGAATTCCGCTGGGAAGATCAGTTCAACCTGAGCCTGGACCCCGTAACCGCCCGCGAATTCCACGACGAAACCCTCCCGCAGGACGGCGCCAAGACCGCGCATTTCTGCTCCATGTGCGGCCCGCACTTCTGCTCCATGAAGATCACCGAAGACGTCCGCAAATACGCCGCCGAACAGGGCATCGCCGAGGAAGCGGCGCTCCAAAAAGGTATGGAAGAGAAGTCCAAGGAATTTGTGGAAAAGGGCGCGGAGGTTTACAGCCAAGCGTAAATCTGTTATCCGTTGAGCATGATTCAGCCGGAACAGTTGGTTGAAGGCGAGTGGGCCGATTGGTATCGGCTCACGCCCGTTCAACGCTGGCTGGAAAGCGAGAAACTCTGGCAAACCTATCTCGCACTCGGAGGCTCACTTGATCCCGAACCCGATACGCAAAGTCCTTTCTTCGATGCGCGCACAGCGGGTCCGCGCCCTGCTCATGGGCGGACAGGCGTGCGTGTTTTACGGCGCAGCCGAATTTAGCCGGGATACCGACTTCGCCATCATCGCCGATGCGGCCAATCTGGCGCGGCTGCGCAAGGCGTTGGCCGAACTGCTGGCCGAACCCATTGCCGTCCCGCCGGCGACGTTGAAATTTCTCCGTCGCGGTCATGCCATCCATTTCCGCTGCCAGCATCCCGAAGCACTGCGAATGCGCGTGGACTTAATGTCCAAAATGCGCGGCGTGGATCCATTTGCGAAACTGTGGCGCCGTCGGACAACCATTGCCCTACCCGATGGAACCCGGTGTGATTTGCTGTCCCTCCCCGACTTGGTGCAGGCCAAGAAAACCCAGCGCGACAAGGATTGGCCGATGATCCGCCGACTGGTCGAGGCGCATTATTTTCAGAACCGGGCCAAACCCAACCCGGCGCAAATCCGCTTCTGGCTGAGGGAATTGCGCACGCCTGAAATCCTCTCTGAACTCGCCCGCCGTCACCCGGCAACCTGCCGGCGTTTAATTTCGACACGACCGTTGCTAACGGATGCTGCAACGGGCAAGTTGGAGGAATTGCAACACGCCTTGCTTGCCGAGGAATCCGCCCAACGCGAACAGGATCGGCAATACTGGTTGCCGTTAAAGGCGGAATTGGAAAAGCTGCGCCACGCAAAATGAGAAAAGGCGTATCTGTGCACTGCCCCTAAATCCGGAGCCGTGGTATCATCGCAAACCATTCGCAGGGCGGGTTTCACTCCCTCTCCGCCATTGGTAAATGGGGGAGGGTTGGGGTGAGGTGGAGCTCAGCTATTTAGCCCCGGCGTCAAGGTCAGCCCTGCGTCGAGTTTGATCAGGCTTCTATCCTGCACTGGACGAATGGGTTGAGATTGTTTAATTTGTGGCAGGAATACAACTAATGACCGCTGCCTCCCACCAATTGCGGAAATGATAGCGCCCGGTTGATGTCATAATCTGGTGCGGAACAATTTCGCAGGGCGGCAGATGTCCCAAACAAAATATAGCTCATAATGCCTATGAAAAAATATCTGCCCTCCGTCGCGGGCGTCCTGCTGGGACTTTGCTTCTTGGCGGCGAGCGTCCCGGTTCTGTTCAACCTCATCACCATCCCGAAAATGCCGGAAGGCACGCCCGCCGCGCAGTTCATGGCGGCATTCGTCCCCACGGGCTACCTCAAGTTCGTGAAAATGTTCGAGTTTGTCGGCGCTCTCATCGTGATGATTCCGCGGCTGCGCAACCTCGGCCTGCTGCTCCTCGGCCCGGTGATCGTGAACATTATCGCCTTCCATGTGTTCGTGGATGAACCGAAAAACCTTATCGACCCGATACTCGACCCCATCATCGGCTTGGCACTTTATCTGCTGTGGGACGCGCGGAAAAAATTCGCCGGCCTGCTCAACTGAACTTTTAACCCCAAGGACTTTTATGCTGCCCATCCTGCTGGCCCTCGCCTTCATCGCCATCCTGATCTTCATTCTGATTACCGGGCAATCGGACAATTTCATCGTCACGCGTACTGCGACCTTCGCCGCGCCGCCGGACCAGATTTTCCCGCATGTCAACGACCTGCACCTGTGGAAGGAGTGGTCGCCCTGGGCCAAACTCGACCCGAATGCGAAAAGCACCTTCTCCGGGGCCGAGTCCGGCGTGGGTGCGGCGATGGCCTGGGACGGCAACGGCAAGGTTGGCACCGGCAAAATGACCATCACCGCGAGCCAGCCCGCGGAGTTCATCCATCTCCGGCTCGAATTCCAAAAGCCAATGCAAGCCACCAACACGGCGGAATTCACGTTCCGGCCCGCCGGCAATCAAACCGTCGTCACCTGGAGCATGCAGGGCAAAAATAGTCACATGGGTAAAATCTTCGGCCTGCTCATGAACATGGACAAGATGGTTGGCTGCCAGTACGAAAAGGGATTGGCCAGCCTGAAGTCCTTGACTGAAAAGTAAATTTGGCTTAAATCAATTTGAACTGATGAAAATCAACCTGGCCAACGCAGAGAAAGTAGCGCTAGGGATAGAAAAAGAGTCAGTGGAGTTCGTGATGATGAGGGTGAAAGGTGACCCGAAGTTGTCAATATTCTGTTGAGTGCACTCCAATGAAAAGGTTTTCCCGAGAGGAGCTTGAAGCTGAAATGGCTTTGAGATTTCTTGCTCGAGCCAATCCGCCGCCGATATTATTTCGTTATCGTCGTCCGTCTGATTGGACGATTGATGAAATTTCCAAACACGAATTATATGCGGCGACCTCCCAAGAATTAAACGATCCGTTTGAGTGCCACGCTCCGGTAGTTTGGAACATAGAATCATTGAGGAAACAGTTCATTCAGAATGCTCCTGCATTTGGTGTTTCGCCTGAAAAAGCGTCAGAGGAATTTGATTCGACTAGCGATTGGGCAAAGAAACAATTGTTAGAAAAGTGGGAGGCAACAAAGGCGCAAACCCGAATTGTTTGTTTTTCATCAAAGCCTGATTCAATCCGGATGTGGTCATATTATGCCCAAGCTCATGAAGGGATTTGCGTAGGTTATGACTCTACAAGTCGTCCATTCTGGGTGGCTCAAAAAGTGAAATACCAGAACTCAGATAATCCTTTTGACGTGATTGGTGCTTTTGAAACCGACCCAACTTTGATTGCTGACAATATTACTTGTCGAAAATCCGCTGAGTGGGAGTTTGAGCAGGAATATCGAGTGGCTTCTAATCTCGGAGATATTCGTTTGATCCCGTTTGATGCCTTCGCCATAAAGGAAATTAGATTTGGTGTGCGCACAAATCCGGAATTTAAAAACAGGGTGTTAGAAGTAGTTAAGCATTTTCCTCATAGTCCAACACTCATACAAATGGGATGCGATTTCGACCGGTTCATTTTGACCGAATCGGTTATTTATCAATGAATAACATGAAAACCGCCCAAAAAGTTTCATCCCCCAAACAGCACAAAGACCTCCTCACCACCCTAAAATCCCGGTTCGAGAAAAATCCGAACCGCCACCAAGGTCTGGATTGGGCCAAGGTGCAGGCCCGGCTGGAAGGTAGTCCGGAAAAATTGTGGTCGCTCGCGGAAATGGAACGCACCGGGGGCGAGCCGGACGTGGTGGGGCTCGACAAAACGTCGGGCGAGTATGTGTTTTACGATTGCTCGGCAGAAAGCCCCCAGGGCCGCACCAGTCTGTGCTACGACCGCGCGGCGCTGGATTCGCGCAAGGAACACAAACCGAAAACCAGCGTTGTGGACCTGGCGGCGGAGCTGGGCGTTGCGCTGCTGACGGAAGCGGAATATTTTGACCTGCAACAGCTGGGCGAGTTCGATACGAAAACCTCGAGCTGGTTGCAAACCCCGGCGGAGATCCGGAAGCTCGGCGGTGCGATCTATGGCGATCGCCGCTACGGCCGCGTTTTCGTGGGGCACAACGGCGCGCAGTCCTACTACAGTGGCCGGGGCTTCCGCGGCTCGCTCCGGGTCTGAAGATTTGAAAAGTTCCCCATCCGGTGGGGCGGAGGTGCCCCTCCGCCGCGACGCCCAGCGCAGCGTGTGGTTGTCGCCCCTCCCGCCACAAGTCGATTTACCCGGCGGCGGTCTTGAAGGGATTGCGTTCCGGGGCCTCGGCATGGGTCACGGCGCCCAGCACGCCGCGCAGGGCCCAGTTCAGCGCGGGCACGCGATGTCGCAGCCACACGGATAGCATCTCCGGCTTGGCCCCGAGCGCGGCCTTGGGCTCCAGGGCGGTGCGGCCAAACGACAGCCGGGTGCAGTCTAGCGCGAGCGCATCACCCACGGTGGCATGCAGGAGTCGCAAATAAATCGGCAATCCCTCGGCCGCGGCCGCGCGGTCGAAACCGATGTAATAGGCAATGGCGGTCGGGCCATCCCGCAGGGTGGTGACAAAGCCCAGAACCTTGTCGCCTCGCCGGATAATGGTGCAGCGAAAATCAGCGCCGAGCGCGCCGGCCAAAGTTGGCAGATACGTTTCTGGCAAGGTCACCAGCCGCACGGAGGCGTTTTGATGTACCGCCAGATAGAGTTCATGCAATCGGCGGGAGCTGGCGGCCAGATCGGTGAGCGATTCAATGACACAGCCGGCGGCGGCGAGTTTTTTCAACTGGTCACGGGCATTGCGCCGGTACTTGGCATCCAATGCGCCCAGATAATCTTCATAACTGCGCCAGGCGGGCGGGAGATCCAAAACCATGTTCGGCTCGGTTTCCAGCGGACTGTAACTGAACCGGCGCAACGCGTCCAAACCGGTCTCCTGGGCGGTCACGTCTTTAATCATGACGAGATTGGTTTGCCCGGTGAGCCGCTCGGCGCGGCGGATCCGGTAAAGCGCCTCGGCCACGCCGGACCACAATTCCGCGGGATCCTCGCCCGGGGCAAAGGCGATGCCATGAAAGCCCCAGGACATGAGGTTGCCGGCGACGAGCAGACGTTCATCCACGCGGCCGGCCGCCGCTTTGACCGCCGGTGAAAAGGCGCGTTTCAGAAAACCGGCGGCGGCATCGCGACGACCGGTCGCTTTGCGCTCCGCCCGTTTCTCCACTTCCTTTTCGGGTTGGAGATGACTGCCTTTTACGGCGACGATCTGGGCGGCGATCACGGCCACCGGCTGGCTCGCGCGATAAATGGTGGCGTAGCGGGGCGTGATGTTATCGGGTCCGTGATTCTCGATCACGCGCAGCACGTCCCGGCGCAGAAACACGCTGCCGCCACGCGTTACCTGGTCCCAAGCGTCGGCATTCAGAAAATCCACCTGGTCAGCGAGCGCAAAGCCGAAGCCGCTGGGCTGGTGGCGGGCTTGGTGATGCGCCTGGGCCTCGCGAAATTTGGCGGCAATTTTGTGCAGTGGATTGGGCGGCAATATTTTTTTGGTCATACCAATTGGCAGGCGGCTGGCTGGTTCAGTGTTTGGTTTCCGACTCGGCATCCACATTGTGATACCAGTGAGTGACGAAGAACATTTTTTCGCGGGGCAGGAAGGTGTCGGCCTTGCCGATGAGCGGGCGCAGGGCGGTCATCATTTGCAGCGAGGTCAGGAGAAAGATGAGGATCCAGACGTAGAGGCCGGCGTTGGTGCGGGCTTTGGCGTGGGCGAAGCCGCCGCCCAGAAAGCGGAGGCCAAAGATGCTGGCGATGAACCAGAAGAGCAGGTGCAGGAAACCCATCCAGGCGAGGGACTGGGTAGATTGGGAAAAGATCCACGCGACGGGGGCAAAGCCAACGAGCAGAATGCCGATCAGCAGGAGCACGCCGGCGACGTAGCCGATGACCTCGCGCAGTCGCGCCTGGGATCCGCTCAGGCAGGTGAAAATGTAGAGGCTGGGCAGGCAGATGAAGGCGGCGCCGAGCAGGCCGGAAACAATTTTCGCGGGGGCGGCCCATAATTGCATGCCGCCGGAAAAGCTGCCCACGATGAGACCGTAGATGCCGAGGCAGAGGATGGCGACTGCCAGCATGGCGGCGATGAGGCGGCCGGAGCCCGGCTGTTGCAACTGGTACATGACGCGCCGCGGTTGGCGCAACATGGCTTCGGCCACGGCGAGAACACCGGCAATGGGTTCGCGTTCTTCGGGCTGGTCGCCGGGGGCGGAGTCGGGCCGGCCGAAGGGCGGTATCGGGGGAATGGGCGGCGGCGGAATTGTCGGCGGTATCGTCGGGGGCGGGATGGGCACGTTGGGGTCGATCATAAGGGTGATGGTTCAGGGTTTATTTGCCGTGGCCGGGGAAGATGAGGTGGGCGCAAAGTTGGAAGACGGTTTCGTAAAAATTTCCCTGCAGGGCGTTGGGGCGGATGAATTCCACGGGCAGGCCGGGCAGGCCAACGAAAGGACGCAGAATCCACGAGAGCTGGCTGCCGAGAAACAGATTGCCCGCGAGCCAGGCGAACAGGACGCGCCGGGTTATGGCGGTGCTGCCGCCGAGTTGGGTGAGCCATTGCGAGAGGCGCAGGTTGGCGACGGTGCCGGCGAAGGCGATGATGAGCACGTGGGCGAGCAGGATGGCATCGTGCGTCAGATCGGACGTGGCGGAAGGCGCGGCGGTGAGTGGCGGGGCATTCCAGACCATGAAAGCGATGAGCGGGCTGAACGCGCCCAGAATCGCGGCCGAGAGACTGCCACTGGTGAGAATGGCCGTTAAACATTGGCGGAACGTGATGTTCAAGCCAAGCAACGGCGCGAGCATGGCGTTGATGAGAATGTTGCCAAAGGTGGTGAGCAGGATGATGAGGGGAAATTTGAGGGCGGTATAAAGCGCCTGCAACGAATCGCGCCAGGCGCCCATGGCGGCGCCGTAACAGCCCATGCCCACGACAATCCAGATGAGCTGCACGGCCAGATTTCCCACGCGGGGCTGGCGGATCCAGGTGTCAATACAGCCGGTTTCTCCGCGCAGTAACGCGCCGGTTTTTCGCACATCCAGCATGCCGGAATGGATCATCATGCGGAGTGAGCCGGATTGTTTCCTTGGAACAGTTGTGTCAAAGCCCTGACAAAAACAATCTGAGTCTATTACTGTGATGCTCCCTTTCGGGATTTTGTTCAAATACTTTTTCCGGAATGGGGGAAAAATTTTGAAGGCAATTCAGCAAGTGGAGAAAACAATGGTGTTAATACCACTTCCAGTTTGAAACTGCATCGGCCGGCTCCTGCGGAGCGCGGGCTTCAGCCCGCTTCAATGACCAAAGTGGCAAGGCGCCAGCAACGTTCCGGCCCGCCTTCATTTTGGACGCTGAAGCGGCGTGAACGCCGCGCTCCGCTCGCGCCCAACGCGTTCCTCCCTCAGGCACGAGGCTCATAGTGCAGTTTCAAACTGCAAGTGGTATAAAGCTCACACACCGGCCCTCTCCCCGTGGAGAGGGTTGGGTGAGGGAGAGCTACAAAACAAACTTTTCCGCCAGCTTCTGCCAAATTACTTCGGCATCTGCATACCGAGCTTGGCCACGACTTGGGCGACGTCTTTGTCGCCACGGCCGGAGAGGTTGATGATGATGAGGGAGTCCTTGCTCATCGTGGGCGCACGTTCAATGACCTCGGCGACGGCGTGGGAGCTTTCAAGCGCGGGGATGATGCCTTCCAGATGCGCGAGCTTCATGAAGGCGTCGAGGGCCTTGTCATCGGTGGCGTAGGTGTACTCCACGCGCTTTTTATCGTGCAACCAGGCGTGTTCGGGGCCGACGGCGGCGTAGTCGAGACCGGCGCTGACGCTGTGGGTGAGCTGGATCTGGCCAAAGTCGTCTTGCAAAATATAACTGCGGGTGCCCTGAAGCACGCCAAGTGAGCCGCCATGGAAACGTGCTGCGTGTTGCTCGGGCAAAATGCCCAGGCCCCCGGCTTCCACGCCGATCATGCGCACGGATGCATCTTCCAGGAAGGGATAAAACAGGCCGATGGCATTGGAGCCGCCGCCGACGCAGGCGACGAGGAGGTCGGGCAGGCGCTCTTCCTTTTCGAGAATCTGGCGGCGGGCTTCGTCGCCGATGATGCGCTGGAAATTGCGGACCATGACGGGATAGGGATGCGCGCCGTAGGCGGTGCCGAGGATATAATGGGTGCTGCGGATGTTGGTCACCCAGTCGCGCATGGCTTCGTTGACGGCTTCCTTCAACGTTTTCTGGCCGGCATGGACGGGCACGACTTCGGCGCCGAGCATTTTCATGCGGTACACGTTGAGGGCCTGGCGTTCGCAGTCCACGGCGCCCATGTAGATGACGCATTTGAGGCCGAACATGGCGCTGACGGTGGCGGTGGCGACGCCGTGCTGGCCGGCGCCGGTCTCGGCGATCACGCGGGTCTTGCCCATGCGCTTGGCGAGCAGGATCTGCCCCATGGCGTTGTTGATCTTGTGGGCGCCGGTGTGGTTCAGGTCTTCGCGCTTGAGATAAATCTTGGCGCCGCCGAGTTCCTTGGTGAGGCGTTCGGCAAAGTAGAGCGGCGTGGGGCGGCCAACGAATTCGCGCAGGTAATAGGAGAGTTCCGCCTGGAACGCGGGGTCGTGCTGGGCGCGGAAGTATTCGGCCTCCAGCTCCTGCAGCGGGTGCATGAGGGTTTCGGGCACGTAACGTCCGCCATAGGGACCAAAGTGTCCCTGGGCATCGGGCAAATTCAAATCGGCAACGGCGCTCATGGGTTTATTCTCGTTCAAAGCGGCAATCTGGCAAAGAATTTATTTTAGGGAAAGGTGGAGGCAGCCACGAATGGACACGAATCAACACGAATAATCCGGCTGATTTTTTAGGGAATTGGCGAAGTCCCCGGTGCCGTCAGGCGCGACGCCCAAACCACCAATCCCAACGGGATTGAATCATACAGCCCAAGGTTGCGCGGACGCGCTACCTTGGGTTTGCATCCGATAATTTTTTCTACCCGGAACGGGTTGCATCAGCTTGAAATGATTCAACGGCATGGCGGAAACCATCTGGCGACTGGGGTGGGGATGAGGGATTGACCTCGCCTGTGTCTCCGAACCGGCCACCGCTCGGAGCGCCGGCGTTGAAACGCTTGTCATTACCCACAACTTTTTTGGAGTTGGACAAGTGCGGTATAAAACCAATTACCCGATGGCGATTGCCAAGAACGGCGCCGGACAGGGAAGAGTATGGTTTAACGCTCTCCCTCACCCAACCCTCTCCCCATGGAGAGGGCTTTTTTCCTGGCATACTTTCTGATCTTTCGTCCACTGATCCGACCTATCCAGCGGCTTGATTCGCCAAAAAGTCGTCAACCGTTTCCCCCTCTCCTCGGGGGAGAGGGCCGGGGTGAGGGCGAGCGTTAACACTAACTTCGCCCACCCAAAGCCGGTCACAGGTATTTTTTAGCGCCCAAACCTCACTTCACCCATTTGACTTCGACCGGGGGCTTGAACTGGCGCATTTGGGCCAGGACGGTTTCGGCGGTGGTGCCGACGAGGACGAGGTCGCGGTGCTTGGGGCGGATAAAACCTTCGGTGGCGACGTGGTCGAGAAATTGCAGGAGGCTGTGGTAGAAGCCGTCCACGTTATAGAGGGCGAAGGGTTTCTGGTGCCAGCCGAGCTGGCTCCAGGCGAGGATTTCAAAGAATTCTTCGTAGGTGCCATAGCCGCCGGGGAGGGCGATGAAACCATCGGAGAGTTCGGCCATGAGGGCTTTGCGCTCGTGCATGTCTTCGACGATGCGGAGGTCGGGGAGCTTTTCATGAACGACTTCCTTGATGACAAGTTTCTTGGGGATGACGCCGATGACGTGACCACCATTTTTTAGCGCGGCATTGGCGACGACGCCCATGAGGCCGACACAGCCGCCGCCGTAGACGAGTTCAATTTTTTCGCGCGCGAGCAAGGCGCCGAGTTCTTCGGCCGCCGTGACGTAGGCGGGGCGGATGCCGGGGTTTGAGCCACAGTAGACAGCGATGCGTTTCATGAAATTTGCGAGTCGGCGGACCGAACGGCGGCGATAAAGGCGCACACTTTGGCGTGGTCTTTTTTGCCGGGGGACACTTCGACGCCGCTGGAGACATCCACGCCGAAGGGGCGGACGCGTTGCACCGCGGCGGCGACATTTTCGGGCGTGAGACCGCCGGCCAGAAAAACGGGTCGGCCCAGTTTCTTGGCTTCGATGGCGAGATCCCAATTAAAGGTTTCGCCGGTGCCACCGAGGCCTTTGGCGGAGTAGGCATCGAGGAGAAAGGCGTCGGTGTGATATTGCGCTAGCTGTTCCAGCGAGGCGGCCTCGCGCACGCGGAGCGCTTTCATGCTCATGAGGCCGAACCGGGTGCAGAATTCGGGGGCTTCATCGCCATGAAACTGGAGCAGATTCAGGCCGCAGGCCGCGATGGCTTCCGTAACGAATTCTTCCGTGGCATTCACGAACACACCCACGCGCAAAACGTAGGGCGGGATGGCGGACGCGATCTCGGCAGCGGTGGCGATGGGAACAAAGCGCGGGCTCCTGGCGCAGAAAATAAAACCGAGGGCATCGGCCCCGGCGGCGATGGCGGCGGCGCCATCGGCAGGGTTGGTGATGCCGCAGATTTTGACCTTGGTGCTCATGGGGTTTCCGGGGCGTCCGCAGTGAGCGCGAGGAACACGTCTTCCAGGGCGCCGGCGGAGCCGCTTTGCTCGCGCACCTGTTCGCGGGTGCCGACGGCAATGAGTTTGCCGCCATTGATAATGCCGATGCGGTCGGCCATTTCCTCGGCAATGGAGAGTTGGTGAGTGGAGAGCAGCACGGTCATGCCGGCGAGGGAACGTTCCTTCAGGACGTCCTTGACCACGCGGGCGTGCTGGGGGTCGAGGCCGACCATGGGTTCATCAATGACGAAAACCTCGGGGTCGTGCAGGAGCGCAGAGACGATGGCAATGCGCTGGCGCGTGCCATGGGAGAGACCTTCGAGGGTGCGATCGGCAAATTCGGCCAGGTGAAAGCGGGCGACCAGTTCCTGCGCATTTTTTTCAATGCGGGCGGCGTCGAGGCGGAACATCTGGCCGGTGAAACGGAAAAATTCCCAGGCGGTGAGCTTGTCGTAGAGAAAGGGGAAATCGGGCACGTATGCCAGGCGCCGGCGGGCTTCGAGGGGTTCGGTCTGGACATCGTAGCCGCAGATCCGGGCGCGGCCGGAGTTGGGTTTGATGAGGCCGGTGAGCAGCTTGATCGTGGTGGTTTTGCCGGCGGCGTTGGGTCCGAGCATGGCAAAGAATTCGCCCCGGCCGATGGTCAGGGAGACGTCGTTGACGGCGGTGAGGTCGCCAAACTTTTTCACCAGATGTTCGAGTTGGATCATGGCCGGTTCAATTCTTCAATGCGGGCGGTGAGTTCGCCGGGGAAATCCACGCACAGGACTTCGCCCATGGTGCTGACATCCACCGTCACGTCGCGCCCGAGCAGGCTGGTTTCCAGCCGGTAAACCGGTACGGGTTCAGAGCCGATGCGGATGCGGGTCCGGCGGGCGGACCATGGCAGGTTTTGCGCGGTGGCGGTGTTCAAAATGGGGAGATCCAGGGCGCCGAGGAGGAGGTCGGCGAAATTGCCCGCGAAGACCCGCACTACGGCATCCGGATTTTGCAGTTCCTCAAAGGTCAGATTGCGCTCCGTGGTGATGCCGTCGCTGACCAGTTTGACATGCAAGGTCTGGTTGGTGGCGAGCGAATGCACTTCCACAACCGCGGTGCGCGAGGTGACGCGGCAGGTGAATTCCCGCCACTGGCGCGCGGAATTGAAGAGCAGCCGGCCATCGAACTTGACGCGGTTGGTGAAATCGCCAAAGGCGACGTTGCCGGAGAGATGAAGCTGGTAACCGGCCTTGGCGAGAAAGCCTTCGGGCGGCGGACGATCCTCATCCAGCGTGGCCATTTGCTGACCGACGCCGGTGGACAATTCGCAGTAGCCCATGCGGACGGTGTTTTGATAGACACTCAGGGAGGAGGCTTCGGGCGCGGTCAGGATCTTGCGCCAGACGAGTTCGATGGGCACGGGAAAGTCGTCGCTTTGCAACCCGTACTCGGAGCGCCAGAGCAGCACATTCATGGTCACCCAGAAGCCGGCGATTGCCAGAAATGTGAGGCGGGAAACCATGTGCGTTTATTGGCCCGGCAGGTTCAGGACCTGC
The DNA here is from genome assembly GCA_903820285.1 of uncultured Verrucomicrobia subdivision 3 bacterium. Lineage (GTDB taxonomy): Bacteria > Verrucomicrobiota > Verrucomicrobiia > Limisphaerales > UBA11358 > UBA11358. The sequence continues at coordinate 10,711 of CAIJGS010000283.1, read as the reverse complement.
CCGGCGCGCAATTTTTTTGGGTTCACCTCGGGGTTGGCGGCCTTGAGGGCAGCCAGGGTGACGCCGGCTTTGCGGGCGATGCCAGCGAGGGTCTCGCCGGGCAAAACGGCATGGGTGCGGGCGCGGGCGGGCGCGGGATGGGCGGTGGCCCGGGCCGGCGGGGTTTGATCGCCGGGGAGAGGCGTGACGCCGGTCCGGGGACCGGGTGAATCGGTGGGCGCGAGGGTCATGTCATCGGGCAGCGGGCTGGTGCTCGTGGTCGGCTGGGCCGGCCGGTTGTTATTTTGGGTGGCGGCCGCTTTGGCCGCCGCCTGCTGGTTCGCATAATAGACATTCCACTGGCGAAGTTGTTCATTGGCCACGCGGAGTTGCTCAGTGATGGCATCAACCTGCTGTTGCAGCTCGTGGTTTTTGGCGGCGAGCGATTCCAGCTGTTTCTGGGCGGCGGGAGCGCTGGGCAGGGGCATGATGTCGGCGGCCAGTTGCTGTTTGCAGGTGTAAATGCGCTGGCGGATGACATCAAGGTTGCCGGCCTGGGGATTGAGGCGGAGAAATTCCTGATAATGGAAGACGGCGGCGGCGGGATCGGGCGCCTCGCTGTCATACAGGCAGGCGAGCTGAAAATGGGCAGGCGCGGAGCGCGGGTTGGCCTCAATGGCCTCCTGAAAAGCCTCAATGGCGCCGGTAAAATCCCGGGCGTTCACGCGGTTTTTGCCGAGGACGTAATGCGGTTCCTTTTCCTCATCCATCTGATTGGAATCCACCGGCAGACAGCCGCCGGCCGCCAGCAACAGCAGCAGCAGCCATGCCCTTAAACCCAATTTACCAAAAAGCGACATCTTTTGAGGCTAAACGAACCGGCCCCCCCGTGCAATGACGGGGTTGACTTTACGGCCACCAGCCAACCCCGAAAGGTAGCACGTCTGGCTGCGGCAGGCAAAGTGATAGCGAATCGGAAATCAGGGGACAAACCAACTTCAAAGTCTAATATACGGCGACATTTTCTCCACCAGTTCGGGCGGCAGCCGGCGGGGCTTCTCAGCGCGGGTGGTGCAGGCATGGAAAGTCTCAGCCTCCAGAATTAGCTTCCCGTCCGGCAGGAGAATCCGATGGGCGAAATTAAGGCGGACCCGTTCCATCAGGGTGGGCCAGACCTCGATGGCCAGGACGTTATCGTACCGGGCGGGGTATTTATAGGTGAGCCGGGCTTCGATTACGGGAAAAATGCAGTCGGCCTCCTGCCAGGCCAGCACGGTGGTGCCGAGGGAACGTAGGAATTCGCCCCGGGCGGCTTCCAGAAAGTCCAGATAACGAGCATGATAGACGTGGTTTCCGACGGTGCATTCGGCGTATGTGACGCGGTGTTGGTAACGAAACGTTGCGGCCATGCGGCAGCCTAAGCCGTAATCTGGGAAGTTTCACGCCGAAAATTCCATTTGCACGCCTGCGGATTGCAGTTATGTTGCTACCATGAACTGGCAGCAATTAATAACGTTAAGCATCGTGCTGGGGGTGGCCATTCTGTTCGTCTGGCGCAGCTCGGGGAAGAAGCCCGAACACGGGTCCGGCTGCAACTGCGGCTGTCCGCATGATCACCAGGACGATGCCAGCGTTAAAAATGTGAAAAAGGCGGCGCCCGCCCGCCAGACCGTACGAAGCTAATTCTTTCAGCCGCAATCAGAAATCTCAGAACATTCCGAACTTTTTCCAACTTCCATGGCCATCACGAAAATCTCCCATTCGGTGCATTCCTTTGCACAGAACTCACAGCCTGACCCCATTACCGGCCGATGGGCGCCCAATACCGATGTTTATGCCACGGATACCGGTCTGGTGGTGAAGGTGGAACTCGCGGGGATGAAGAGCGACAGCCTGGAAATCACCGTGGAAGGCCAGCGCCTGCGGATCAATGGCGAGCGGCCAGACTGCTGCCGCGCGCCGCAATGCAACTTTTTGGTGATGGAAATCAGCTACGGCCCGTTTGAAACGGTGCTGGACCTGCCGGGCGGCTACGATTTGAGTATGGCCAAGGCGGTTTATCTGAACGGTTTTTTGCGGATTGATGTTCCCCCGGCCAGCCGGTCGCCGATTATCACCCACAAGGTGCCCATTTTTGAGGCCGACTGATTTTTGGGATTAATTTGAAACATTTCCCCGCCGGACTGGCTCTAATTCCCCGAGAGGGATAACAGTGGAATCATCGGAAACAGAGTTCATCAGCATCCTGAACACGGGGGAAAAGTCTGAACTTCCCGCGCGGGTTTCCTCGCGCTCACTCCCGGACTCCCTGCCCATTTTGGGGCTGGCCGATGTGGTCATTTTCCCGGGCGCGGTGGTCCCCCTCCTCATCGAAACCGGCCCGAGCCTGAAATTGGTGGATGATCTGGTGACCGGCGACCGCCTGCTGGGAGCCGTGCTGCAAATCAATGCCGAGGTGGCTGAGCCGAACCCGGATGACCTGCATCCCGTGGGCTGTGTGACGCGCCTGACGAAGATGGTGAAGTTTCCCGACGGCACCGTCCGCGTGCTGGTGGAAGGGTTGTGGCGTATCCGTACGAAAGACTTTTTCCTGCCCGCCCCGTACCTGCGTGCGAGTTATCAATTGCTGCGGGACGAGACGGAGGATTCCATCGAATTGCAGGCGTTGCTGCGGAATGCGCACAAGCAGTTTGGCGAAATCGTCAAGCTGTCCAGCTCGCTTTCGGAGCAGGTCAAGACGGCCGCCTTCAACACGGATCATCCGGGGCATTTCGCGGATCTCATCGCGGCGAACCTGAACCTGCCGCTGGAGGAACGCCAGAAGTTGCTGGAGACGGTTTCCGTGCGCGAACGGCTGGACAAGCTGCTGCCGCTGCTCGGTCGTGAGCGGGAAGTGCTGACGCTGAGTTCCAAAATCCAGAACGACGTCGCCACGAATATTTCCAAAACGCAGCGGGATTTCTTCCTGCGCGAACAGATGCGCGCGATTCAGCATGAGCTGGGCGATTCGGACCCGAACGGTCGCGAACTGAAGGAGCTGCGCGAAAAAGTGGAGCAGACGCCGCTGCCCGAGGAGGCCAAAAAGGCCGCCGTGCAGGAGCTGAACCGGATGCAGCAGACGCCGCCCGCCGCCGCCGAATATGGCGTGGCGCGCAATTATCTGGATTGGATTTTGGCGCTGCCTTGGGAGACGGAAACCACCGACAAGCTGGACCTGAAGGTGGCGGAGAAGATTCTCAACGACCAGCATTTTGGCCTCGAAAAAATCAAGGATCGTCTGCTGGAATTTCTGGCCGTGCTCAAGCGCCGGCAGCAGATCAAAGGTCCGATCCTCTGTCTGGTGGGTCCGCCCGGCGTGGGCAAGACCTCCCTCGGCAAGAGCGTGGCGGATGCGTTGGGCCGCAAGTTCGCCCGCATCTCCCTCGGTGGCATGCGGGATGAGGCGGAAATTCGCGGTCACCGCCGCACTTATGTGGGCGCGATGCCCGGCCGCATCCTCCAGACGTTGCGCCGCATCGAGAGCCGCAACCCGGTGATTTTGCTGGATGAGCTGGACAAGGTGGGCGCGGATTTCCGGGGCGACCCGGCGGCTGCGCTGCTGGAAGTGCTGGACCCGGCGCAGAATTCCACCTTTACGGATCATTACCTCGACCTGCCATTTGATCTTTCGCGCGTGCTATTCATTGCCACGGCAAACTGGCTGGACCCGATCCATGTGGCATTGCGGGACCGTCTGGAAGTGATCGAACTGCCGAGTTATACGGAATCTGAGAAGCTCCAGATTGCCAAGCGCTATCTTGTGCCGCGTCAGACCGAAGAACATGGCCTGACGAAGAGCGATGTAAAATTTTCCGATGCCGCCCTGCGCCGGTTGATCCGGGATTACACCCGCGAAGCCGGGGTGCGCCAGCTCGAACGCGAAATTGCCGCGCTCTCCCGCAAGGCGGCCCGCAAGATCATGTCCGCGAACGGTTCGGCGGCCACAATGAAAGTGGAGGCGAAGGATCTGGACGGTTACCTCGGCCATCCGCGTTTTATTTCGGAAAGTGCGGAGAAGATCACGGAAGTGGGCATTGCCACCGGGTTGGCGTGGACCCCCGTGGGTGGCGATGTGCTCTTTGTGGAAGCCACGCGCATGAAGGGGCGTGGCAATCTCATCCTCACCGGCTCTCTCGGCGAGGTGATGAAGGAAAGTGCTCAGACGGCGGTGAGCTATCTCCGCAGCCAGACCAAAAAGCTGGATTTGGATTTTGACGATTACGGCAAATTTGACCTGCATATCCATGTGCCGGCCGGGGCGACTCCCAAGGACGGACCGAGCGCGGGGGTGACGATTGTGGCGGCGCTGGCGTCGCTGCTCTCGAAACGGCGCGTGCGTTCGGATCTGGCCATGACCGGGGAAATCAGTCTGCGCGGCCGCGTGCTACGCGTGGGTGGCGTGAAAGAAAAGGTGCTGGCCGCTTCGCGATTGGGCATGAAGCAGGTGATTTTGCCCGAGGGCAATCAACCGGACTGGCAGGAAGTGCCGGCCGAGGTGCGCGCGAAGATGAAGGTGCATTTTGTGCGCCAGATTTCAGAGGTCATCCCACTCGCGCTCATGCCGAAATGAAGACCAGGTGGCTGGTATCTGTTCGCACCCCACTTCCCATTTCTATGACGGGTTTGTTTGAACAGAAGCTCGCAAAGATGACGAAGAATCCTGGTTCCCGTTGTTTCTTTCCGTGAACGCATCCACAATCATTGATGTCGTATGTATAGTATGAACGCCCGCCCTCAACTGTATCCTCTCCCCCAGGAGAGTAATTCTACCTGGTACATTTTTAGTCTGCTTGTTCACCGGTTCGACCAATCCAGCTGCTGGATTTTTCAAAAATGTGGCAACCGTTTCCCCCTCTCCGCGGGGGAGAGGGTCGGGGTGAGGGCGAGCGTTATAGCTAGCCTCTCGAGCACTTGGACCAAGCCTTTCACCAAATTAATCTTAAGGTATTTCTCTTCAGTCTTTGCCCTTCCCCTGTTGGCCCTGTTCCTCACCCTGTCCGCCCAAGCCCAAGGCACCAACGGGCTTTCCAATGCCGAATTGCAGGGACGTGAACTGGTGCAAAAGATTCTCAGCCAGCGGCCGGCGGAAAATTTCACCAACCATGGCGTCCTGAAAATCCGGAATGCCAAACATGAAAATTCATCCGTGCCACTCGTGTGCGAAACCACCGTGGGCGATGGCACTTGGACGGCGCTGTATCAGGCGGGCATGCAGGTTTTGAAAGTCACGCACACCGATGGCCAGCCGAACCAGTATGTCTGGCATGCCGACAACGGAAAAATCGTGACGTTGACGGGCAACCAGACGATGTACCCGTTCGCGGACTCCGATTTCTGGATCGCCGACCTGGGCCTGGAATTTTTCCAGTGGCCCGGCCAGAAAGTTTTGCGCAAGGAGGTTCACCGCAGTTGTGGTTGTACCGTGCTGGAGAGCACGAACCCGAATCCCGCCACCAACGGTTACGCGCGCGTGGAGGCGTGGATTGATTCTGACTCCCTCGGCATTGTGGAGGCAAACGCCTACGACGCGAGCGGCCAGCAGATAAAAAATTTCTACCCGAAGGATTTCAAAAAAGTAAACGGCCAGTACCAGGTGGAAAGCATGGTGATGATCAACGAAAAGACGGACACGCGCACGCGGCTGGTATTTGATCTGAGCAAGGAAGCGAAGGAGCCGTAAAAGTAGCTGCGACGCCTCCGTCGCCCCCCCCCTCATCTTCTTGTAAGAGTGGCAGTCGAAAAAGTTGGACGCAAACAACCGCGCTCCGAACTGTGCCCCAAATCCCCAACCTCGCTCTTGAACATGCGCCCAACCATTCCTAAATCGAATACTGCTGGACAGAAGGATTAGCCGGCAATAAAGTTCCAAACATGACAACCATCCGACCGCGCGGCGCGGTATAATCCGGATTTCCTGGGAACATAACGCTTATGAAAAACTTCTGGTACTATTTCGCGGGCTTCAATGTTCTTTTTTTCACCTCGATGATCGTGCTGGTGTCGGTCCTGGTCCGGCGGACCGGCAGCCATAAAGGTGGACCCCAGACCCCGGCAGAGCAGTTGGAACGGTGGGAGACCCGTGCGCCCGGTTGGAATATTCGCTGCCTCAAATGTAATTTCACCGAACCGTACGGCAAGTATGGCATCCGGCTCGGGGCGGCCGGTAAAAAATATACCGTGGGGTATTGTTCACAATGCCGGGGAATTAGATTCTACGTGATCGAGCGGAAGCAGGCGGGGTGACCTGCGATTGGGCCTCTCCGAATCCTGAAAGGATTCTCTCATTCAGCCCGGGGTTGGCCCGCAACGCGGGTCTACCCTGGGTCACCCCCACGGCAAATGTCACAACCCTAAAAGGGTTGTATCACACGCCTCAACTACGAATGAATCCCCATTCAACCCTTTCAAGGTTGATGTCCTCCCTGATTTATTACCCAGCGTAGGCGATTACATCGCCAACGCGGGCTTTTTGATTTAACCCTTTCGAGTTCATTTTTTGACCTGCGTTTCTGGCACCGCATTTCACCCCATTGAGCTTTGCCGGCGGTTGCTTATTGTGCAGTCATGGTTCTTGATCGTCGACCACATCCCGTCCGGCGCCAGAGCCGATTTTTAAAATTCATTCTCGCGGTGATGCTGATGCTGCCGCTGGCGGCCGGGGCGCAGACCAGCCAGGCGGTTTATTCGGATGCCCTGATGAATGGCTGGCTGGATTACAGCTATTGCACGCGTAACCTGGCGAACCGGTCGCCGGTTCGTACGGGCAGCGATTCCATCAGTGCAATCATTACCAGCGCCTATGGAGGCATCCAACTGTATCACACGCCGATGACGAATGCCGCGTTTGGCGCGGTGATATTCTGGCTGAATGGCGGTCCCACGGGCGGGCAGCGGTTGCAGATGTATGGCAATCTCGGAGTGGTGCCAGTGGCGCCATCGGCGCGCTATTACTTGGCCGCGCCGCCGGCCAACACCTGGCAGCAGTACGTGGTGCCGCTCGCCGCGCTGGGCGTGGCGAACACCACCAATTTCTCCGGGTTAGCCTTCCAGGATTCCAGTGGCTCGGCGAAACCGGTTTTTTATCTGGACGATATCCAGCTGGTCAGCACGAGCGGGCCGGCGATCACGCATCTGCCGGTCAATGCCGGTCGGACGGTGCGGACGGCGGATGCGCGCTGGTTTGGGATCAATGCCGCGCAATGGGATATCACCTTTGACACGCCGTCCACGATCTCGCAGCTCGCGGCCATTGGCGCGCGGTCGCTGCGATTTCCCGGTGGCGCGAATTCGGATGATTATAACTGGCTGTACAACCGGCAGGAAGCGAACAGCTGGACGTGGGTGACGAGTCTGGCGAATTTCATTCACATCGTCACCAATGCCACGGTTTCCACGATGATCACGCTGAATTACGGCACGGGTTCCACGAATGAGGCGGCGGCGTGGGTGGCCTACTGCAATGCCATAACGAACAGTCTGACCGCGCTGGGTGTGGACGGGCGCGGCACGAACTGGAGCACGGCGGGACATTGGGCGGCGTTGCGTGCGGCCACCCCGCTGGGCACGGATGACGGGCAAAATTTTCTCCGCCTTGGCCGCCGCGCGCCGCTGGGGTTCAAGTATTGGGAAATCGGCAATGAGGGATATGGCTGGTGGGAAACGGACAGCAACAGCCTGCCGCAAGATCCTTTCACTTATGCCGTGCGGGCGGCGGCTTATATCTCGCTGATGAAGTCAGTGGATCCGACGGTCAAGGTCGGCGTGGTGGCTGTCCTGGGCGAGGATAATTATGCCAACAATACCAATCATCCGGCTTACAATGCGCGCGAGGGTACATATCACAACGGCTGGACGGCGGTGCTGCTGACGACGTTGAAAAATCTGGGCCTGCCGCCGGATTTTCTGATTTACCACGTCTATCCGCAGGATCCCGGCAGCGAGAGCGATGCGGGTCTGCTGGCCAGCTCCAGCAGCTGGCCGGCGGATGCGGCCAATCTGCGGCAGATGGTGACGGATTATTTCGGGGCGGCCGGGACGAACATCGAACTGGTCTGCACGGAGAACAACTCCGTGAGCACCTTGCCGGGCAAACAGACGGTGAGCCTCGTGAACGGCCTGTATCTGGCGGACGGCCTGGCGCAGCTGATGCAAACCGAGTTTAACGGACACTACTGGTGGAATTTCTGCAATGGCAGCCTGGCGACCAACAACAACAGCACATCCCTCTATGGATGGCGGGAGTACGGCGAATATGGCATCGTGGACGGCACGAATTATTACCCGACCTTTTACGCGGCGAAGTTGTTGACGAATTTCATCCAGGCCGGCGACACGGTAGTGAGCGCCGGCACGGATTATTTGTTGCTGTCGGCTTATGCGGCGCGGCGGCAGGACGGCGCGCTGACGATCTTGACCGTCAACAAGGATCCGGTGAACACCCTGACCGGTCTGGTGGCCCTGGCGGGTTTCACGCCGGCCACGAACGGACTGGTGTTTTCCTATGGGAAAACACAAGACACGGCCGCGCAGACCGGCAAGGGTTCGCCCGATGTGGCCAAGACCACGTTTGCCATTGCCGGAACGAATTTCAGCTACGCGTTTCCGCCCTACTCAGCCACGGTGCTGTTCCTGTTCCCCGCCCCTGCAAAACTGACCCCGCTGCCGGTGGCGGGCGGAAACCGGTTTGTATTTCAATTGCAAGGTCAGGCGGGCGTGCCCTACGTGATCCAGCGTTCAACGAACCTGTTGACGTGGAGCCCGGTGAGTACGAATATGGCAGCGGGAACGTCGAATGTGACGAACACCTACGCTCCCAATGCGCCGCAGCAGTTCTGGCGGGCGGTGTGGGTGCCTTAGCGGAACGAGGCAATTAAACCGCGAATAAATACCAAGAAACACGAATCAGTTAAACCATGCGACCGGGTACCCTCTTCACGCTGGTTTTGAATCTCCTGCTGGCCATGGCGCTGCCAGCGCTGGCCGCTTCCACGAACCAGCTGCCGGCCATCACCCGCATCAGCCCGCCGGAGCAGGATTTTTTCGCCAAGCAACTTTTGTGCGAGGGCATCCCGATCAAGGCGCCTGCGGTGGTGGCGGATGCGGCGCTCTTCGCGGCGGGCGAACGTATTTCCGTGCTCCTTCGTCATCTGCCGCTGGTGGATTCCAATCTCGTGGCGGCCGGGGTGGAGCTGCACATCATCGGCAAGGGTCAGGTGACCACCGACCTGCCGGAGTGGCGGCAGGACAAAGGCGTGCCCCTGGCCGAATACAATGGACTGACCCGCGACCAGCGCACGCGCGGCATGGGCGGAAGGCTGGTTTCCTGTGGCGAGGAGAATTTGCTTCAATTGAAAAATGACCGTTATCACGGACGCGACATCTGCCTGCACGAGTTCGCCCATGCCATCCGCAATTACGGAATGCCGGCGGCCACCCGGGCAAAATTCAATGCCCAGTTTCACCGGTCACTGGCGAAAAAACTCTGGGTCAAAAGCTATGCCGGCAGCAACCCGGATGAATTCTTTGCCGAGCTGACAATGTGGTATTTCGGCACGCACGGAGACCTGCACATGGACGGTCCCAAGCCGGGCAACGGACCAGAAGGTTTGAAAGCCTACGATTCGGAAGCGTATGCCCTCTTCGATGATTTATATGGCGGGCGACTGGCGGTCACGCTGATCAAGCCCCAGTAGTATTTACCGGTCGGGAGGATGGCTCAATCTGCCCGCCAATTACCACAGAAACGATTTCTGCTCACCAATCTGCTCGGTGCCGGACCAGAGGGTCACGCGCCACGCGACGAGAGTGCCGAAATGCTGGTAATCCTCGCCGGCGAGCGGGAGCGAAGACCAGGTATGGAAGAAACCGGGGGTGACGTTGGTTTCCAGCGTTTGCAGGTGCGGCGCGCCATTGGGGAGGACGCCCCGGAGTTCGGCGCGCAGGGTGAAATTGGTGCCCGCCGTTTTCTGGGCGTCCCACAGGACGTCAAAACGGATGGCGGAAACAAGATTGGCCTGGCTGCGCAGGCGGGCCTGATAGGCATCGCGATCGAACAGGCTGGGTGAAATGGCGTCATGGCCCTTCAGGTCCAGCAGGAGCGGCAGGACCTTGATGACCCGGCCGGGGGTGTCCGCGGCGGAACCCACGGCAAGGGAGGCAAACAAAACGATGGCTACAAGCAACTGGCGCATGGGGCAACGATAGCGGGAGCAGCGACAAATTCAACTGGAAAACCATTTTGCGGGAACCTCCTGCCAGCCACGCCAAACCGCTCGCTTTTCCCGATGCCTTGGTTAATATCGCGGAATTGTTCCAGTCCTGAACCTGGTAAATCCCGAGGAAGCTTGTGTTTAAAACCAAAGTAACCGCCCCGGCTCAAGTCGCCACCCGTCGCGCCCAAAACGTTGACGAATACCTCGCCCACGCCATCCGGCAAATCTGCGAGGCTTCCCCGGAACTCGCCGCCTGTTACCTGCTGGACATGCAGCGACCCGGCGAATCCGGACTGCATTTTGTCATCGCCCTCACGGTGGATGATGAGCCCGGCCAGCTGGAAGCCGTCGCCGGCCGCTTTCTTCAGCTGCTGCGATCAGACTTTGCCGCCCAGGCGGACCGGACCTTCGTGATGTCTGCCAGCTCCTTTGCTGAGCGATACGCGGGACATGAGTTTTACGCGCGCACCCAAGCCCCGGCC
>CAIJGS010000282.1 GCA_903820285.1 uncultured Verrucomicrobia subdivision 3 bacterium | reverse complement strand
TAGTGAAATAATCCCCAAAACCAGTCCCGCGGTCGCAAAGGAGTTGGTCGGGATGGCCCCCGAGTTCGCTCGTAGGGGGGGTGCCGCAGGGGGCGCCGATGGTGTCACCGGCGGCGGGGCAGTGAATAAGGGCGCAAACTCCGGCAAAAGACCCAGGGTGGACCAGCTGGTGGACGCTTCCACCAAAACCGGTGTCCGGCTTTCTGCCCGCCCCTGGGAAATCCACACGCGCACCTGATCCAAGGTTGCCGGGCCGTAGGTCCGGCCGTCGTTGCCAATGATTTGATAGCTCATAATTCCTCTTCTACACCATTTTCATGGTATTTGTTACAGGAACAAACGCCCCGTTTGGTGGCCGCCACAAATTCTAACATCATTTGGGCCGCCTTGCCCGAAAAAAGCGGCTGCGCCGCCGCCACCGCCGCCCGCAGGTTTTTACCGCTCCTGAAAAGCAGGTGATAGAGCCGTTTCAACTCTAATCGTTCTTCGGCAGAGTAACCCGCCCGCCGCATGCCCACAATATTTAGTCCGCACAGGGTGTTGTCACCCCGGGACATGGAAAATGGCGGCAGATCCTGACTGATGGCCGAACCGCCCCGCATCATCGCCAACGTTCCCACCCGCACAAACTGGTGCACCAGGCAGTTGCCCGAAATAAACGCGCGGTCCTGCACCGTCACGTGCCCGGCCAGCAGCGCGCCATTGGCCAGAATGACATGGTTGCCCACGTGGCAATTGTGCGCCACATGCGAGCCGGCCATGAGAAAATTGTGGGAACCAATGACCGTATCCTCCTCGAGCTTGGTGGAGCGGTGGACGGTCACATGCTCGCGAAAGACGTTGTTATCGCCAATCCGGAGGCGGGTTGGGTCATTTTTATATTTCAGGTCCTGCGGCGCATCACCGATCACGCAACCGGCATGAAACTGGTTCCCGCTGCCGATCTTGGTCTGGCCGGTCAAATACACCTGCGGGCCCACCACGCAGTGGTCGCCCAGCTCTACCCCCGCGTCAATCACGGCATACGGCCCGACCTTCACGCCCGTGCCCAGCCGCGCCTGGGGATCAATAATAGCTGTCGGATGAATCATTATGTGACCACAGATGACCATACTTGACCGGGGAAGAAAACAGAATTTTCGAGCCGGAGGGCCTTGAATAGGCGTGCCGAGGGCGGAAAATTGGGAAACATCCAACAACCAACGCCGAACACCCAACATCCAATGACGGAGGAAAAGGCGCGCGGGCAGGTGATGGGGCGTTTGAGCCCCCCAGAAAAAATGCCGTTTGCCTTGATGAGGCACGATGAGCCTTGATCATGCACGATTGCTGGGGTTTTAACGCAAAGATGCAGAGGCGCGAAGCCGCAAAGGGGGATGGTGGGAGGGGAGATTCCCGGGTGGTCGGTAAAGAGCGGGGAAATCGATGGCAGGCCGCAAAATATATAAGTGTGCGGAGGAGGCATGGCGGTGATTAAATTATTAGAGGATGCCTTGATTAGCCTTGATGAGGCACGATTGCTGGGTTTTTTGCCTTGATTGAGGCTTGATGGAGTAGAGCAACCGGCTTTGGAACCCGGATTTTGGGATGCGAGTGGGGTGGCGGGACGGTTGGGAGTGCGCGGGCAGGTCCGGGCAGGGAACGGGGATACATGTCTCCCAGTGCCAAAGCGGCGGCATGCCGCCGCATTCCACAGCCACGGAAGCGCGCGGCGATGAGGGTATTAATTTTTTCATCGGATGCCTTGATGAGGCTTGATTAGGCACGATTAGCCTTGATTGCAGGGGTTTTAGCCTTGATGGAAGCTTGATTGACCCTACTGGGGTCCGGTATTTTCTGTGCCGCTGGTGGCTAGAATGTGGAGTGGGGCG
>CAIJGS010000281.1 GCA_903820285.1 uncultured Verrucomicrobia subdivision 3 bacterium | reverse complement strand
ATTTTAACGACGATTTCCATAAACAGCGTTCAATAATAGTAAAAAGTGAAGGTGATATCCCGAAAATTCTCACCCACCAGCTTCCGCAAATCCGACGGCCAGGGACCGAACGGCGCCGCATCTTCGATGGCGCCGGTGCAGACAAGGCCGAGCATTTCGCCCACGTTGCTGTCTGTGATTAATACTTCGGTAACCGTGCCATCCGCGTTGAGCCGGAAATGCACCGTCACGCGCCCGGTTCGATCCAAGGCAAACTGTTGTTTCTCCAGCGAGTCCCACCAGTGGGAAGTCACCGCATCCACCAGCGCGGCATCGTAAGCGCCAAACGGCGTCGCCTTGGCATCCAGCGAGGAGGACAGCGCAATCTTATGCACGCCGCCGGGCAGCATCATGGCCTGGCCGGGCGTCTGTTTGGCCTGTTGCGCCCGGGCCTGTTTCAAGGTGCGCGGACGCGGCTTGGTGGCCGGCGTGGTTTCCGGCTGGGGCTTCTGATTCGGGGTGGGTTTGCCCATGGTTAGGTCGCCGGCCTGTTTGCTCGCGGTGGTGGCCTTTTTGGCCTCCGCCGCTTCTTTGGCTGCCTCCTGTGTGGTCGGCTCGGCGGGTGATGGGGTCGCGGGGGCAGGCGGATTCTTGCTGAACACGGGCCGCAGCACATCCTCCGTCTTGGGCATATCTTTTTGCTTACCCTGAATGTCCGGCTGATTCGATTCCTGTTCCAGTTTCTGGTTCGCTGCCCGGGAATTCTTATTGGAATAGTATTTGGCCTTTTCCGGGGCCGTCGGTGACTCCTGGCTGACGTCCAGAAAGGTCAGGGCCGGCTCGGTGACAGTCTGGGGTGGCGGCGGGGGTGGTTCGACTTTCTTGACTAGTTGCTGCACCCAATGCGGCCAGCGCGGCAATTCCCACCAATCCAGCCGCTTGCCCAGCTCGTAGGTGCCCCAGGCCAGCAAATGCACCGCCAGCGACAACGCCAAAGCCCACGTTACCCGGCGCGTTTCCACGCGGGTGTAACGGATGCTGACAGCGGTATCTCCGGCAGAAGCCATGAACGGATATTCTGCCTCAGGAAACGAAATTCGCAACTGGATTACTTCACCATAAATTACGGATATTTTTGAACAGAAGTTAACGGAGGAAACGAAGATTCGATAAAACAGACCTTGGTTACCTTGGGTTGCTTCTGTTGAGGTTTAGCCCTTCTTCCCCACCGCCCCAAACACTCGTAAAAAATTCTCCTCCACCTGCGCCGTCAGCGATGTAACCGGTTCCCCAAGAACTGCCGCCAGTCCCTCGTAAACGGCCACCAGATTGGCTGGATGATTCAATGCCTTGCCGGTGCCATCCACTAGCGGGAACCGGATTTTGTCCGCAGGCAAATGCTGGTCTGGCGCATCGGTCTCGATCAGCAGGCGGTCTGGCGGGACTTGCCGGAAGGCGGCGCGCTGACGGTCTTTGCGCTCCTGCAGGAAGTAACCGGGAAAGCTGAAATACGCGCCGAGCTTGGCCAAAGCGGGGATCATCTCCACCGGTCCGCCAAAGCTGTGCAGCACGAAACCGACTGCGGGTCGCGGATGATCGCGCAGCAGTTCATGCAGTCGGCCCCAGGTTTGCAGACAATGAATGCTCACCGGCAGGTTGCGTTCGGCGGCGATGTGAAGTTGCGTGAGGAAGACCTCCTCCTGGCCGGCGTACCTGAGGTCTGGTTTCCAGCGGTCCAGCCCCATTTCGCCCACGGCGGATGGCACGGCATCCAGAAACGTTTCCAGGTTCTTGACCCAATCCGGCGTGCGCTCGGCCAGATACCAAGGATGATAACCAAAGCTTGGCAGCACCAATGGATTGGCCCGGGTCAGGGCCAGCACGTCCGGCCAATCCGACTCGCATGCGCCATTCACAACCATGCGCTTGACTCCGACCGACGCACAGGCGGCCAAAATTTCCGCCTGGCGTCCGCCAAAACGGTCGTCCTGCAAATGGTTATGGGCGTCGTAATAGTTCACGGCCGCCCCGGAGGTGGGTTGTGGGTTTGTGCGAAGGCTTTGATCTGGTCCCAGATTTTGGACAGCGCGTTGCGCCGGTTGGGCGTGAGATGCTGGGTGATGCCCAGGGGTCCGAGAAGGGCCGGGTCATGCGCCACAATCTCCGCCGGGGGCTGGTTGCTGTAGAAATCGCACAAGAGCCCGGCAATGGCTTTGACCACGAGGGAATCAGAATCGCAGGCGAAGTGGCACCGGCCATCGGCGAACCGGGGGTGAAACCACAGTTTGGCCAGACAGCCGGGGATAAGATTTTGCTCGACGCGGAATTCCGGCGCGAGGGCCGGTCGTTGACGGGCCAGCTCGACCAAATGGGCGAGCCGGTCCTGACCGTTCTTAAAGGCCGCCAACTGGCGGCTAAGTTGAGCCTCTTTTTCCGCGAGGTTCATGACGCGGAAAACACGTTTGCTCAAGCCCCCTGGCTGGGAGCTTCCGGAGCCGCCGGGGGCGGTTCGGGTGCCGGGGCTGACTCCTGGGGTGCCGATTCCAGAGCTCCGGAATACGGAGCCGAAGGAGCGGGACGCTCAAAGCGTTCGATTCGTTCCGGACGTGGTTCGGAGCGCTGTTCCGCACGCTGATCGGGACGGTCTTGCCGTTCCTGACGGTCGCCGCGTTCGGGGCGATCCTGGCGTTCGGCCCGCTCGGGACGATCTTGACGCTCCGGTCGGTCGGTACGTTCCTGGGACCGGCGTGGTTCATCGCGGCGCTGGCCTTGGTCACGGTCACGGTCGCGATCACGCGAACCGCGGCTGGGCTCATCCTGGCGCGGACCCCGGCTTTGCGGGGGCGGTGGCTGGGACGAAATCTGCAAACGCTGCGGCTGAATGCGGCGCAGAGCGCGGCGCAATTCTTCCACTTCACGTTCGTCGGCAATTTTCTGGCGTTCGGCAATTTCCACCAGTTCGAGGACTTCCTCGATATCATCCACCATCTGCTTGAGCGCTTCGGCAATATGCGTGGCATATTCCACGGCCTGGGCGATGGCGGAGGATTCGGCGGGACGGAAATCGGGGGGCTTCACCCAAACCTTGGGGCGTTGCGGCTCGGAACGCGGCGGTTCCTGGCGCTGGGGCTCCGGGCGTGGTTCGCGGCGTTGGTCCCGCTGGTCATTGCGCGGCTCGCGCTGCTCGCGCGGGTCATGGCGTTCCTGGCGCTCCTGGCGCAGCTCATGCCGGTTTTCGGCGCGCAGCGGACGCTGATCGCGGGGCGTAACGGCCGGGGCGGGCGCGGATTCGGATGGCGCCTCCGGGGTTTCCCCGGCGGGCTGACCTTCCACCGCTTCGCCATGTTCCGGTTCCTCGGAATGTTCATGGGCTTCCGCCGGCTCATGGCCGTGGTGCTCATCATGGCCATCAGCGGATTCGGAGACGGCGTGGGATTGAAATTCACCCGTTTCGCCGGGTTCTTCGGGGTGAGGTTCGCGGAAGCCGCCGGAGTCATCGGATTCAACCGGATCAATCCGGTCGTTTTCCGAGGAATGGGCATGCGCTTCCGAAGCTGGCTCGAGAGGTTCGGGCATGGCGGAAATGGGGTCGCCTTCTTCGCCCGCAGGTGCGGCCGAGGAAGAAAGTTGGTTGGTTCCGGCGCGGGGACTCCGGCCGCGGCCACCACGACGGCCACGCCGGCGGTTGGTAGGACGGCGCCCGGAGGGCGGCAGATTCAGATTTGATTGTTCGTCAGGCACAAGTTTCTAGGTGAGGATGGCGGCTTGGCGGACAAATGCAATGGCGAATTACGCCTAAACACGCCTATTTTTTTACAAACAGGGCCAGCGAGGCCGTGTGACCGTGCAAATAATTGCGGGTTCCGACCGGTCCAATCTCGCCATTGCAGAAGAAACCGCCCAGTCCCAACGGTCCAAAATGCTCCTGCACCAGCGCGGCATCATGGCTCGGCCGGCCAAACAGGTTCTTCCCCCGGCCATTGCAACAGAACAGGCAGCCACCATAAACGGTTGTTCCCGCCAGTTTTTCCTGCGCCGCGGTCAGCAACTGATCCATGTCTTCGGAGGCAGTCACGGCATCCCGGCGCTGAAATTGGATGGTCTGGCCCGCACGCGGCAGGGCCCCCACGGCAATGACGCCGGAGTTGGGGTCGCCCCCGATCAGGTTGCGCACCAGGAAGTCGCCCCGGCGGAATTCCTCCAGATATTCGTTCATCACCAGACCGATATAGAGGTTGTCCTTCGCCTTGAGCTGTTCTTCCGGCGTTAGCTGCTGGACCGTTTCGGCCAGCACAGTGTACGCCGGCCGGTTGGCGATGTTCTTGATCAGGTTGTGTTCCACCCGGGTAAGCGTCCAAGTTTCGCCGATCGGCGTGCAACCTTGGGCCACAACACCAGTCAGGGCAACCTCGCCGCCGATGGCCACGGCCACTCCGCCGTCTTCAAATACTTCGCCTTGCAGATAAACCTGCGTGAGCGGTTCCGGAAACTGGCCGCTGGCCAGCCCGCCATAAACCGGCTGGCCGGGATAACCCGCATTCCACGAGCGCAACCAGGATTCGGCATCCAGATGAAACGGGTCAATGAAGGTCAGCCAGCCGTTCGCGTCGGCCGGTGCCACGCCGTTTTCCACCGGCCAAAAATGGGGTCCTTCCGCCGCCGCCACCTGGTCCTGCGTGAACCGGATGCCTTTCAATTTGGCCTTGGGCAGGTAATGGAGGGAAAGCACCAGGCCGCCGGCGGATTCGATTTCCTCCGCATTGGCCACCAAGCTGGGGCCCGAGCAGCCCGCCAGCAGGGGAATGCAGGCGTGCACCCGCAGGATCTCCAAAACCTGTTCCGCGTGCGGAAAGAATTTCGGCGACATGAACACCAGTCCCAGCGACACCTCCGGCGCGGCCAGACGCTGCCGCAGACGGCGCGCCCAGTCGGCCAGACCGGCTTCGTCCATGCCGTCGGACCAGTAGGCTGCTATGGAAAATCCTTCGCTCACAAATCGTTTATTTTTTCAACCACGGGGCCACGGTTTCATCCGCCCAGATCGCCTTGACCGCCTGCCGGCGGCGGGCCAGGGCATGCTTGTTCCCCTTTACAAGCACCTCCGCCGCCAGCGGCCGGGCGTTATAGTTGCTCGCCATGGCAAAACCATACGCTCCTGCGCTCAACAATGCCAGATAATCTCCTTCGCCCACGCGCGGCAGGGGCCGGTCCTTGCAGAAATAATCGCCGGACTCGCAAATGCCGCCGACGACGTCGGAGGATACCGGCGCGCCTTTCTTTTTCGCCAGGGAAACGATTTCATGATAGGCGTCGTAAAACGCCGGGCGGATGAGGTCGTTCATCGCCGCGTCCACAATGACAAAGTTCTTTTTGCCCGTGCGCTTCACATATTCCACCCGGGTCACCAGAATGCCCGCGTTGCCCACGATGAACCGGCCGGGTTCCATGAGAATCCGGAGGCCGAGCGGCTGGAGCAACGGCAGCAGGCGCGCCGCATAGGTGTCCGGCGTGAGAATGTCCTTGGCCGCCGGTGTTTTCCACCAGGCCGGATCGCCGCTGGCCAGCGCCGGATTGTAAATGATGCCCAGCCCGCCGCCGGGGCTGAAAAATTCGATCTTATATTTGGCCTTCAGGGTTTCCACCAGGGGCAGAACCTTCTTCACCGCCTGCTCAAACGGTTCCACCGTGGTGAGCTGCGAGCCGATGTGCATCTGGACGCCGCGCAGCCAGATGTGCTTCAGCTTGCTGGCGCGCTCATAGACGCCCTCCACCTGTTCAAAGGCGATGCCGAACTTGTTTTCGTAGGTGCCCGTGGTGATCTTGGCATGCGTGTGCGCCTCCACGTTTGGATTGATGCGCACGGCGATCGGCGCGCGCTTTTTCAGACGGCGCGACACCTCGTTGATGCGGTTGATTTCCGGTTCGCTTTCCACGTTGAAGGAATAGATGCCGCGGCGCAGGGCGTATTCAATTTCCTTGGCCGTCTTGGCCACGCCGGCAAAGACGCACTTCTTCGGGTCGCCGCCGGCGGCGATCACGCGTTCCAGTTCCCCGGCGCTGACGACGTCGAAGCCGCTGCCGAGATTGGCGAGGGTGCGCATCACGGAGAGGTTGGAGTTCGCCTTCATGGCGAAGCAGATCAGGTGATTGAGCGGGGCCAGGGCCTGGTCCAGCTTTTGAAAATGTTCGGCCACGGTGCGCTGTGAATAGACATACAGCGGCGTGCCGTATTTTTCCACCAGATCGGCCACGGCCACATCTTCACAGTGCAACTTGCTGCCCGAGAAACGAAAGTAATGCATCCGGTGAGTCTAGCAAAAGTTTTGCGGTGGGAAATAAAAAACCCGCCGGATTAACCGGCGGGCGGGGAAAGGCAAAGCGATGGTGGAGAATGACAGATGGAGGATGGCAACCCGGGTGCGGGGTTTGCCATCCCTCTCCCAACCAAACCGATCAGGGCTCGGCAATGAGGGCCGCGCGCTGGGTATGATATTCTTCGGGCGTGATCTGGTCGGTCTGATACTTGACCAGCAGTTCGGCCAGGCGCTGTTCCTTGGTCGGCGGGCCGGCCGGCGCGGGGGCGGGGGCGGGGGCGGGCGCGGCGGCCACCGGGGCGGCCGGAGCCTTTTTCGCATGCTTGTGGCAGCAGGCGCACGAGGTCAGCAGGCTGGCGCAAATGACGGCGGCGCATCCGGCGGCCAGGGTTTTGAAAATCTTCATGCCCGTTTTTTACGTTAATTTGTTACCGCTGGCAACTGCTTTTCGGCCAGTTTGCCCCAAAGTCACATCCAAATGCCGCCAGACGCCCGGGAACGGGCTCGCCAGCAGCGACCGGAACAGGATGCTTCGCACCTGCGGCCGGGTGATTTTGACCCG
This sequence comes from uncultured Verrucomicrobia subdivision 3 bacterium, assembly GCA_903820285.1. Classification (GTDB taxonomy): domain Bacteria; phylum Verrucomicrobiota; class Verrucomicrobiia; order Limisphaerales; family UBA11358; genus UBA11358. The sequence continues at coordinate 3,649 of CAIJGS010000281.1, read as the reverse complement.
GGCTTGCAATTCCGCAACCCCGGCCGGCCGAAGGAGCGCCAGCGTGCGCAAGCCGATCAGCACCGGCCACGCGCAGCCCAGCCGCACGCGGAACTGGCCAAAGGGGAGGGTATTGGTATAGCGCCAGCCGGCGGTCAGATGACCTTCGGCCCGATCCAGATAACTCCGGAACAGGGAAAGGAATACTGCTTCGTTCGCAGGTGCCAATAGCGTTTCCGGTGTCAGCCTGGCGGGGCAGAGCCGTTCGGTGGGCAGGTAACAGCGGCCATTCTTCAGGTCGGCTGGCAGGTCGCGAAGAATGTTCACCAGTTGTAACCCTTTACCAAAGCGGATGCCGTCGGCGATCAATTGGGCCTCATCCAGCCGGGCATGGGGAAAAAGGTGGGCGCGGCAGATTTTGGTCCAGAACTCGCCTACGCAGCCCGCGACGCGGTAAGTATAGTCATCCAGCTTCGCATCGGTTTGCAGGGCAATGATCGGGTGCGGCGCGGTGGCGGTCGGCGGTCCGGCGTGGCCAAAGCGTTGCAGGTCCAGCTCCTGGCCGCTGGTGATGGTTACGAGCACCTCGCGGACGAGTTGCAGGTCAGCGGGGGCAAGCGTGCTGAGCAGGGCCACGCTGGCCTCGACTTTTTCCAACAGCACCCGTTCGGCGGGCGAACCTTGCTGCCGGGCGAGGTCGCCGAAGTTCAGCGGTGTGACATTCTGGCCGAGGATGCGTTCCCGCAGGGCGCGCAGGGCGTCAAGGCGCTGGGCGAGGGGAATGATCTCCGTATCGGCCACGGTATCGGTGGTGCGGGCAAGCAGATAGGCCAGGCCGATTTGCGAACGCACGGCGGCCGGCAGGACCCGCAGCGTGAGATAAAACGAACGCGACGTGGCCTTGAGCAAATCACCGAGCAATTCTTTACGGTCACCGGACATGAAGGCTTAGCTTAAACGGAGCGGGGCGTGGCGTCACGCCTAGGGTTTGTCAGGGGGCGATCCTGACGGAGCGCGGATGTGTCGAGGACCAGCTGCAGAGTCGGCTGTACGCCAATCCGCGTATAGATTGCTCCATACGCCCGGTGCTGGCAGAGTTGCTGCGGCTGGGTTTCACCACAGTCGCGCTCCGGCGGAGGCCGCCCGCTCATCTAAACATATAATACACCGTGCTCCGGATATCATCATACTGATGCGCCAGAATCACCGGGGTGAGCCGTTTCGTTTTCGCATAGAACAGGGAGAACACCAGAAAGACGGCGCCCAGCGAGAGCGCGGCCGGTACGCCCTGGTAAAAGTGATAGCTTGTTTGCAGGGCGGTGCTGATCACAATGGCGAGGGTGGTGCTGTTGGTGAGTTCCTTTATCTCAGTCATCACGAAGGCGCGGGCCACGAGTTCCTCGTAAAATGGATTCAGGAAGGCAAAGGCCAGGGTCATGAAGTTGACTCCGCCGCCAAACAGCAGATTCCCGGTGTGGCGGGAGGCGGTGGCCAGGCTGTCGGTGTCGCCGGGCAGGCAATAATAAAGTACGTAATAGATCAGATAGTAGGCCGTGCCGGTGACCACCTTCAGCAGCACGAACCAGCCCAGATCCCGCCAGGCCCAGACCAGTCCCAGATCGGCAAACGATTTGCCCCGGCGCAATAGCAGGTACCATAGCAGGGCGAGCACCGAAATTTCATGGAGAAACTGAATGGCCCAGCCCCAGGCGGTGATGTTGGTATGGCCATAATCGACGTGGAACAGGTCGCAGGTGGAAACCAGGATGCTGCCGCCAAAGGCGAGCAGGCAGACCAGACCCAGTTCCATGAAGCGAAACTGGCGGTCGGTGAAAGCGTGGGGCTGGGGGGCGGCGGGGGCGGTGGTGGCAACAGAGGTGCTGGGTACCGATGTTGCTGTTGGCGCGCCGGCGGTCAGCAGTTCGCCATCAATCTCGCAGAGCTCCGCTGCATCAGAATGTTGCCGGCCGCAGTAAGGGCATTGTTTCATATCGTGGGTGAATTGCCGCCGTTGGGGAAAATCTAAACGAGGCGGGCGGAGGCGTCACGCTTTGGTTGCGGATGGGACGGATGGGACTAATGCGACCTATGGGAAAATAGCTCAATAGTTCTGACGGACGGATGCTGCGCCAATTTAACGCAGATGGGGAAGGGGATTAACGCGGAGTCGCGGAGGGGGAGGAGGAACGCAAAGAGGAGCGGCGTTGCCGGAGAGCGAATGCGCCGGTAGCGATGGTGAGCAGGCCGACAATGGAGGGCTCGGGCACGGGCAAGGGTTCGTTCGAGAAGGCGAGACCGCCCGGGGCGGGCAGGCCGGAGGCAAAGGTGCTTTCCACTCCAGCCGCAGTGAATTCATAGATGTTGCCGCTGGCAAAATCGGCTTCAAACAAATTGCCCAGGCTGTCGAAGGCCAGGGAGGTGGGATGATTCAGGCCGGTCGCAAAAGTGCTTTGGGTGCCATCGGGAGCGAACTTGAAAATGTTGCCGCTGCCCAGGTCGGCTTCGAACAGATCGCCAGCACTGTTGAAGGCGAGCGAACTCGGTTCATTCAATCCGGAAGCAAAGGTGCTTTTCACACCATTCGTCGTGAATTTATAAATTTTGCCGCTGCCGAGATCGGCCTCGAACAGAAGGCCGGCGGTGTTGAAAGCCAGGCCCTCGGGATTGGACAGGCTGGAGGCGAAGCTCGTTTTCGAGCCGGAGGTGCTGATCTTATAGATGTGCCCGCTCAAGGCGTCGGACTCGAACAGGTAGCCGTTGGTGCTGAAGGCCAGGCCCCAGACGCCGTTGAAGCCGGTGGCGAAGGTGGTGCGCACGCCGGCGGGCGTGATTTTGTAGATGTAACCGGTATTCTGCGCGCCGACAAACAGATTTCCGGTGCTGTTAAAGGCCATGGCTTCGTAATAGGGCAGCCCGCTGTCGAAGGTGCTTTGCGTGCCGTCCGGTGCATACTGATAGAGCGGGCCGCCGTTGGCGTAATTGGAGACGAACAGGTTTTGCGCCTGGGTGCTGGCGGCTGGCAGCAGGAAGGTGCTGATACAGACCGCGCATATAGTTGCGTGAATGGGGATGCTGGGAAGGGATTTCATTTTTGAAATCAATTTCATTTTGCGGGGGCCGCCGGGCAGTCGTTTCACTTGTTCGACCGTAGCAAAACCGGTTTGCGGTTGTCCATCTTGGATTTTAGTTTTGGACAGGATGCGCGCGTCTGGCGGGTGTGGGATGGAATTAACGCGGAGTCGCGGAGGGGGCGGAGGAACGCAAAAAGGCGGATGGGAAAATGGCGCGAGACTATTAACCGATACACGACTCCTTCAATAGTTCAATTGTTCCAGAGTTGCCATATACTGCCATTGGCTCGATTAATGAAATTAGGGATATTGGTGACTCCTGCCTGATGTAGGATGACTAGCGCCATCATCTTCGCATCGTCAGGATTCTTGTAAAGCTGCTGAAATTCTGGACTCTTAATCAAGGCCCTTGCTGCAGACTCGTAATTTGTGTTTACCAAGTCAGCGGAAATAAGAGGAAGGCCTGCACAATACTCGATACAACGACTTGGTGGATTCCCGAAAAAACCATCGCCGCGGTAACCCACGACCAACTCAAATGGAACGCCTTGTGAAAGTACCATTGGAAATATTGCGAATCTAGCAACTGGATTCGTCCT
>CAIJGS010000280.1 GCA_903820285.1 uncultured Verrucomicrobia subdivision 3 bacterium | reverse complement strand
TGGTGGTGGTGTTACCGCCATACACATCCACGGCCAGAATTTGGGAGCTGGTCGTCTTGCCCTGCTGCGACATCGCATACAGGATGGATTGATACATGGCCGTGCCATGCAGCGGAGCCACGCCAGACGCCCCGCTCCCGCCGGAAACGGACTGTTTCGTCTGTACCGAACCACCGGACTGGGTAGGATCCCCCGCCACGTAAAGCTGCTTGAGCAAAAACTGGTCCGAGGAATTTCCCTGCAATTGTACCGGGGTATCAATCAGGCCGATGATCGGGCTGCACGGATTATCCTGGGCAGGCGGATTGAGCGAGAGCGTCGGCGTGGCCGCTGCCGTGTTCGGCAAAACCTGACCTTCCGGTGGCGCGTCGTACTGGTAATTGTAATCCACCGCCAGCACGTCGGAATTATTCTTCAATTCGCCCAGCGCCGCATCCGTGGAAGCCGCATCCCCAAACTCGAGTTTGTAAATGTGCAACTTGTCGTTGCGCGCAATTACCTTGGCCCCCACCGATTTGGCAATCGCATCGATGTCCGCGCCCGGCTTGATCTTCACGATCAGCTGGTTTGCCACGTGTTTGGGCGGACCGGCCTTGACCACTTTCACCGCCTTGGTGGCGGCTTCCATCCGGGTGGTGAAGACGTAGAGAAAATCCGGCCCGTTCGTCTGCGGCACAAACGCAAAATTCAGCGAACCCAGCAGCAGGCGCAAGGCATCACCCACCGGCTGATCATGAAACCGGGTGGAAGCCTTGCGGTCCGCCCCGGGCTCCACAAAAACATGCCAGCCCGTCTCCTGCGCAATCCCCTCCAGCAACGGCATTAGCGGACAGCCATGCACTTCGGCATCCACCATGCCCGTGGCCCGGTGCCAGGTAATCGTATTCGTGGCCGGGCTGCCGCCCGTCGCGGCGCGTGCGCCCCAGCCCGTGGCCAGCAGTCCGCACAAGACAATGAACTGAAAGAAACGCATGATTCGGTTGTTAGTTTGAGCGCCCGGCGCGATAAATGTTCAATCCCCGGCCCGGTTCTTAACCCATGGCCGTACACCCTCAATTTCATGGCGAATCCCCACCGAGTCAACATTTAACACCGCGACGTTTGCGGGGAATGCCGAATCAACGCGGAGACGCCAAGAACGCTGAGAAACGCTGAGAAAACCTTTTGAGGTGGCAGATCAACAGCCTGCGAGCTCAACTCTGCGAAACTCCTCTTACTCTGCGTCTCAGCATAAAATGCCTTCCCTATGTGTTCTATGCGTTCTCTGCGGTTAAATATCCCGCAATTGCATTCCCCCCGCCAGTTTGTCACATTGGCCGGGATGATGCTCCTGCCTGCTCCGCGTCAACTCCGGTTGCAACCGGGGTTCTTTACCCTGCCGGAATCCCGGCCGCTCGCCGCCGTCGCCGTGCGCCGGTCCAAGAGTGCGCCTGCCCAGGCCGGTGGGTATGCACTAAACATCAGTAGCGAGGGTGTTTTCATCGAATTCCGCGAAGCCGATGGTCTCCGCGCCGCCACCGCCACGCTGCGCCAGTTGCTCCGCGAATACGGCCGTCGCCTGCCGTGCGTCAAAATCCGCGACTGGCCCGACTTCGCCCGGCGCGGCGTTATGCTCGACATCTCCCGCGGCCGCGTGCCCAAGCTGGCCACCCTGCTCGACCTCGTCGAACGACTCTCCGATTTCAAGATCAACGAACTGCAACTCTACACCGAGCACACCTTCGCCTACCGGAATTACAAGTCCGTCTGGCAAAGCTGGGGCGCCCTCACCGGCGAGGAAATCCGCATCCTCGACGCCCGCTGCCGCGAACTGGGCATCGACCTTGTGCCCAATCAAAACTCCTTCGGCCATCTCCGCTATTTCCTCGAAGATCGCCGACTCAAGCACCTCGCCGAAATTCCCGAGCCTTACGAGGCCGAGACCAAGGATTTCCTGCGCCGCCCCACGACCCTCGCCCCGGAACATCCCGGCACCCTGCCGTTCGTCCGCAGTCTCTACGACGAATTGCTCCCCAATTTTACCAGCAAGTATTTCAACATCGGCGGCGACGAAACCTGGGACCTCGGCAAAGGCCAGAGCAAAAAGAGTTGCGAGACCAAGGGCAAAGGCTGCGTCTATCTCGACTTCATCCAGAAACTCCAGCGCGAAGTCAACGGTCGCGGCCGAACCATGATGTTCTGGGGCGACATCATCCTGAAACATCCCGAACTCATCCGTCGCCTGCCCAAAAAGCTCATCGCCATGAACTGGGGTTACGAGGCGAACCATCCTTTCGCCAAGGAAACCGCGCAGTTTGCGAAGGCCAAAATCCCCTTTTACGTCTGCCCCGGCACCTCCACCTGGCAGACCCTCATTGGCAAACACGACAACGCCTTTGCCAATCTCCGCGCCGCCGCCAAGGCCGGCAAAAAATCCGGCGCGCTCGGCTACCTGAATACCGATTGGGGCGACGGCGGTCATCCGCAGCCCCTCGCCGTGAGCTGGCCCCTCTTCGCCCTCGGCGCCGCCCTCGCCTGGAATACCAAGGGTGTGGACGACACCACGCTCCAGGTTGTCCTCAGCCGCGACGTCTTTGAAGATCCCACCGGCCACGCCGCGCTCGCGGCCATTCAACTGGGATTCGCCCACCGGCAACTGGGCCTCGCCGCCCTGAATGAAACCCCGCTTGGCACGGTCATCGCTGCACCCAAGCCGGCGGACCGTGAACTCTTCTGTCGCAACGGCCTCAAATGGGCTGCGAAAATTCCCGCCGCCAACATTCAGGCCACCCTCAAGGAAATCGAAATCCAGCGCCAGCTCCTGGCCAAAGCCCGGCCCAAATTTGCCGAGGGCAAAGTCCTTGCGCTCGAACTCAACCTCGCCGCCCGCATGGCCGCCGAATCCTGCCATTACATGCTCTGGCAACAAGCCGTCGCCGCCGGCCAAAAAGCCCTTGCCAAAAAACTCGCCACTCGCGGCCGCCGCGAACTCGCCAAACTCGACCACGATTTCACCGCCGCCTGGCCCCTCCGCAACAAGGCCAACCCCCGCCATTGCTCGCCGTTCCTGAAATGGCGGATGGAAGAGTATGGGCAGCGATAACGTATATGTGCAGAGTGCAAACCAACCATAGTCTGCCAATATGATTGCCGCGATATTTCAAAAGGCAGATGGCAGCTTTGCCATCTTCCGGTTTGCCATTTCCCTGTTTCTCCTTTTTATCTTGTTCTGCCTTATATTTGTATTTTTGCCGAATGCGTTGAAGACCGGCCGGATTCCCTTCGCTGCCGGCTCGGGCATATCCCGCACCCGCTTCATCGAACGTACAAAACAGCCCACCTATTTTTGGTTCCTGTTCGCGGGCTATTGCCTGCTTATACCGCTTTTCCTAGATATGATCAT
>CAIJGS010000279.1 GCA_903820285.1 uncultured Verrucomicrobia subdivision 3 bacterium | reverse complement strand
TAGTACGAGCCGACGTGAGGATTTATTGATCCTCTTGCAACAGGGGTGCCCGCGTTGAGCGCAAGCGGAGCGCGGCGTTCACGCCGCTTCAGCGTACATAACGAAGGCGGGCTTGGCATTCCCAGCGCCTTGCATCGTTGGGCATTGAAGCGGGCTGAAGCCCGCGCTCCGTCACTCCATTGCGCCCGCCCCAGCAATTAATCAAATGAGCCCTCCCATGGATGTTTGAGCCTCCTCAAGCCGGCTCCTGCTCCGCAATTGATATCGGGCCGCCCATTCATTGGATGTTGGGCGTTGGGTGTTTTAGCAAAAGTTGAAACCCTATCTTGTTGGACAGCCGCCCTTTTTTGTATATTTTCGCCGGGAGGAAAAATGAGCAAAGAAAAACTCAACACCGGTCAAAAGGCGCTCCAGATCAATCTGGACGCCAAGAAGTACGGAACCTTTGCCGAAATTGGCGCCGGCCAGGAGGTGGCCCGCTGGTTCTTCCACGTGGGCAAGGCTTCCGGCACCGTGGCCAAAACCATTTCCGCCTATGACATGGCCGTGAGCGACGCCATCTACGGCCCCGCGGCACGCTACGTCAGCCGTCACCGGCTCGGCGCCATGCTGGACCTGGAATTTGATCTCCTCCTCCAGCGCCTCAACGCCACCCGCGGCGACCGTTGCACCTTTTTCGCCTTTGCCAATACCGTCACCACCAAGGCCGTGACCAAGCCCGGCCAGGAGGAAGGCCACGGCTGGCTGGGCATCAAGTTCCAGACCATCCCCCGCGGCGAACCTTCCACCATCATCATCCATGTGCGGATGCTGGACTGGGAAACCCCGCGCCAGCAGGAGGCCGTGGGCATCATCGGCGTGAACCTCATCCACGCCGCCTTCTACCAGCATGCCGAGCCCGAACAGCTCATCAGCTCGCTGCTCGACGGCCTCACCAGCCAGCGCGTGGAAGTGGACATGATCAAATTTTCCGGCCCCGCCTTTGTGGGCGTGGACAACCGCCTCATGGCCTTGCAGCTCGTCCAGCAATGGCTCACCGAAGCCGCCATGTTCACCGCCGATGGCGAGACGGTCATCCCCAGCGAACTCCTCTACAAGAAACCCGTGCTGCTCGAGCGCGGCAGTTTCCGTCCCCTCACCAATCCCATGCTCGACATGATGGACCGCGCCCACGACCGCTTCCTGCGGGAGCCCGTGCTGCAAGGCGAGGAGCCCGTGGCCATGTTTGAAATGACCCTGCGCCAGTTGCAGGTGGGCGACGCCATTGATCATCAGGACTTCCTGGACCGCGTGGACACCCTGGCCGCGCTCGGCAAGCCCGTGCTCATCTCCAATTTCCTCCGCTACCACCGCCTCGTGAGCTATCTCTCCCGCCAGACGCAGAAGCCCATCGGCCTGCCCATCGGGCTGGTCCGGTTGCGCGACGTGCTGGACGAGAAATTTTACACCGACCTCGCCGGCGGCCTCATGGAATCCCTCGGCCAGCTCTTCAAGAACGGCGCCAAACTGTACGTGTATCCCTCGCTGGACAAGAAGACCGGCAAGCTGATCACCATTCAGAACCTGGATGTGGCCCCGCATCTGCGGCACCTCTACGCGCATCTGGTGGAAAACAAATTCATCGAGGACATCACCGACTACAACCCCGCCGCGCTGACGGTTTATTCCGGCGATGTGCTGGCCAAGATCCAGGCCGCCGATGAATCGCTGGTGAAAGTCATCCCGCCGCCCATTTTTGAAGTCATCAAGGCCAAGAAACTATTCGGCTGGGGCGACATGTTCGGCTGGAATGATAAAACTCCGCCGACGGTTCCCCCGCCGGCGGCCTGATGGCGGCTTTTCCGGCGATGGGCTAAACGCGGAGTTGCAGAGAACGGCGAGATACGCGGAGCGAGGCGGCAGGGCACAAGGCATTACAAGTTCAACCCATCTGGTTTATGAGCTTTAAAAACATGTTTGAAGGTGAATCCTGGCGAAAGTTGCGGGAGCTGAAAAGGCCCCAACTGGCCCCCTTGGGCGGTGTCTGTGTCGCCTTGGGTGAGGCCACGCCTCTGGCCGCCTGGATGTGGCGGGTGTTGTTTATTCTAATAACGCCGGCGTGGGGTGCCGGCGTCGTCGCTTATATTATCCTTTGGGTTGCCATTCCCGAGCAAACCAAGGACGCGCCCTGACTGGATCACCGGCTAACCTGGATAAGGCTAAAAGCAGCGATGCAGAGAACGCCGAGCAGAGCGGTAAGACGGAATGGGAAAAGGCACCCTGAAATGTGAACTTCTCTCATTTTCCTCTGCGGCACTCCGCGTTCTCCCCGCCTTTGCGTTAAGTTCCCACTGCGGGTCATTAAACCACCACGCCCCGCTTCGCCAACACGCTCATGGCATAGCGCCCATCCTTGCGCCGCAAAGTCACCCGCGCACCGAAGGTTTCGGAAAGGTGTTTCGTGGTCAGGATGCCAGCCTTCTCTCCGCTGGCCAGCACGCGGCCGGCTTTGAGGGTCAGGACATGCGAGAACACCGGCATGATCTCCTCCACATGATGCGTGACCAGTACGAGCGTCGGGGCATTTTGATCGTGGCCCAGTCGTTGGATGAATTGCAGGAACTGTTCGCGCGCCGCCGGATCCAAGCCCGCGCAAGGTTCATCCAGAATCAACAGGCGTGGCCGGGCCATGAGCGCGCGGCCGATCAGTACCCGTTGTCGTTCGCCTTGCGAAAGCACCCGCCATGGGCGCTCCGCGAGGTGACCGCACTCCACTTGTTTTAGAAGCCTCAGCGCCTGCGCGCGTTCCCGCCGGGTGATCTTCCCCCAGAAATCGATCATGGCATATTTGCCACTGGCCACGGTCTCAATCGCCGGCTCGTCATCGCCCATCATCTGCCGCACGGAAGAACTGACAATGCCAATGCGCTTGCGCAGTTCCCGCCAGTCGAAGCCCCCATACGTTTCACCCAGCAGGGAAATGTCCCCGGCCGTGGGCATGAGATAACCGGTAAGCGCGCTGAGCAGGGAGGTTTTGCCGGAGCCGTTGCCGCCGAGGATCACCCAATGCTGACCGGGTTCCACCCGCCAGTTCACGCCGTCCAGAATGACCGTACCGCTGCGCTCGATGCGCAATTGCGAAATGGCCAGCACCGGCGCCGCCGCTGGTTGGCGGGACGGGGAACGGGATTCGTCAGGAAAACTCATGGGGCGGACGGATTGATAACAAGTGGCTGAAAAGTTGGTTTGGTTGCTCTCCCTCACCCAACCCTCTCCCCAAGGAGAGGGCTATGCATAAACACACTTTCTGACCATTCGTCCACCGGTGCGGCCAGTCCAGCGGCTTGATTCGCGAAAGACGCGGCAACCGGTGCTCGCAAGGTCAATAGGACACCAGCGAGCGCACCGGCAGGCCGGCGAGCTTTTCGCGACCCTGCAGGAACTTGAGTTCAATCACAAACCCGATCCCGACGATGTGCGCGCCCAGCTTTTGCACCAGCGCAGCAGCGGCAGCGGCGGTGCCGCCGGTGGCCAGCAGATCGTCCAGCAGCAGGACGCGGGCACCGGGCTTCAGGGCATCGGTGTGGATGGCCACGGTGGCATGACCGTATTCCAGAGCATAGTCCTGCTCGATGGTGGTGTAGGGCAGCTTGCCCTTTTTGCGGACCGGGATGAAGCCGGCCTCAAGTTTCTTGGCGGCGGCGGCGGCGAAGATAAAACCGCGCGCATCAATGCCAACAACAGCATCAATGCTGCCGGGAGCGAACCCTTCGGTCAGCAGGTCAATGGAACTGGAAAACAGATGGGCATCCGCCAGCACCGGCGTGATGTCCTTGAACTGGATGCCGGGCTTGGGAAAATCCGGCACGTTCCGGATGGCTTGGGCGATTTCGGCGGCAGTGGCGATACTCATGAATTAATCGTCGTTCTTGGTGGTCTCAAACTTTTCAATCATCTTGCGCAGCTTGCGCAGAGCGAGATTCTGAATCTGGCGGACGCGTTCGCGGGTGACACCGAATTTGACGCCGACATCCTCCAGCGTGCGCTCGGAACCGCCGTCGAGACCGAACCGGTAGCGGAGAATCGTGGCTTCGCGCTCGTCGAGGTGCTTCACCATGTCCTGCAACATGCCGGTGACGGTCTTGTCCTCCAGCTCGTCGTAGGGGTTGATCGCACGTTCGTCTTCGACAATCTCGGAATAATTGTTGGAATCATCATCGCCCACCGGCGCGTCCAGCGAGGCGGGGCGGATGGACGCCGTGCGCATCTGCGAGACGCGGGCGGCGGTGGTGCCGAGTTCGGCAGCCAATTCTTCGTCCGTGGGTTCGCGGCCGAGTTCCTCCTGCATGCGCATGGCGGCGCGGCGCATCTTGGAAATCTTGTCCACCAGATGCACGGGCAGCCGGATGGTCTTGGACTGGTTGGCCAGTGCGCGCTTGATGGCCTGCTTGATCCACCAGGAGCCGTAGGTGGAGAGTTTGCCACCCTTCTGCGGATCAAAGCGCTCCACGGCCTTCATGAGGCCGATGTTGCCCTCGCTGATGAGGTCGAGCAGCGGCAGGCCGAGACCTTCGTAATCGCGGGCGATCTTCACGACCAGGCGCAGGTTGGCCTTGATCATGTGTTCGCGCGCCTTCTTGTCGCCCTTCTTGATACGGGCGGCGAGTTCGATCTCCTCCTGGGCGGTGATCAGCTTGGTCTGGCCGATTTCGCGGAGATACAGCTTGATGGCGGAATCGCCCTCGTGCCGCTCGATTTCGCGGCGGATGAAAGTGGTGGTGTCGCCGGTGGCCGCCGCCGCTGGCGGGACATTGACCGGGGTTTCTTCAAACATGGGCACCGGTGCCGGAGTAGACTGCGTTGCGGCTTCGGCCGGAACGGTTTTTTTCCGGGACTGGACCGGCTTTTTGATGAATTTGGTGGCCGCCATTAGCGGTTAAAAAATGGGGCCGGAAGGGCCGGGCCGCAAGCAAAATAACCTGTAAAAGCGCCCTTTCGCGAAGCACTGCAAATTCCCGCTTGTCATGCGCCGGATTTCAGGCATATTGTCAGGCCATTTTTATGAAGACGGACATACATCCGAAATATGTGGACGCTGAGATCCGTTGCGCCTGCGGCAACGTGATCAAAACCCGTTCCACCCGACACACCATTATCGTTGGTATTTGCAACGCCTGCCATCCGTTTTATACGGGTCAGCAGAAGTTCGTGGATACCGCTGGCCGCGTGGACAAGTTCCAGCAGCGTCTGGCCAAGACCCAGGCCGCCCAGGCCGAGGCCGCCGCCAAGAAAAAGAAGAAGTAGCCCGCTGGCTTTCATTCCGCCTGCACCCGGTCTGTGCCGGGAGCAGGCGGTTTCTTTTTCCCCAGACCGTTCCCCAAAACGGTCCCGTACCGGCTGAATTCATCATTGTCAGGCTGTCATGGATCTGCGCCCGCATATTGAGAGGTTCCGCAAGCGGTTTGCGGAGCTCGAATCGTTGTTGAGTGATCCCAAGGTATTCGACAACCCGCAGAACGCGCAGGAAATCTCCCGCGAATACGCCCGCCTCAAGGACTTGGTCGCGGCGGGGGGTGCCTATTTGAAGACGGTGACGGATCTGGAGGAAAACCGCGTATTGCTCAAGAGCGAACAGGCGGAATCCGAACTGGCCGCCATGGCCCGCGAGGAAATCACCCGGCTCACCGAAGAGGAGAAGAAACTCACCCAGCAGCTCATGTTCGGCCTCGTGCCGCCGAACCCCGTGGATTCCCGCAATACCATCGTGGAAATCCGCGCCGGCGCGGGTGGCAGCGAATCCGCCCTTTTTGCCGCCGACCTCTACCGCATGTACTGTCGCTATGCCGAAACCCAGGGCTGGAAGGTGGAGTCGATGGATTCCAACGCCTCCGATCTGGGCGGATTCAGGGAAGTGATTTTTCTGGTGACGGGCGCGGACGTGTACAAGCGCCTGAAATACGAGAGCGGCGTCCACCGCGTGCAGCGCGTGCCCGCCACCGAGGCGCAAGGCCGCATCCACACCAGCACCGCCACCGTGGCCGTATTGCCGGAAGCCGAGGAAGTGGACGTGCAGATCAATCCGGACGACCTGGAAATCAGCGTCTGCCGCGCTTCCGGCAAGGGCGGCCAGGGCGTGAACACCACCGACTCCGCCGTACAAATCCAGCAC
>CAIJGS010000278.1 GCA_903820285.1 uncultured Verrucomicrobia subdivision 3 bacterium | reverse complement strand
TTTTCCCCAATAACCACGGCCCTCCCACCCGAGTGCGCTGTGAGCGCGTATTATTTTTTCCCGAGCCCTGCCATACTCTGCTAAAAACATATGAGCCAAATCCAACCAATGCTACCCTCCGGAGCGCACCCGTCCTCGGGCGCAGCAACGTCCAAGCCCACCAGCAACTCCACCATGCCCAAAACCTCCGCCAACCAACCCGCGATTTTGGACTGCGGTGGCAAGCGCAGCGCGACACCGCTTTCGCCAGCCCCAGCAACCCTTACCTCGGATGTTGGGCGTTCGATGTTGGTTGTTGGGGTCCCCCGCAATCAAGGCTAATCGTGCCTAATCAAGGCAACCGGCCTCAGCCTGTGGAGTGCGCAGACATGTCTGCGCTTTGAACTGGGAGACATGTCTCCCAGTTCCAAAGCGGCGTCCTGCCGCCGCACTCCACATCGCCTCGCCGTCTCCACCCGATCGAAATCCGAGACCCGGCCCCGGTTCGTCGCCCCCCAAGGCAGAAAACCCCTGTAATCGTGCATGATCAAGGCAAATCAAGGCAAACGCCGTTTTTTCAAACTTGATCTACGGCCCGCCCAAATAATTCGTATGCGTCGCCGTCACCCAGTACAGCACACTGTTGCTATTCCACAGGTACCCGCCGCCACCGATCGGTGACGGCACCACACTGTTCGGCGCAATCCACACCGTCCCGCCCGGCTGACTTGCCGCGCCCGGCGCAAAATTGTACGAAACAAGGTTGGGCGACGCCGCATTCGGCACTGTCTCCCAACTGCACACCACCTGCGGATTCAAAATGAAGGGCGTGCAATTCTGGCCCGCCCGCCCCGCATGCGTGCAGACGATCGTCAGCGTGTTTGCCCCCGCCACACTAAAGGCCACATTCGTCTGCGTAGCCAGCGTATTATGGACTGCCGGAATCGTATTGGAGCAGACCAGAACCTCGTTCGTATAAAACCAGAACACTTCGTCATCGCTCACCCCGTTGTAATCCCCTAACCCCACCGCGCACGTAAACGTATCCGCCTGCCCGCCCAGGAAATACTTCACCATCCCCCAGTCCGCGAAGCTGATGAAATTATTCGTCGGCGTCACCCCCGCGCAACTGATGTTGAAATTCGTCGCCAGTGGCGTGTTGAAATTATAAATGTCCCGGTTCAGCCCCACCATGTTGCCGTAGGCCTGAAAATCATTCGTGGCATCCAGCCAGTTGATTGCCGTCAGCGCGTTCGTACCGATGGCGAACTGCGTCCGCACCCCCGGACTGATCCGCAGCAGCGTCAGACATTCCGGGGCCAGGTTGGTCAGACCGTTGCCCGTGATGTCATCCTGTGAAATGTTCCACGGCGTCACCGTCACTGCATTGGTGGCGTACCCCACCATCGCCTCCAGCCAGGAATCCCGCACCGTCACCACGGAATACGGAATTCCCACCTGCGCCAGCGTGAAGGTGAAATTCGTCAGCGCCACACTGTTGGTGTTCCACAGTCCCACCTCGTAATCCTGCAACGGCGAGGCCGCCCCCAGCGGCTTCACCCAAACCACCACGCCGTTCGTGGAAAACGCCAGCGTGGCCGGCTTCACGTTCGGGTCCTGGTCAATCGCCAGCACATCCTGGTTCACATAATTTTTGAAATAGCCCACCCCCAGCGGATATTCAAACGCGCCGCCCAGATTCATGCTCTGCGAGAGCAGGGCTTCCAGCCCCCATTGCGTCGTGTCCTCGTACAAATTATTACAGTGCTGGAAATCCGTATTCATGTCCTCTGTCAGAAAGCCCGGCGTCTGATTCCACGCAAACCGTGTCTCCGCCCAGAAGTTTGCCACAAACTCCGGATAGCTGAAGGAATCTCCATAGGGATTGGACTTCACGGAATTCACCACCCCCTCCAGTTCGTAAATCGTGTTCGTCGGCGCCGGGTTGCCCGATTGCAGCCACACATCCCGCCCCGAACTCTTGATCGCCCCCGACACCAGTGTGTCCTCATAAAAATTGGGCGTGCCATCCCAGCGCAGCCAGGCAATGTTCCAGTTCGTGATATAATACGTCACATCACTCACCTCATAGCCCCCGCCGCTCCCCCAATACCCGGCCGAGGTCCGCGGCCCGTTTTCAGTATATACTCCAAAACGCATGCCCGCGCCCGCCAGCCAGCGCACCAGTGGCAGAAAACCGCCGCCGCCCGGCTCCGTAGGCGATGGAAAATTGGTCGCATTCACCAGCGGATACCAGTTGCCGTTGATGTTCGTATGCCCCATGCACCAACCGTCATCAATCACCGCCGTCGTCCAGCCCGCTTTTTGCATCCCGCAGTTGGTCCAATGCCATAGGTAATTGGTGGACTCTCGAAACACCGCCGGCGCGCCCTCGAACGGCCAGGAATCCCAGCCGAGCTTGGGCAACCCATTGTTCGCCGCCACCAGCGGCGCGGAAACCGTCTGGGCCAGTTGCACCGACCCCGCCACACTCGCCGTCCCGCCGTTCGTGCTCGTGGCATACGCCGCCAGCAGACTCTGCGCCACGCCCTGTGCAATGTTCGTCGCCTGCGCCGCCGTCAAGGCATTCGACCACGCATTCAACTGGCTCGGCGTCGGCTCCCCGATCACACTGCCCGCCGTCGCCGCCGATAGCGCATACGGCACCGGCGTAATCGCCTGCCGTGGCCATAGCGCGGTGAACCCGGCCGTGCCGTTCGTCCGCACTGCAATATCCAGCCAATAGTTTGTGCCCGTAAACACCCCGCCAAAATCAATCATCGAGAGAAACAGCCCCCCGCTCACCGCCGTCGCCAGATTCGTCACCGGCCCGGCCACCGCATTCCCTCCGGCATTCGTCGCATACAGCGAAAACTGCACATCAAAACTTCCGCTCACCGGTCCGTTCGTATCGCTCAACCGCCCCTGATAGGTAAACGCCGTCCCCTGCGCAAAAGCGCAATTCCACCCCGCGACCAAACTGGCCAACAGCCCACCAAAAACCGCCCGCCTGCTCCGGCTCATGAATTTCATATGATGTTGATGCTGAATATTCCATATAAGCTCGGGCGGATATTCCCCACGGACAAGCAAATAATTCACCAGAACTCCGAGAAGCTGTGTATTACCTACCCGCTTGCTGAAACACCTTCACATTCAACTACACCACCACTTTGGAATCACTGACCGCGTCGGCTTTGACTCGCCAGTCACCCACCGTCAGCGCCCCAATTGGCCATTGGCATTTGAAAATTGAAAATCTTTTGTGCCGCGCTCAGATCGAGTAATCCTCGGAGAAGACGCGCACGTTTTTCAGTTCCACATAAACCTGTTCGCCGGGCTTGGGTTGCAGTTCCTGAAAGAGTTCCTTGCTCAGTTGCACGGTGAAGGAATCGCCGCCATCAAGCCGCGCAAGTTCCAGATTGGCCACCGGACCGGCGGCGTTGCTGCGGATGACCCGCGCGGGGAAAGTCTTGGTGCCGGATGGTTCGCGGGTGATGCGGATATCGTGCGGACGCACAAACGCCACGGCGGCGGCGTTGACCTCGCCGGTATTGCCGGGCAGGTCAAACTCGGTTTCGCCGATGACCACACCGCCGTCCTTTACGCGGCCGCTGAAAAGATTCACGTTACCCAGAAAGTCGTACACGAACGGCGACGCGGGGTGATCGTATATCTCCTCGGGGGTGCCGATCTGTTCGATTCGGCCATCGCGCAGGATGGCCACGCGGTCGGCCACTTCCAGCGCCTCCTCCTGGTCATGCGTCACGAACAGGGTGGTAATGTGAATCTCATCATGCAACTGGCGGAGCCAGCGGCGCAGTTCCTTGCGCACCTTGGCATCGAGGGCGCCAAAGGGTTCGTCGAGCAGCAGCACCTTGGGTTCGACCGCGAGCGCCCGGGCCAGCGCCACGCGCTGGCGCTGACCACCGGAAAGTTGGGAGGGAAAGCGTTTGGCCAGTGGCTCGAGCTGGATCAGTTTCAGGAGCTTGTCCACGCGCTGGCGGATCTCCGCATCGCTCGGCCGGGTGGCGGCGGGACGGACGCGCAGGCCGAAGGCGATGTTCTCAAACACGCTCATGTGCCGGAACAGGGCATAATGCTGGAAGGCAAACCCGGCCTTGCGATGGCTGGCGGAAACGCGGGTGACATCCTCGCCGTAGTAGGCCACGCTGGCCTCCGGGTTGTCGGGAAACTCCAGGCCCGCGATGATGCGCAGCAAGGTCGTCTTGCCGGAGCCGGACGGCCCGAGCAAGGCGACAAGTTCGCCGGATTCCACCTTGAGGCTCACATTGTCGAGCGCGGTGAAATTGCCGAATTTTTTGATCAGATTGCGGACTTCAACACTCATGCCAGTAAATTGATGATATCAGGATTTTTCCGTCGCCGCATGCAAGGCGGCATTTTTATGTTCCACCCAGGTCTTCACCGCCAGGGTGACCAGCGCCAGAAACGTGAGCACCGAGGCCACGGCAAAGGCGCCGGCGAAATCGTAGCCATCGTACAGCACTTCCACGTGCAGCGGAATGGTGTTCGTCTCGCCGCGAATATGGCCGCTCACCACGGAGACCGCGCCGAACTCGCCCATCGCACGGGCATTGCACAGGATGATCCCATAGAGCAGACCCCACTTGATGTTCGGCAGCGTCACGCGCCAGAAAGTCTGCCACCCGCTCGCCCCCAGCACGCGCGCCGCCTCTTCCTCGCTCTGACCCTGGGCCTGCATCAGCGGAATCAGTTCGCGCGCCACAAACGGAAAGGTCACAAAGATGGTGGCCAGAATAATGCCCGGCACGGCGTAAATGATTTTGATGTCATGGTCATTCAGCCAGGTTTGGAACCATGGAAACCACGGATGATCCGCATCGCGATACAGGCCGAGCCAGCCCTGCCCGCCAAAGACGAGCACATAAATCAGACCGGAGATGACCGGCGAGATGGAAAACGGCAGATCAATCGCCGTGAGCAGCAGGCTCTTGCCCCGGAACTCAAACTTGGCAATCGCCCACGCTGCCGCCACGCCAAAAACACAGTTCAGTGGCACGGCCACGGCAGCGGTGAGAAGCGTGAGCTTGATGGAAGCCACCGCCAGCGGGTCGGTGATGGCCTGCCAATAATACCCCGTCCCCTTGGCAAAAGCCTGGGTGAAAACCGAGGCCAGCGGCACCACCAGAAATGCGCCGATGAACAGCAGGGCGATCGCAATGAGCGAACGCCGCACCCACGCCGGCTCGGTGGTCGAGTGGCGCGAGTTGCCCTGGCGGGATGGCAAATGAATGGCAGACATGGTCAGTTATGTTGCTGATGGCGGCTGGTCCACCATTGGAGCACGTTGATGGTCAGCAACAGCACAAAGGAAATCACCAGCATCACCACCGCGAGCGCGGTGGCCTTGCCAATCTGGAAGCCGTCGATCTCGCTCATGATGAGCAGCGGCAGAATCTGCGTTTTCATCGGAATGTTGCTGGAGATGAAAACCACCGACCCGTATTCCCCCAGCGCCCGGGCAAAGGAAAGGGAAAACCCCGTGAGCAGCGCGGGCGAAAGCACCGGAAAGATGACGCGCCAAAAGGTCTGCCAGCGGGTCGCGCCCATGCTGGCGGCAGCTTCCTCCAACTCCGGATCGAGATCCTCGATTACCGGCTGGACGGTGCGGACAATGAATGGCAGGCCAATAAAGGTAAGGGCCACAAAAATGCCCAGCCGCGTATTGGCCACCTTGATTCCCATGGGTTCCAGCACGCTGCCAATCCAGCCGTGCGGCCCATAAATATATGCCAGCGTGATACCCGCCACGGCCGTGGGCAGCGCGAACGGCAGGTCCACCAAGGCATCCACAATGCGTTTGCCGAAGAAGTTGTAGCGCACCAGCACCCAGGCCACGATGAGACCGAAGATGCCGTTCACCAGCGCGGCGAGGAAGGAAACGCCGAAGCTCAACCGGTATGCTGCCATGGCTTGCGGCATGGTAATCACCTGCCAGAACTCGTGCCAGGTGAGGGACGTGGTCTTCCACACCACCGCGCTCAGGGGTATGAGCACGATCAGACTTAAATACAGCAGGGTGTAGCCGAGCGTCAGATGGAAGCCCGGCAACACCCGCGTTTTTTTACCGACAATGTTTTTGGCTGGCACGTGTAATTAATTCCAATTCGCTTTCAAGATGGGATTAAGACGCGCCGGATTTTGGAGTGCTGGCAAGGCGCGAGCGAGGCGCATACCCGCAACGGTCTGTAACGAGCGAGCAACGCCGCCAGCAATCCAAAAGACCAGCGAATTAATCCCATCTTAAAGCGATTTGGAATAAGCCGAACAGGAAACCGCTTTATACGGCGGTTAGCAAGCCGCTAATGTCGTCCGAATCGGTATTAATATCCGCAAACAGCCAGGTCGAAAGATAACGCTCACTGGAGGACGGAATAATGACCACGATGGTCTTGCCCGCATTTTCCGGCCGTTTGGCCAGTTGCAGCGCCGCCCAGACGGCCGCGCCGCTGGAAATGCCGATCGGGATGCCGTCCAACGTATTGACCTGCTTGGAGATGGGGCCGGAGTCATCTTCGTTCACCTGGATGACCTCGTCCACGATCTTGGTGTTCAGGTTCGCGGGAATGAAACCGGCGCCGATGCCCTGCAACTTGTGCGGTCCCGGCGCGCCGCCGGAAATGACCGGCGACTTGACCGGTTCCACCGCGACGGCCTTGAACGCGGGATTGTGCTGCTTGAGCACTTCCGCCACCCCCGTGATGGTGCCGCCCGTGCCGACGCCGGCCACGACGAAGTCCACCTTGCCGCCCGTATCGCGCCAGATTTCCTCAGCTGTGGTGCGGCGATGAATGGCCGGGTTGGAGGGGTTGGCGAATTGCTGGAGCACGATGCTGTTCGGAATCTGCTTGTTCAGTTCCTCGGCCTTGGCGATGGCGCCTTTCATACCCTTGGCACCTTCGGTGAGAACGAGTTTCGCGCCCAAAATCTTGAGCAGCTTGCGGCGTTCCACGCTCATGGTTTCGGGCATGGTCAAAATGAGCTTCAGGCCCTTGGCCGCCGCCACGAACGCCAGCGCGATGCCGGTGTTGCCGCTGGTAGGTTCGATCAGGACGGTGTCCTTGGTGATTTTGCCGGCCGCGAGGGCGTCGTCAATCATGGCCACGCCGATGCGGTCCTTGACGCTGGAGAGCGGATTGAAAAATTCGAGTTTCAACAGCACGGTGGCGAGAGCACCGTGGGCTTGCGCCGTCCGGTTCAGCCGCACGAGCGGTGTGTTGCCAATGGTTTCGGTGATGTCGTTATAGATACGGCTCATAGGATGAGTTAGTTATTTGATTTACAGGTTGGGAGCGTAAGCGATGAATTTCTGATATTCAACCAGAATGGTTTGCAACGCGGCGGCAAAAGCGCATTGCTTCAGGTATTCCGGCGGCGCGCTGGGCGTTTCCAATATCAGTTCAAACGGGCGCGGCCGGATCTTCGGCGGTGCGCTGAGCACGCCTTCGTAGCAATCGCTGATCACCCCGCGCCGCGCGGGAAAGCCATCAATCACGGGACGCGTATTGCGCGGCAGGAATTTCTCGGCGGCCGCCAGCGCAGGCTCAATCAGATGGCGGGTCAGGGTGGCTCCGCGCACAAAGCCGTAAAAGCCGTCGCTGGTGTCATCCGTGTGCAGAGAAATGACGCCCTGGAACGAGCGCGACTGCAACTCGGCCTCCAGCAGGCGCACTTCCGGCTCATCGGAGTTGCGCCAGAATTCGCGGTTCAGATCCCGGCCACGCCGGGAATGGCGGGTGTTGTCTTCAAAGCCCGTCGGATTGCAGATGGGATAAAACGAAAGGTAATAGCCGGTGGCCAGTTCGGGCCGCGCGTCGAGCATCTGGATAAACTGGATGAGGGCGTGAACACCTTCCGGTTCATCGCCGTGGATGCCGGCGAAGATGCCGATGCGGATGGGCGTATCGCCACCGCGCGGGCCGACAAACAGGTAACGCGGTAATTTGTAAGATTCCTCACCATGCTCAAACCGGGCGTCATGGTTCACGACCAGGTTCGGTGAGGTTGCGGCCAGCCGATCCAGCGGGGCCAGGAAGTCGGCGATGGCCCGGCGGCGGGCGGCCGCCAGTTTGGAAGCAGGTTTGACGAGCGTGGCGACGGACATAAGTTTTAAAAGTTTTTGTACAGGGACGGCGGCCTGGCAGAACCGGTCAGACCGCCGCCCTGCGGATCAGCAACAACAAATTCATGGCTGAAAGATCTGGTCAAAGATGCCGCCATCGGCAAAGTGCTTCGCCTGCGCAGCCTGCCAGCCGCCGAATTCCTGGTCCACCGTCACCAGCTTCAGGCTGGCAAACTGGCTGGCATACTTGGCGGCGGCCTTTTCATTGCGCGGACGGTAAAAATTCTTCCCGGCAATGTCCTGGCCTTCGTCCGAATAGAGATATTCCAGATATGCCTTGGCCACCTCGGCGTTGCCGTGTTTGCGGGCATACTTCTCCACTACCGCCACCGGCGGTTCGGCGAGCACGCTGATGGACGGTGTGACGATCTCAAACTTGTCCGCGCCGAATTCCTTCAGCACCAGATGCGCCTCATTTTCCCAGGCCAGCAGTACGTCGCCGATTTCATGCTGGGCAAAGGTGATGGTGGAACCGCGCGCGCCGGAATCCAGCACCGGCACGTTCTTGTATAGCTTGGTAATGAATTCGCGCGCGGCCGCTTCGTCATGACCCTTGGTTTCCAAGGCATAGGCCCACGCCGCCAGATACGCCCAGCGGGCACCGCCAGATGTTTTCGGGCTGGCCACCACGACGCTAACCCCCGGCTTCACCACATCATCCCAATCTTTGATGCCCTTGGGATTGCCCTTGCGGACCAGAAACACAATGGTGGAGGTATAGGGCGTGCTGTTATTGGGCAGCTTTTTCTGCCAGTCAGCGGGCAGCTTGTGCACTTGGGCAATGGCGTCAATGTCATACGCCAGCGCCAGCGTGACGACATCCGCATCCAGACTGTTGATCACGGACTGGGCCTGCTTGCCGGAGCCGCCGTGCGATTGCGCAACCGTCACGTCATCACCCGTCTTGGTTTTCCAATACTTGATGAAGGCGGCATTGTATTCCTGATACAGCTCCCGCGTGGGATCGTACGAAACGTTCAGCAATTTGACTTCCTTGGCCGACGCGGAAACCGCGAGCAAGGCAACGAGAGCGAGATTAAACAGTGTTTTCATGGATAAGATTCTGGTGTGTCCAGTCATGCTTAGAACGCGAGTTGCAGGCGGGAGAACAAAACGTTTTCCGGCTGCGAGATACCTGACGTAGCCCCGTTGTAGCCGGAGAAAACGGTGTGTGAATAGCTCACGTTGGCGCGCAAATTCTTGTTCAGAAACCAGTCGAGCCCCACCGACCACGCCTGCGCTTTGTTGGCGGAGGCGGACGAACTGGCAAAACCTTTTGTAAAGGCCGCGTCATCGACCGACAGCTCACCAAACCGGGCCACCACCTGCCAGGCGCCCCATTGATTGCTGCGCGGATCAAACGGATGCAACGGAGTCACCCCGGTGTAAGTGGCATCTTCCCCTGTCAACAGCCAGGAGCCGGTGAGTTCCCAAGCATCGTTGCTGATGCTGGCGGTCGCACCATTCTTGGAGACGCGCTGATCGGAAATGGCATATTCCGCCAGCAGGCCAAACGGACCGTAGTAATAGTAAGCCTGGGGGGAAACCCGCCAGTGGGTGCCATTGGCCGTCGATCCGGAACTGTAGGTGAAAAATTTCTGCTGACCGTCCGTGGTGTAGCCCGGCGTCAAACCCGTGATCCCCGTGGGATGATCGGCTTCATAGCTGCCAGCCACGCCAAAACCAAGGCCGCGCACGGCGTCCACCGTGGAATTTTTCCACGGCTGGAAAAACACCCGGCCAACCAGCGCCTTGTAATCCTGAAACGATTGATTGGTGGAGGTGCCATTATAATCCGGGGCGCCGTTGAAAACACCCACCGCATAGCTGGCCCGGCCATCGAGAACATCGCCGTGAAGTTCCACGCCCAGGTCGCGGTTCGGCACCAGATCGGTGACGATCGAACGCTCGTTGAAAGTGGTATTGGCATCCGCCTGCAACTGTTCCAGCCCAATGGGCGATTTGAATTTGCCCACCTCCAACTGGAGCGCCGGATTGTACCGGTAATTCACATAGGCATCCTGGATCTGGACGGTGCTGCCGCCAAAATCCGGGACGAACATATAATCAAAATCGTGATAAAACGTGCCGGAGAGAATCGGCCGGGCCCGGCGGATCAGGAACCCGTCATTGCCATTCAGGCCGCCATCATGGAAAAAAGTGCGGGAGTCGAACTGCACCACGCCATGCAACTGGGCGACGTAGTTGGAATCCGCCGAGGCGAAGCTGAAACCGTTGCCACCCAAAGTGAGCTTGGGCGCGGCCTTGGCCGCGGCGGCGGCACCATCCTGGTCAATTTCGCGTTCGCGTTCCAGAATGCGGACCTTCTGGTCCAGTTCCTGGATCTGCTTCTTCAACAGTTCAATATCCCCGTCTTCGGCCGCAAACGCCGTGCAGGCGAATTGCACCCCCAAAGTTCCGGTAATGATCCACGTCCAGTTGATATTCTTCAGTTTCATCTTGGTTAGACTTCCGTTGATACGGTCAGTTGTTTGTTTTTTGGTTGATCCGGCTGCTGCAAAATTTCGCCATCAGTTTCCCCGCGCCTGCGCCTTGTCCAGACGCACGCGTTCGGTCTTTTCAATCTGCGTTACCTGCGAATCGTGGATGACAATCTGCACGACCCCGTAGCGGAGGCTGCCGACGTGCTGTTGCACGACTTCCAGCCAGGCTTGCTTTTCGTTGGTTTCGGAACCGTTTTTAATGATCGTGGCACTCATGGCTGAAAATTATTTCCGCACGTTTCTATATGCGACTCTTGTCGTCGTTATTTAAATTAAAAAAAATCAAAACTGACTGCGCTACCCCGCTGCCAGCGTCGTTTTTATATAAACGACTTAATGTGTCGTTATTATCTCCCAAAGACCGGGCAAGTCAACAGCGAATTTAAAAATTATTCAAATCCCCTCGCCACCCATGAAGTCGATGGTAATTTCCTGTTTCGACAAAGGCGTGCCTTTGGCCACCTCCGCCAAGGTGGAACGGTCCATCAGATTGGCCACGTAGTTCCGGGCATCGAAAAAGACCCGGCGAAAGCGGCACACGGACTCCTGGGAACATCGGCGATAGCCGGTGACCGAGACACAGTCAATCGGGGCCAGGATGCCGTCAAAGTGCCGGACGATCTCGCCCATGGTGATTTTGGCCGGGTTTTTGGCGAGCAGATAACCCCCGCGAATGCCGGCCACGCTATCCACCCAGCCCTGCGACTTCAGCGCGAGCATGATCTGCTCCAGAAACCGCTTGGGCACATCGTTGCGCCGTGCCAGTTCCCGGATGGGAATGGGCGCGCCGCCGTAATGTTCCACCAAGGTGAACATCGCCCGGAGGGCATAATCGGTTTTTTTGGACAGCCGCATGCAAATACGATAAGGACAGTCGGTTTTGAGTCAATGGCGATTTTATGCGCCCAAGGCACCGGTTTTATTGCACGATCCGGCCGCCTTCGTTCAGGAAGATGCCCTTGAAATTCATTTCCAGCGCCTGCGGATTGCTGGCCTTGGCGAGGGCTTCCTTCTCGGTGATGCGCCCGGATTTCACCAGGTTGAACAACGACTGGTTAAAGGTAACCATGCCATCGTCGCCGCCGGTTTCAATGGCGAGGGTGAGTTTATCCAGGCGGTTTTCCTCGAGCATTTTCCGGACGAGGGGGGAATTGACCAGGATTTCCAAGGCCGGCGTCATCCTGCCGTCAATCGTGGGCACCATGCGCTGGCAGATCACGGCGCGCAATGTGCCGGCGAGCTGGCGGCGCACCTGTTCGCGCTCATCGGCCTTGAAGAAGTCGAGAATACGGGTGATGGACTGCGCGGCCGTGGTGGTGTGCAGCGTGGAAATAACCAAGTGGCCGGTATCGGCGGCGCTCATGGCGGCACCAAACGTGACGTCATCGCGCATTTCCCCGAGCATGATAATGTCCGGGTCCTGACGCAAAACGTGTTTGAGGGCATGGTGGAAGGACATGGTGTCCAGCCCCACTTCGCGCTGTTCGATCACGCACTGGTTGTCTTCGAAGACAAACTCAATGGGATCTTCCAGCGTGATGACATGCCGTTTGAAATTGGCGTTGATGTGCTCCAGCATGGCCGCGAGGGTCGTGGATTTGCCAGACCCCGTGGACCCCGCCACCAGGATGATGCCGCGATGCTCCTCGGCGATGGTCTTGATCTGCTCGAGCAGGCCGAGCTCTTCAAAGCTGGCAATCTGACTTTTGACATAGCGCATGGCGAGCGCCCACTGGCCGCGCTGCTGGAAAAGATTGGTCCGGAACCGGCCCAGGTCCGGCACGTAATAGGAGAAGTCCACTTCGCGCTCTTCTTCGAGGCGTTTTTTCAGGTGCACCGGCGTAATGGTTTCCACCACCTGGTTCAGCCACTGTTCCGTCGGCACCGGACATTCAATGGTGATCAATTCGCGGTTGATCCGAAACACCACGGGCGTGCCCGTTTTGATATGGATGTCCGACGCGCCGCCCTGCACGGCAATTTTGAGAATCTTTTTAAACAGTTCCATGCCGCCATCGTAATTCTTTTTGCGAAAAACGCCAGTCGAGAAAACACTGGCAAACCCGGAAGCCACGCGGCAGAATCGCCCCATGTCAAAACATCGGATCGGCATCATCGGCGGCACGGGGCTCTATCACATCGAAGGTTTCACCCAACAGAAATGGGTGAAGGTCAAAACGCCGTTTGGCGCGCCGTCTGATGATTATCTTACCGGCAAAATCGCGGGGCGCGATGTCGTGTTCCTGCCGCGCCATGGCCGCGGTCACAAGCTCCTGCCCAGCGAGCTAAATCATCGCGCCAACATCTGGGGCATGAAAAAACTCGGCGTACAGTGGATCATCAGCGTGAGCGCCGTCGGCTCGCTCCAGGAAAAATATAAACCGTGCGACATCGTCGTCATTAATCAGTTTTTCGACCGCACCAAACAATCCGCCAACCACACCTTTTTCGGGCGCGGCATTGTGGCGCATGTTTCCTTTGCCCAGCCGGTGTGCGAAGAATTGCGGCAGCTCATTCTGAAATCCGCCAAGGCCACCGGCGCCACCGCCCATGATGGCGGCACCTACGTGTGCATGGAAGGCCCCGCCTTCAGCACCCGCGCCGAATCCCTCACCAACCACCGCGCCGGCTATGATGTCATTGGCATGACCAATCTGGGCGAAGCCAAGTGCGCCCGCGAGGCGGAGATCGCCTACGCCACCATGGCCATGGCCACCGATTACGACTGTTGGAAGGAAGACGAGCATGTGACCCTGGAAGTGATCCTGGCAAACCTCCACCGCAACGCGGACGCCGCCAAGAAAGTGGTCGTCGCCGTCATCCCGCAAATCCCGGCCGAGCCGAACTGGAAGTGTCATGCCGCCCTGAAAAATTCCTTCCTGACCGACCGCAAAGTCTGGCCGAAGAAAACCATCGCCAGCCTGAAACCGTTTTTGGGGAAGTACGTTTAGCCATACACCGAGGCCAATTTATTTATAATTTTTGAACAGAAGCTCGCGAAGAGAACGAAGGTTCTTTGTTGCCTTCGTTTCCTTCTGTGAATCCCGATCCCCGGCCCTAAAAAGGAAAACCCCGACCGTTTTTGGTCGGGGTTTTTGACTCAATCAAACCAGGTTTACTTGCTATTATGCCGGCGGCGGAAAGCCAGCAGCGAGGCGAGCCCCATGCCGGTGAGGGCGAGGGTGCTGGGTTCGGGTATTATCATAGAGCCGACGCCAAAGGGGGTAACCGAGGTAGAGAACGTCTGCGGTGAGCTGGGCGGAAGGCCGTTAGGATTGCCAGCGGTGTAGCTAAAGGGAGCAGACCAGCCGATGTCCGCTCCACCTGCCGCAGCTCCTTGCGGTGTGCCCGAAATTGCATTCCACCCAATTACATATACGGTATCAGGGGTGTCCGGTTGAGCGGTTGTTTGGTTTGTAAAACATAATTAGAATGAGCTGGTTGCTGATAAAAACAGATGTGACGCTTTTGAATTCCGGGCAAGCTTTTGGCCATGAATTCCGGCCGATTTGTCTTGTCTCAAC
>CAIJGS010000277.1 GCA_903820285.1 uncultured Verrucomicrobia subdivision 3 bacterium | reverse complement strand
CGTGATTCGACAAAGGACATGCAAGCTACAGTTGATTTTGCAGTTAGTGATATGGATCGAAAATTCCAAGCTCTTTCAGGAGAAGCATTAAAAAGACCAATGCTACGAATATTTACGCCCAATGGGCCACTGGACGGAAAAGTTTATGAGGTGCGAAACGGATCTGCCTTTCCACCAGAACCACTATTCTTAGCGAATGATGGCGATAAATCTACCGAACCATTATCAATTCGTTTTTTTTCGACTGCGGAATTTTCATCGGCTGGGTTTGCTCTGCAGTCAATTCGCAGTGCGGATAAAGATTTTCCAGTGGCATATTATTTAGAAATGGCAGAAATATCACGGAGGGGGCTTGGAATAACTATTTCCGCCAAGGAGACATGGACTCTCGAAAATTCTTTGGGTTGTTCATTCAACCCCATGAACACCAACTTAATTAATTGTAAAATGCAGGTGTTTTATGGGGCGGACAAACCATTAGAAACTAGATTCATAGTAAAATTAATCAATTAAATTTTCTGTTAATTAAAATCCCAAACAAAATACCCGGCATTCGGTATGACCGGTACGCCAGCGTTTGACCGCTGATCGTGCGTCCGGGAATTTTTGCGAGGGCGAGAAAAATGGAGTCCGTCACATGCCCTCCAATTATTCCTGTTCAGGGTTCAAGGGCAAAAAATGTTCATACCAACAAAGCCACGAATCGTTCACTCGTCGCAGAGCAGGCTTAGATCGGCTTAATATATCCGTTTCCTATAAACAGCTACAAAGAAGCAGCCGTGTGGAAAGGGCATAAGGTGATAACCCGGTCACATTCCGTCACTCCGAAAATACTATGCGGACGTGCCCTGCTTAATTTCTGAGAATAACCTGCTTTTGACGGCAGGTTTCTGCCTTTTCATTCTATTTATGATGCGGTTCGGTTATTTGCCACTAATATTCCGAATGGGCTGCAGTTCTCTTATCAAATAAGCTTCGAGGGCCGGCGCCTCGAATGTCATATTTGATGGCACTGCAATATTTATAACAAATCGAGGTGGCTGGGGCCAATTATTGTGCCGAACTTCGCAGACATCACCTTCTCCAAAATAGTCGTAAAGACGCGATGTGAGTCTCTGAGCCTTGCCGACGTAGATCAGGTCGAACGAATTAGAGTAAACCAAGTAAACGCCCGCACGGTCACCGAATGGCCATGGATGCTCCCATCTAAGAGGTGGAGTAAAACCGTCAAGTGTTGGCAGTGATGGAAACAGGTCAAGCGGCGGAGCAACTTCAAGTGGTGGAACATCAGAGCGTCGGTAACGGTCCTCATACTCGGTGACAGCGTCACCACCGCGAAACTGCTTTGGAAACTTATTCATGTGTTTGCAATGGTGGCCGATCGGAAGTCCCGTTTGGGAGCGGTTCACATTGGAAAACCTACTCCGCCCGAGATCCTGGCACAAGGAAAATATATCTAGTGCATCATCATCCTGACGAAGTTGGGCTTCCCAAAAAATCGAAGAAATAGTTATCCGTTCTCCAACCCTCGAGGGTGGCGACCTTTCCGTTTTTAAAGTGAACGAAGAAATAGCGCGAATTTTTCAGGATTTTGGTGTCATGCCAAAAGCAAAAAATCGTCTCACCTTTTGGCTGCCTTCTGGCTGAGCCACATTGCCCGCCATCATAGCCGTGCTGCTTCATGATCAGGATGGCTTCCGCCTGGGGCGTGCCGGGCGGAATCCACTGCCCGATGATTCGCAGCGCTTTCTCGGGATTTGCCGAGAGGCATCCGCTTAAAACGATGACCGAAAGGAGCAAAAGGATTTTTGTGATCTTTGCTTTCACAGTGCCATGCCGCCTAACCCTTGGCTGCGAATCCCAACCAGTGATTATTGGTCGGCCGGCTGGCGCGAAGGCTCGTTGCAGAGCGGTTCATGTGGCAAAAACTGCTACGCTATGGCCCTGAGCGCAAGCAAAATACGCCGGGGGGCATCCACCACCAATGAACCCGGCCTTGGCAGTTACCGGGGATTCCGGGGAAAAACTCCGCAGCCATGGGCAAAAAACCGGGCAAAATCGGACCATCGTGCCGCGCCGGGTCGAACAGCAGACCGCGCTGTCCCTGGCCGGTCACTTTTGTCCTTTGGTCCCTCGTTAAGGCATGTACACCCCGTCAAGTACCGCCCTTTGACTTTTCCCAACCTGTGCTATATTGCTTCCGGATGAGTATACATGGTTACCAAAGCCAGACCATCAAATACCGGGCCGAATTTGGCGTTTGACCTTCGGCATTGGACATTGCCATACCGCCCGCAATCTGGTTGCCAGCCACGCGAGAACGGGCAGAGCCATCGCTCTGCCGCGCTACCTCTTTGCCCAAATCCAACGATGTCACCCGCGCCCCTGCCCTGCGCCCGAATCGCCGCATTGCATCCGCACGACCACCAACCTCAGACTGCCAATCAAGGATCATCAAACCGCCAATCAAGGCAAAAACCCCTGCAATCGTGCATGATCAAGGCTCATCAAGGCAAATGCCGAAAGTTCAGCACGCTCCCGTCTGTTGGAGGCTTGGTGTTTATAACTCCTCTGGAGCTTGGAGGTTGGAATTTGGAGCTTCCGTCCCCCTGCCCAATCAAGGCAAAAACCCCAACAATCAAGCCTCATCGTGCCTAATCAAGGCATCCGATAAAAACAAAACACCATCATGCCATCGGCCCTCCACTCAAGAATCGCGCCCCCGCAAACCGACCGGGCTGGAGGTGTTATACCACCATATAGAATAATAGCGCCCGGTCTGCCACCGCCTCCCCTGCTCTTTACCAACCGGCGGAAAACCTACCCGCCCCCCCTTTGCGCCTGCGCCTCTGCGTTAAAACTCGGGCCACCACCCCTCCCTCAAGGCACCATCAAGGCAAAAACCCCAGCAATCGTGCATGATCACGGCTCATCAAGGCAAACGCCGAAAGTACAGCGCGCACCCGTCTGTTGGAGGCATGGAGGTCGGAATTTGGAGCTTCCCGTCCTTCCCTATCGGCGTTCATCTGCGCCAATCCGCGGTCAAATTCCTTGGCGGAGTTCTTTGTTCGCGTGGTTTGCGCATTTCGCGGTTGCCCCACCCGCCCAATCAAGGCAAAAACACCAGCAATCAAGCCTTATCGTGCCTCCTCAAGGCAACGCTAAAAACCAAAGGCACCCCAATGATCATAAATTCACATTAAACAGTTTGACGGCAGGCATGATAAGGAGAAGATTGTTGCCGTTTCTGGGTGAAAAAGTTGTCTTTATTCTTTCTCGTGCCGTGCCGGACGCTGGTCCTGATCGCGTTGCTCGCCGGCTTCACTGTCCCCATATTCGCCCGGCCTTATGGGCTGACCGGTCGCCAGCCAACCGGCGCCTTCCTGAACGGCGTTTTGCCGGAGGTGGCACCGACCATTTCGGGCAATTGGTCGGCGGTGAATGCGTTTACCAATCTGCTCTTTACCAACAGCGTGGGGCTCACCTCGGTGCCGGGTACGGATGAATTATGCGTGTGGGAACGCGAGGGTCGGGTGTGGCTGTTCAAGAATTCACCGGACGTGAGCGAAAAGAAGCTGGTGCTGGACGTCAGCAACCAGTGTCAGGGCTGGGATGATTCCGGGTTGCTGGGGGTGGCGTTTCATCCCGGGTTTGCCACGAATCATCTGATGTTCGTCTATTATACCTGGGTGAAGCCGGGCACGGTGGCGGGCAGTCCAACGACCCGGCCGGTGCCCAACCTGCCGGACACCTACCATGACCGGTTGGAACGCTATACGCTGGATGCCAATGCGGTCGCCCTGCCCGCTTCAGTTGCCACCTTTGTGGATCTCACAAACCAGACCGTGTGGCATCACGGCGGCGGCATCTTCTTCCATCCGCAGAACGGGTTTCTTTACTGGACGGACGGCGACAATTCAGTGGGCGACAATGACCAGATCATTACCAAGAGCCTGTACTCGGGCGTGTTCCGGATTGATGTGGATTGCCGGGGTGGGAGCATCAGCCATCCAGCTCCGCGCCAGCCGACGGGCGGATTCACGGCAAATTATTTCATTCCAAACGACAATCCGTTCGTTGGGCAGACGAATGTGCTGGAGGAATTTTTCTGCCTGGGCTTGCGAAGTCCGCATCGCATGACGATTGACCCGCCGACGGGCCGGATTTTCATCGGAGATGTGGGCGAAAGTTCGCGCGAGGAGATTGATGCCATTGAGCCAGGCGAGTCCGGCCTGAATTTCCAGTGGAACCGTTGCGAAGGCAATCTGGGCAAAATGGAGGCACCGTACCTTGGCATCAGCCGCGGGCCGGTGCTGGATTATCCGCACACGGACGGACGCGCAGTGATTGGTGGGTACGTGTATCGCGGCAGCGAATTTGCGCATGACCTCGGCGGCAAATACATTTTCGGCGACAACGTCCTGCGCATCATCTGGGCGCTGGATGAAACGGCGACGCCGTTCAAAAAGACAGTGCTGTGCGTGATGCCCAAGGGCACGGGGCCAAATTCGGGAACGGATTACACGGGACTTTCGTCCTTCGGCACAGACGCGGCCGGCGAACTTTATTTCTGCCAGATGAGCAGCATCGGCGGCGGAATCTTCAAGCTGAAGCGGGGCGGTCCGCCCCCGCCAGCGCGAACGCTGCCCAAACTGCTCTCGCAAACCGGGGTGTTTGCGGACCTGGCCACGCTACAACCGGGGTCCGCCTTGATTCCCTATGGGGTCAATTCGATGTTGTGGTCGGATAACGCAGTAAAAACCCGGTGGATGACCATACCCGCCGGAACGGTGGTTGGCTTTACAGCGACGGGTGAATGGGCGTTTCCATCCGGCTCGGTGTTCGTCAAACATTTCGATTTGCCGGTGGATGACACGAATCCGAAAATCCTGCGCCGGCTGGAAACGCGGATCATGGTGCGGGACACCAATGGCGCGGTGTATGGCGCCACTTATAAATGGCGCGAGGATCACACAGATGCCGACCTGGTCACCACGGGATTCACGGAGGACATTGCCATTGCCACCACGAATGGCACACGCATGCAGCACTGGTTTTATCCGGGACGGCAGGACTGTCTGACGTGCCATACCACGGCGTCCGGCGGGGTGCTGGGCATCAACACGCGCCAGTTGAACGGGGATTACAAATATCCCACGGGCATTACGGATAACCAGTTGCGCGCGCTCGGCCACATCGGCCTGTTCGACAAGGCATTTGATGAGCGAAAAATTTACCGCTATCCACGCCTTTACAGCATTACCAATGCCGCCGTGGCCATGGAATTGCGGGTGCGTTCCTATCTGGATGCCAACTGCTCACAATGCCATCGTCCGGGCGGCGCGGGCGCGTTCTTTGACGCGCGCTTCGACACGCCGCTACAGAAACAGAATCTCATCAACGGCCCGGTGGCGAACCAACTGGGCATTGCCGGCGCGAAGGTGATAGTTCCCGGGGACACGAACAAGTCCATTCTGTTTCACCGTATCAGCATTGTGGGCGAAGGCCAGATGCCGCCACTCGGCAAAAACGTGGTAGATGCCAAGGCCGTGGCGGTGATCGGCAAATGGATAGCGTCGCTGCCGCCGGTGACCACTTCCCTGCCCCGGGGCTGGAGCGACACGGATGTCGGCGCGGTGGGCGTTTCCGGCGAGGCCAGTTATCTGAACGGCCGGTTCAACCTGCTCGCTTCGGGCAGCGACATCTGGGAAAACGCGGATGCCTTCCATTTCGCGAGCAAACCATTGGCGGGCGACGGAGTGATCGTGGCGCGCGTGGTTTCCGTGCAATATACGGATCCGTGGTGCAAGGCGGGCATCATGTTCCGGGAAAACAATTCAGCTGGTGCACGCTATGCGTTTCTGGCGTTGACGGGCCAGGGGGGGGCGGTGTTTCAATCCCGGTCCCAAGCGGACAACGGCACGCTCAGCGCGGACGGTCCGCTCTCCAAGTTGCCGCATTGGTTAAAACTCATCCGCAACAAGGATCTGTTCTCCGGCTATATTTCGGCAGATGGTACCAACTGGATCGCCGCCGGCTCGGTAACAGTGCCGATGGGTAAAACCCTGCAGGCCGGTCTGGCCGTGACGGGACATAACAATGCCGTGCTTAACTCGACGCTGTTCGAGAGTGTGATTGTCTCGCGGCCCACGGAAAAGCTATTGCAGTCAGTGAATACCAAGGCCGGGGATGCGGGAATTGCTCCGAAAAACACAGGAAATTAACCACAGAGAACGCAGAGAGCACAGAGATGGGAAAGGCCGAAGGGATTGGCGGCATTGCTACTTGGGGCAGAGTGCAGTCCCCAACTTCTGAAACCGGTTCTTTCCTCCCTTCTTTGCGTTCTATGCGTTCTTTGTGGTTAAATAAAAAAGCCCCGCAAATAAATGCGGGACTTTTCTTGAAAGAGAATATTGCGCGACGGATTATTCGGGCATCGCCTTGAGCTGGTCGCTGGTGGCGGGGGCGGGATTCTTGCCAAGGTCGGCGCGAATCTTTTTGATTTCGTCGCCGGTCACTTCGCCGGCTTTGTTACCCCAGGAACCGCGAATGTAAGTCAGCACGGCGGCGAGATCATCATCGGGAAGGGCGGCGCCCATCGCGGCCATGGCCATGGTCCAGTCCTTGCCTTCCACCGAGATGGCCCCGTTGAGGCCTTCGAGCGGCACATGGGAAAGGCGATTGTAGCCTTTGGTAATGACCCATTCGGAACCCGCGAGCGGCGGGGCCATGCCGGGTTTGCCGAGACCGTCGGCACCGTGGCAGATGCCGCAGACGGATTCGTAAACGCCCTTGCCCTTGGCGAAGGCGGCGGCGGCACCGGACTTGGGCTGATAGGCTTCGAGCTGGTCGGCAGACTGGTAGGGGGCGTAAACGCGGGGATTAAACCAACCGCTGTGACGGTCGAAATAAACTCCGCCGAGGAACAGCAGCGTCAGGGTGGCGACAATGATCCACATCGGCGCATTCGAGCGGGTGGCCGCGGGTTCGCCCGGTGAATTCCCGCCGCAATTTTTTTGGTTATCTTCGCTCATGGCTTGGCAAGCTGCGAATACGGGGCTTCGTACAACGGCGCATCCGCATGCAGACTCAAAAGGTAAGCGGCCAGTTGTTTGGCTGCCGGGGTGGGAACCACTTCCGAACCGGCCGGGGCGGCAAAACCGGCGGGCAGTTTCAGCGCCTCGGCGGAGCCGGTGGCCGGACGCACTTCAAACAGATAGGCGAACGACGGCATGGTCGAATCCTTGACGATGGCACGCGGCGCGTAGAGATGCACGAGCTGCCAGTTGGCATCGGCCGCCCGGGCGCCGATGTTGGTCAGGTCGGGACCGGCGCGCAGACTGCCGGGCTGAACCGGGGCGTCGTAAAGGAAATCCACCGCCACACTGTGACGGGAACCCCAGCCGCGTGAAATATCAGCACCGGTGCCGCTCAGATGCGTCTCGGTCTTGCCACCGGCATCGGCGAGGGACTTGGCCGCGGCGTCGGCCGCTTCCTTGGTCAGGCCGGTGAGTTTCAAACCGGCGGCCAGATTGCTGACGGAAACGGGGTCTTTGCCCGCGCCGGTCAGCACAACTTCAAAGGACGTGCCATCCTGCTGCACCTGCTGGGTATGGCAGGCGGCGCAACCATTGGCGCGATAGACCTGCAAGCCGAGGGCGGCCTCACCAGGCCGCTGGACGGGATACGCGTCGGTGGAATTCAGCACGGTGGTCACCTTGGTGCCGCCGAGTTGCAGGGCCGGTGCCAGCACGAAGCCGGCCCAGGAGGCCCCGAGCGCGGCAAAGGCCGCAATAAATACTCCGATACCGGTTTTCACGCTTTCACCTCCGTGACCGGCAGGGGCGCGGTGACCGCTGCGAACAGGGATTTACCCAGCGCGATTTTCCACTTGATCGTCATGACGAAAATATTGAGAGCCAGCAACAGCGAACCCAGGATAAGCAACAGCTGCCCCGTGGAACTGATGCGCAGCCAGAGCAACGCGGCCGTATTGGCGTCGGCAAACGGCACGGCCGGATTTTGCAATCGAATCCCCTGCTCCACCCCGCCGATCAGCAACGGTACGGCGTACAGCAGCACACCGAGCATGGCCAGATAGAAATGAGCCTTGCCCAGTTTCGGGAAAGGCAGTTCCAAGCCGGTGGTATTGGACAGAATTTCATAGATGCCGCCCAAGACAACCATCACGAAGAAACCGAGCAGCGTCAGTTGCGTCTGGCCAACCCCGTACCAGGTGAACTGCACCAGATGGCCGAAGTGTGGGCAACCAGTGATCAGATAGAGGATGCTGCCGAGGAAAAAGCTCACGAGACCGAACCACATGAAGCAAAACGGTCCGCCACGGCAAACCGCCTTGGCACCGCAGGCGGTGCGCAGACCAACAATCACAATGGCGATCACCGCCGGTATGGAAAGCATGGCGGCAACGGAGCTGACGGTCGGCAGCCAGGCAGGCACTGGAGCCCCCACTGGAATGCCAACCCAAGAACCGAAGAACATCAGGGTGAGAAAGCCAAACAACGCGTAACCGGAGCTGGCCAGCGGACGGCCGCCGATTTTAGGCAGGAAATAGAAGGCAATGCCGATACCGGCAAGCGACAGCCAGACGAACAAGAGGTTGTTACCAAACCACCAGTCAATCACAGCCTGTACCATGCCACGCGGCACGTGCACGGCGGTCAGGAACAGATTGGCGCTGGAGTAAATCCAAGGAAACCACAGCAAGGCGGCAAACAGGAACCAGTGGGCCGGGAACAGCTCGCGCTGACGGCGCCAGCCGAAGGTGGCCGCCGCCGATACTGCGATGAGCAGGAAAGCGGCAAACAGCAGCACGGCCGCCGCACGGGGATATTCAAGCCAAGGGTAACCGGTGCTTTCACCGATCAGAATGCCAACCGTGCCAACAAGCACACCGAGGTTCCAGATGTTGGCCGCCACGACGGGCACAATGGGTAAAGCCACCGGCATGCCGCTGAGGCGGGACAGAATCCAGAGGATCACGCCGAGCGCGGCCGGGATCGCAAAACCGTAAAGGACGGCATCATTGGCCGCCGGAGCGAGCCGGCCGTAGGTCATGAGCGGACAGGCTCCCAAAAAGTCGGGGGCATGAAACTTGATGCCAGCAAGGAGGCCGAACACCAGACCGACGACGAGCCAAAGGGCGGCACCGCCAAAGAGCGCCAGCAGCGGCACACGCAACGAGGCGTCAATCTCGCTGGAGCAGGCGGCCGGGGATTTGTTGTCGATCGGGTTCATTCAAAAGCACTGGGTTTGCGCGCGGCCGCGGGAGCGGGCGCAGCGGCAGCTTCGGCACGCGCATTCAGGTCGGCGCGGGCGGCAGCCGGGTTCTGCCATTTTTGGGCGGCGAGACGGATGGCGGAGTCAATGGGCAAACGGACAAGGCCGCGGGATTCATCGACCCAGCCGACATTGGCCAGGGAAGCGATTTCGTTGGTGTGAATTTCGGCCAACGCCTGACTGCGGGCGTCAGCGCGGTCGGCATCAATATCAGGTACCGCCACGGCCAGTTTGACGACCACGGCGAGCACGGCAAAAATCACACTGGCGATGATGAGTCCCAGCGCGGCGCCGGAGGCGCTATTCGCGGTTTTATAATTCATCGGGCACCTCCCACATCAGCACCGGCCAGTTCATTGGCGAGGTGCGGGTTCACACCCATTGCCTCCAGCAGGCGGGGATCCTTCGCGGGATAGGGCGGATTCGCGTGCAGTTTTTTCACAAAAATACGACCCAGGAAACCGCCCTGGAAAGCGAGCGCCGCGAGCGGCAGCCAGATCCATTTGAGCGGATAACCTTGCGGGTGCAAAGCCGGGAAAATGTTATAAGCAAGATCCAGCGCGTGCATCAACCACATCCACAGGCAGATCGGCACCACCACCCGGACATTGGACTTGATCTTCTGCGGCAGGAGCAGAAAGAACGGGAGGAGGAAATGACCAAAAATCAGAATGATGCTGATCGTCCACCAGTTGCCGTTTTCACGGATAAGGTACCAGAAGGTTTCCACCGGCATGTTGGCGTTCCACACCACGAAATATTGGGCGAACTCGATATACGCCTGAAACACGGTGAAGCCCATCAGCAGCACGCCGATGTAGTAATAATAATGCTCCTTCACCAAACCCTTCAGATAGCCCTGACGCTGGAGAATGACAGTGAGCACATAGATGGTCGCCAAACCGATCCACACGCTGCTGCCGAAGAAATATACGCCATACATGGCCGAGTACCATTGATATTGCAGGGCCTTGACCCACAGAGCGCCGGAGAAGGTCAGGACCAGCGCGAAAGCTACAATCCCCCACCCTGCATGAAACCGCATCTTATGGGTGAACTTGGCCTCGCCCGTCTTGTCCTGCGCCAGCGAGAGGCTGGCCAGACGGGAACTCAGAAACCACAGGATGGCCAGGAAAACCGCGGAGGTGATATAAAAGCCGGGAGTGGTAAACACCGGTGCCTTGGCGGCGATGAGGTGTTCCTTGGCGGGAACCGACATCCAGGAATAGATTTTCGGAGCCAGCGCCGCCACCGGAAGGAACATGGCTACCAGAGGCCAGCCCAGCAAGGAGGCCAGATGTTCGGAGAAACGGCGGATACCCACGGACCAGCCGGCGTCCGTCAGATGATGCACGAGCACCATGAACAGCGCACCGAGGGCGATGGTGTAGTAGAAAATGAAGGCAAACAGCCAGGAGAAACCGAATTCCTGCGGGCTGGCGAATAGGCCGAACGCAGAGAGTACCGTGCCGACGACCATAAGCAGGCCGGGAGCGGCCTGCCAGCGGGACAGGTTCAAAGGAGCCGGTTGATTGGAATCGTTGGTCATTTCAGTGCTTCGTCAATTGGTCAGATTCGGCCGCCGAGAGGTCATTGGTCGTGCCCAGCCAGCTCAATTGCAAGGCGCGCACATAGGCGACCACAGCCCAACGGTCAGCGGTGGGAATCAGCGGCCCCGCCGCGCCCATCACACCCTTGCCGTGGGTAATCGTGTTAAAAATCTCGCCATCGGTCAGTTTGACGATGCGATTGTCATGCAGGTTGGCCACGGCCGGCATCACGCCCAATTTCTTGGTAATGCCATTGCCATCACCCAACCGGCCATGGCACGGCGAGCAATAGATATCAAACCGGTCCTGACCGCGACGAATCAGGGCTTCATTCACCGCCAGCGGATTGGTTTCCACAAAGTTGGTCGTACCGGCGACACAACCGGTGTTCACCGGGGAATTTTCGAAGGCATACACCGGACCGTCCACGGTCTGGATGGGGGTGCCCTGCGCGACGGTTCCTTCCGGAGCCAGCTGGGAGCTGACGCCGTTCGGGAAAAAGTGGTTCGGTTCCTGGGGACGCAGTTTGGCCTGCCGGTCCATGTCCGGAAACAGTTCAAATGGCGGCTTGCGCGACATCCGGCCTTGAAAGCCAAGAATGCCCACTGCGACCGCACCCAAGGCGGCACCGATCAAAAGGATGGAGAGGATGTAGCGCATCAGTCTTTGTCCTCCACAATGTCAACGTTCTGGCCGCCGGCGGATTCCAGCAGCTTGCGCGTTTCGGTGAGGGAGAACCCGGGGTCCGTGGAACCGATCACAATCACAAACTTGTCGCGGCTCACCAGCTCAAACCGTGCCTTGTTCAGGAGCGGATGGTGCAAGCGTGGAAACTGGTTCAAGGCGAGCATGCCTACGAGTGCGCCGATCGCGCCACCCATCACCATGAGGATGTAGGAGGGCACAAAGGTCATGGGCACGCTGAACATCGGCTTACCGCCGACGATCAGGGGATAATCAAAGGCATTGCTGAACCAGAGCAGCACGAAGCCGGAAACGAACGCCCCGCCACCCATGGCAAGCGAGACCCAGCCGACCAGCGAATTCTTCAGCCCCATCACCTTGTCGATTCCGTGAATCGGGAACGGGGAGAACACGTCCCACCGGTGGTAACCGGCGGCGCGGACTTTCTTCGCGGCCCGCAGCACGTCGCCGGGCGTATTGAATTCAGCCATCAGGCCGTAGATTTTATCACTCATGGCCGTCCTCCTTCTGCGCACCGCCAAGGCGGTGATGCGGGTCGGCTTCGGGCATGACGCCCTTGACTTCGGAAATCGCAATCATGGGCAGGAATTTCACGAACAGCAAATAGAGCATGAAAAACGCGCCGAGCGTGCCGATGTAGAGACCGATGTCCCACATGGTAGGCATATACTTGCCCCAGTTCGACGGCAGGAATTCCTGATACAGTGAACCAACCACGATGACGAAGCGTTCGCACCACATGCCGATGTTGATCAGCACGCCGATGATAAACAGCCACAGCAAATTTGAGCGGACTTTCTTGAACCAGAGCAACTGGGTGACACCCACGTTGATGCCAATCAGCATCCAGCCCAACACCATATAGGTATGACCAAACAGACGATGACCGAACACCCAGCGTTCATACTGATCGCCACTGTACCAGGCGATGAAGAACTCCATCAGGTAGATGTAATCAATGATCAAGCCGCTGACCAAGGCCAGCTTGGCGACCTTGTCGATGTGGCTCATGGTGATGATCTGTTCCAGACCGCACCATTTGCGGAGCGGAATAAGAATCACCAACACCATGCCGAAGCCGCAGAACACGGCGCCGATTACAAAATACAGCGGGAAAATCGTCGCATGCCAGCCGGCGATCTGCGCCGTACAAAAATCCAGACCGACGATGGAACTCACGGTAAAGACCAGCAGCGTGCACAAACCGCAGAGCACGAGGTAGGCCTTTTCATAATGATGCCACTGACGGGCAGAACCGGTCCAACCCATCGCCAGGAAGGTGAAAATCCCCTTGCGGACGCGGGTGGTCGAACGGTCC
Source organism: uncultured Verrucomicrobia subdivision 3 bacterium (assembly GCA_903820285.1). GTDB lineage: Bacteria > Verrucomicrobiota > Verrucomicrobiia > Limisphaerales > UBA11358 > UBA11358. Next base: position 27,829 of record CAIJGS010000277.1, on the reverse strand, counting down.
CGCAGCACGGCAAAATCCGGGATCATGCCCATGAAAAAGAACAGGGTCGAAACCGTCAGATAGGTATTAACGGCGAACACGTCCCACATCAGCGGCGAACGGAATTGCGGCCAGAGTCCGTTGGAGTTCGGCACGGGAAACATGAACCAGTCGAACCAGGCGCGGCCGACGTGAATGGCCGGATACAGGCCCGCCATCATGACGGAGAACACGGTCATCGCCTCAGCCATGCGGCCGATGGTGGTGCGCCAATGCTGACGCGTAAGAAACAGCAGCGCAGAAATCAATGTGCCGGCGTGAGCCACACCGACCCACCAGATGAAGTTTACGATGTCGAGGCCCCACATTACCGGGTGGTTGTTGCCCCAGACGCCGACGCCCGTAAACACCTGATAGAACAGGCAGGTCGGGAATATGACCGTGGCGGCAAACGCGGCGGGGATGAACAGAATCCACCACCACAGCGGCGTCTTGCCTTCGGCGAACGCGGACAGCTTGTCCGTGAGCCAGCCGAGGCCTTGATTGTTTTCGACCACCGGTGCGCGGCGCAATTCCGCCGGCGCTGCCAAGGCCTTCAATTGGTTCAGGGAGTCAGACATTAGCTGTTCCCTTTCTTTTCAGTTTCCGCGGAGCCGCCATTCAACTGTTCGTATTCGTCGTGGCTGTAAGGCCAGTTGCGATAATCCGGCATGTCCGGATTGGGATTGCGAATGCGGGCCAGATACGTCGTGCGGGGCTTCGTCAGAAGCTCTTCCAGCACGGAGTAATTCCGCTTCTGCAATTTCAATTGCGACACCTGGCTGTCCGGGTCGCTGACATCGCCGAATACAATCGCTCCGGCCGGGCACGCCTGCTGGCACGCGGTCTTGGGCACGGTCTTTTCCGATTCCTTGAGCCGCACGTTGTCCGAGGCGCCCGCCTTGGCCTTCTGCGAAATCTTGGCCTGCTCGATGCGCTGGGTGCAATAGGTGCACTTTTCCATGACACCGCGCATGCGGACGGTCACATCGGGATTCTTCGAGAGCTTGATGAGATCCCATTCATCTTCCGAGCGCATCCCGCTGTTGGGATCGTTCCACCAGCGCAACAAGTCCCACTTGCCGTCGGTCTTGTGTGTGAGGGTGGTCGAGTACAGTGTGCCCTTGAGTTCGGTGAGCGGACGCTTGTTGTAATCGAGATAGTTAAAGCGACGAACCTTGTACGGGCAGTTATTTGAACAATAGCGCGTACCGATGCAACGGTTGTACGCCATCACGTTCAAACCTTCCTGGTCGTGCACCGTGGCATTCACGGGGCAAACGCTTTCGCAAGGAGCCGTTTCGCACATCTGACACAGCATCGGCTGGTTCACCGCCTGCACGTCGTCAATCCACTGCTCAAATTGCTGGTCCTCATCCTTCTGGAACGCGTCGGCCGGCTTGCGGCGGGAGGGTTCGGTGGTGAAGTAACGGTCAATGCGCAGCCAGTGCATTTCGCGGCCGCGGCTGACCTGGTCTTTGCCGACGATCGGAATGTTATTTTCGCTCTGGCAGGCCACCACGCAAGTGCCGCAACCCACGCAGGAGTTGAGGTCAATCGTCATCCCCCACTGATGCAGCGCCGTCTTCTTGGCTTCATCGAGCGGGTTGGGATAGAGCGACTTCACGACCGGCGGTGCCGCTTCGGAATAGCCCTTGGTAAAGTCGAAGTCCTGCGCGAACTGCTCGAGGTTGCCCTCGCGCACGGCCGGACGGCCTTCCATGGACCAGTGATGCTGCGTGCAGGCCAGCGTGTAGGTACCACCGGTCTTGCGAATGGCCGCACCGTTTTCCACGTAGCTGCCGCTGAAAATCTTGTAGGCGTTGAAACCGACACCCGTACCGACGCGGCCGGCGTTTTCACGGCCATAGCCCAGCGCCAAGCCGAGCGAATAATCGGCCATGCCAGGCTGCACCCAGATGGGACCGGAAACGGTGCGTCCCTTCAGGGAAATTTCAACAATGTCGCCATTCGCCACGCCGAGATCGGACGCCGTTTTGCGGCTCACGAGAACAGCGTTGTCCCACGTCATCTTGGTGATGGGATCAGGCAGTTCCTGCATCCAACCATTGTTGGCGAGACGACCGTCGTCCACCTTCGCATCGCGGTAGAAAACCACTTCGAGGCTGCTGGCGGAAGGCGCAACCGCTTTGACTTCCGGCGCGGTGGCGCTGAATTTCGCGGCGATACCGGCCGAGGCGGAATCCACCACATAGCCGTTGAACAAAATCTTCTTCCACGCCTCATCCCCTGCCCCGAGCGTGGCCCGGACAATGTCATGGGGATTCGTAACGGATTCACCCGCGAGCCGGGCGAGAAATTCCAGTTCCGTCAAGCCGCCGAACAGCGGCTGGATGAGCGGCTGCACGGCAACGGTAATGCCATCGCTCGTGATCGCGTCACCCCAGGATTCAAGATAATGAGTGGCCGGGAAAGTCCAGTCGCACTTGAGCGCGGTTTCGTCCTCGTAATAGCCGAGGCGCACCACGTTGGCAGGCTTGGCCTTCGGCGCCCAGCTCAGGTTGTAAACCGGGTTGCCACCGAGAATAACGAACGTGTCCGTACCGGTGCCGTCAAAATTCTTAAGGTCACCACTGGCGGATTCCAGAGCGGGGAGCAAGCTCACCGTGTTGCCAATGGCACCGAGGGCGGAATTGATCGCCTGCGCGAGCAAATGCACTTCCAGCGGCTGGCGCTGACCGGCCACCACCAGCGAATTGCCGTGATTGGCCGCGAGATCCTTCGCACATTCCGCGATCCACTTGGCGTCAACACCCGGAACCGCAGCCACCGCACCACCATTGATGGCGGCGAGCAAGGACTGCGCGAGCGGTGCCACCAGACTGGCCGCTAGGCGTAACCGGTGATCCGCGCCCGCGCCCGTAAGCGTGAAGAGGGATTCCGCCACGTACAGGCGGTTCATGGTTTCGCCCGGCTTACGGCTGGCCGCAAACTTTCGAATATGATTGTGCGCGTCATCTTCGCCGCCGAGGAAATCGGCATCCAGCGAAACGATCACCCGCGCCTTGTCGAAATTGAACACCGGGCGGACCGGCTGACCAAAGGCCAGCGTGGCCGCGCGCTGATGGATGGCGGAGTCAATGGCGTCGCTCGTAAACCATTGTGCCTTGGGAAATTTTGTCGCGATCAGCTTCTGCAACCGCGCCCGGGACGGCGAGGTGCTGCTTTCCGAGAGTATGGCGAGACCTTCGCCTTGGTTGGCGGCAAACTTCGTGGACAGCGTGTCCAGAAAAGCGAGTGCTTCGTCGCGGGAAACCTTCTTGCCAGCCTGCTTAAAGAGGCGGGCGCGATCCGGATCATACAGACCAAGAATCGAGGCCTGCACGTAGCGGTCGGTACCGCCGTTGCTGTTGGGGAAGAAGGCATTACCTTCCACCTTGACCGGTCGGCCATCGTAGGACTTAACCACCAACGGTACGGCCCCCGTGCGCGTGGGCATGGCGGTGGCGAAATATTGCGCCGTGCCATAAATATAATTTTCCGGCTGCTTGCCATACGGCACCAGCGCCTCTTCCGGCCGGCGGCAACCCGAACCCATCACGGCCACGCCCGCCAAGGCGAACGAGGCGGACATAATCTTCAGGAAATGTCGGCGGGACGTGCCGTCTTCCATTTCGCTGGCACCCTGCGGAAATTCGCGATGCAGCCAGTCTTTGAACTCCGGCGTCTCGGCCAGTTCATCCAGACTGCGCCAATAACGGCGGCCGGTGACGGGGGATCCAGAATTATGATTCAAATTTTTCATCGATGACAGGCCGAGCAACTTTGAAGCGATTCCACCTTCCAGTCATGAACGAACTTCTGGCCGTTCACCTGCTGCAACGTCGCCGCTTCCGCCGCGTTGGTGCTCCATTGCCAGCCCAGGTTCGTAACCTTGTCCGTGGGACGGATATGCGAGGCCGGGTCGCGATGGCAATCGAGGCAGAAACTCATGCTGAATGGTTTGACATGCTTCACTTCATCCATCTGATCCACGCGCCCATGGCATTCCACGCAACTGATGCCGCGGCTGACGTGCACGGAATGGTTGAAATAGACGTAATCAGGAACCTTGTGGACCTGAACCCAAGGAATGGGGGTATTATTGGCTGCGCTGTCACGGACGATCTGCAACCGGGCATCATCTTTCAACACCTGATTATGGCAGTTCATGCACGTCGAGGCGCCGGGCAGGTTGGAAAACCAGGATTTCTCCACGCCATTATGGCAATAGCGGCAGTCCACGCCTAACTGCCCCGCATGAATGCGGTGCGAGAACGGCACGGGTTGCACGGGTTGGTAACCGGCACGGGTGTATTTGGGCGTGAGGTAAACCGTCACACCGGCGACCACGCCACCGCCTGCCAGTGCGGCTCCAAGGCCAAGCACCAGCGGCAACCAATTTGTCCACTTCGGAAAAATCACTTCAGCAAATAAGGGATTAAAAAGCGGTGTGTCAAAAATTGTCCACCGCACCGCAAAGTTGAGTCATTTATTTAGCAATAGCGGGGCTTCTCCGCAAGAAAAGTTTGTGAAAAATTTCACGTAATAGACCATTCACCGCCAAAGACGAAGGTGGCAGGCGGACGAAATTCAAGCATCCCGTTGTGTTTTTTTAAACCGCAATTGCCTGCCCCCGCAAGTCTGGCGCAACCCGGCAGACCCTGAGTCTTGTTTACCAGCGGAATCAACGCCGATATGCATGTTCCGGCGTGACTCATCTCCATTTGGGCGCTTGTTTTGCAGGCAGCCCTGCCCTAGCGATTTTGTCCAGGTCAACTCATCGGAAATTGTCAACCAGTTTGGCCTTCCGGAAAGCTGGCCAAGCCGGATTAAAAACGGTAGCCTGCGGCCTCGGACATGTTTTACTCAGATTCGGAATTGGAAAAATTGACTTTATATGACTGCTCCCGGCTGGAACCGGGCAGTCCTGCTTGTCTATGACCGTCACGAAGCCCATTCAACTCAAACAGCCGCACCTGCCATGGCTCGTCGGCGCCCTGGCGCTGCTATTTTACGGGGTAACACTGTGCCATAGCATCAGTCTGAACAACCTGCCACTAACCGTACAGGTGACCGGCTGGACGGGGGAACCAACCGTCGGCCATCCCCTGCTTTGGCTGGTTACCGCCTCGCTCAAACTGCTGCCGGACGGCTGGGTGCCGCTAGCGCTCAATCTGCAATCAGCGCTGCTCGCCAGCTTGGTCCTCACCGTACTGGCCCGTTCCGTGCAACTGCTGCCCCTGAACCGTCTGCGGGTGCAGGCCATGTTCGGGCGGAATTCCCTGGGCATATTCATCCGTCAGGATGCCTGGCTGCCGGTGGTATTGGCCGTGGCGGGGTGTGGTTTGGAAGCCAGATTCTGGCAGGAAGCGGTGGCCAACTCGGGGGAAATGCTGGATGTGCTGTTGCTGGCGGTGCCGGTGTGGTGCCTGCTGGAGTACCGGTTTGGCGGCGGCCGCCGCTGGCTGGATGCCGCCACACTTATCTGGGGGCTGGGCCTCGCGGAAAATTGGGCCTTGCAGCTGCTCCTGCCGGTATACATTGTCACCCTGTTTTGGATTCGGGGACGGGCGGTTACCAATCTGATACAGTGGTGTCGATTTGCCGTGCGCATGGCGATACTGGGTGCTGTCGGCAGCTCCTTGGTCTTGCTGCTGCCGCTCGTGAACAGCCTGCTACCGGGGGCACCCTGGACCTTGAAACATGCTTTGTGGGAATCCGGCAGCGACCTCGGCTCGTCCTGGCAATTCGTTCGCTGGCTGTTGCGGAGCTCGCATAGCGAATATGGCATCATGCTGGTCACATATTATCTGGCGCCGGTGCTGCCCATCCTCATGCGCCTCCAGAATGAAGGCAGCTTTCAGATTTCCGTGCAGGCGCGTATCCAATTGCTGGTCATTCAGGCGTGGTACCTGTTCAGTCTGCTAACGTGCCTGTGGCTCACGCTGCACCCCATCCTGGGGCCGCAGAACATCCTGGCCCAGCATCTCAATGTGAATCAGTCCATGCTGAGTTTTGTTTATCTTACGGCGCTGGGTATCGGCTACCTGGCCAGTCACTTTTTGCTGATCTGGGGTGCCGACATCCAAGCCATGCAGAAGCGCAACCCGCAGTTCCGCCGTCCCGTATTTGTCCCGCAATGGCTCCAGTACGCGCTCAAGCCAGCTTTTTATGTCCTGCCGGCCGTCATGCTGGTGATGCTGTTCACGCATAATCAGGGCCCCATCCGGGACCTGAACCGGATTCCGTTGGTCCAGTTCGGCCAACTGGCCTCTGCCAGTCTGCCAACGGGAGGCGGCATCGTGTTGGGGGATGACCCGGAACGGCTGCATGTATTACAAGCCGCCCTGGCTCAGCGGACCGATTATCACCAATGGGTCGTTGTTGACACCACCCGACTGACTGAAGCCAGGTACCGCGCCCGACTGGAACGGCAACAGCCATTGGGCTGGCCGGTCCTGAGCCCGGAGCCAGCGCGCGCCATGCAGACCACCGCCCAATTTCTCAGCCAGCTGACCGCGACCAGACCGGTTTATTACCTGCACCCCAGCTTTGGAGTTTATTTTGAATTCCTGGACGCGGAACCGCATGGCTTGGTCTACAAAATCAGCCCTGCCAGCGGTGCGCCCACCACCAGGCCCGGACCGACCGCCGCCTTGATCAAAGAAAACGAACAGTTTTGGAATCAGCCGTGGGCCACCGACTTGCCGGCCATTCAAAAAAACATTACCCCCGCCGACCAAGTCAGTCCCCGCCCACGTCACCACCGTTTGGGCTTCAGCACGCCCGAGGCGGAGCAAAGCCGGGTCCTCGGCCAGTGGTATTCGATCGCCTTGGACAGTTGGGCGGTTCATTTGCAATACGCGGATCAATGGCTGCCCGCCCGGCACCGGCTGGAACAGGCGCTCGCTCTGAACCCCAACAATTCTGGCGCCCTGCTGACGCTCACCGGCAACAGCAACCAGCTAGCAGGCGCAACCCCGAACCTGACCATTACCGACGATCTGGCGGCGGAGTTTCAGGGTAATGTGAATGTCATCAAATCCATGCTCAGCAGCAGCGGATTGATTGATGAACCCGCGATGGATTTTGCCTTGGGCCAGTTCTTTTCCAGGCTGGGCATGGTGCGGCAATCCATCCGATACACGGAACGCGCCGCCGACCTCGCCCCGCATTCCACCCCTCCCCGGATTTTTCTGGCCGGACTTTATACGCGCGCCCGGTTCAATGACCAGGCCGCTGATCTCCTCCGGCAAATGCGTCAGCAATATGCCGCCGGAACGCTGGCAGGCTTTGATCAAACCGGATTGGACCTGCTGGAGGCAAGCATCTGGCTGGGCACCACCAACCAGGCCCGGGCGGATTCGATATTGCAGACCATAGTTCATCAACACCCCGAGGATGCGACCTTGCTGGACGCAGTGGTGGATGGCTATTCCGCCGCCGGACAGCTGACCAATGCCCTCCAGCTGGTGAGCGGCCGGCTCTTGAAAATCCCGGATGATCTCAGGCTCCTGACCAGCCAGGCCGCGCTGCAGCAAAAAATGGGACGATATGCCGAGGCCGTGCAGACGCTGGATCATGTCTTGACGCTCACCAATCTCCCCAGCCTGCAACTGGAGCGCGCCGGCGACCGAGTGGTGACCGGTGATCTGGCGGGGGCCGCATCCGATTATCAGCACCTTAGGGAAGTGATGGCGGATTCCTGGCGCCCGGATTTTGGCCTCGCGCTGGTTGCCATGGCGCGGCACGATTCGGTCCAGGCAGTCAGCCAGTTTCAAATCGCCCTGGCCAAATCGCCGGCCCATTCCACCGCGCACGACCTGATCATGGAACAGATCCGGCAGCTGGGCAATGGACACCCGAAATAAGCCGGCCCAGTGCCGTTACGGAACGGATCGCACCGGTCACAAACTTTACGGCTCCCTGCCAGCTCAGCCGCTTTATTTAATCACCTCGGGAATAATCATGTACACATAGGCGTAAAAAAACAGAATGGCGCCGCTCAACGCAATGAGGGTTAGCTGGCCGAGAAAGGCGTTCGCGGCGCGGCGCTGGAACCGGATTTTTTTCTCCAAAATCGCCCCCACATTGAGCAGCTGCATCTCGTATTCTTCCGCGATTTCCTCGTGCGTCAGCCCCCGTTCCAGCTTTTGATAATGTTCGTGGGCCAGACCGGCTTCATGCGCCGCATCGTAACACGGAAACAGCATGGAATGACGCTTCTCCAGACCGATGCGAGGCGCACGGGCGGCCACGCATTGCACCACAAACCAGATGCAGGCGATGCCCAGCCCGATGGAAACCACGCAAAAGCCGAATAAAACCAGGGCACAAGCCGGGTGCTGTTTGAAGGCCACCACAATTGATTCCTGGATGTCTTTATTTAGACACAAAAACTCCTTGATCCCCTGCAGCACCACGCCAATGCATACCGAGGTAAAGCCCGCAATGGCACCAGCCTTGGTGTCAATGAACCGGATGACGTCCTGCGCGTTGCGATAACCACTTTCGGCGTGCCGGATCCCGTCCGCAAAGCGGGCGGCGGCGTCCGGTACCGGCGGGGATGGCTCGTGACGGCTCATGGCAGTTGCAATCGGCAGGTCCCACCATGAAAAGCCGGACCGGCCATGGCCGTCTCTTCAGCTGCCGCCGATTCAGCGGCTCCCGGAAATTGCCCAAATGATTTCATGCGATCATGCTTGTTTGCTAGCCGACTTGTCTGATTGAACGAATATGGTTTAAGACAAAATCATCGGCGCGGCCCGTCCAGTTTTGCCAATTGCCATGCATCTTTTGCCGCCCGCCAACCGGCAAACTTGCCGGCCAGATCAATCCGCCGGCCATAAATTTCCCGCTGTTTTTTTAATGACACTCTGCCTTGCAGCGTGGAAAATGAGGACTTGAACTTGTTTCTGACATTGAACCGTATCGCATGACTGTCACGCTGTTCATTCCCTGTTTTATCGACGCTGTTTACCCGCGCGCGGGCATCAGCATGGTGGAAATTCTCGAACGCCTCGGCCACCGGGTCGAATGCCCCGAGGAAGCCGCGTGCTGCGGTCAGCCGCCGTTCAACTCCGGTTATTGGGACGAGGCCCGACCCATCGCCGCCAAGGTGCTGCAACAACTGGTGAATGCCGAGGCCGTGGTCATTGGCTCCGGCTCCTGCGGTGCGATGGTTAAAAAGTTTTATCCAGAACTATTCGCCGGCCGCCCGGAGGAAGCGCTCGCCCAGGCGGTCGCCGCCCGCACATGGGAATTTTCCGATTTCATTGCCAGCAAACTGGGCGTGACCGAACTGGGCGCGAAGTTTCCGCACAAAGTCACTTTTCATGACGGATGCCATGGTTTGCGCGAACTGGGGGTAAAAACATCACCACGCGCGCTGATGGCCAAAGTGCAGGGCTTGGAGCTGGTGGAAATGGGCGAAGCCGAAACGTGCTGCGGCTTCGGCGGCACTTTCTCCGCAAAGTTCCCCATGATCTCCACCGCCATGGGCGATGTGAAATGCGCCTCCGCCATCGAGACCGGCGCCGAATATATCGTCTCCAACGATTCAAGCTGCTTGATGCATCTGCAAGGTTTGCTCACGCGTCAGGGCAAGCCCCTGAAAACTATCCACCTCGCCGAGGTATTGAACCAACGTTAGATTTCAACCACGAAGAAACACGAATGAACACCAATGACCGTAATAGTGGCACGTTTCAAAGCAAGCCCTGTTTCCATTCGTGTTCCTTCGAGTCCATTCGTGGTTAACTTTTTGTCATGAGCAGTTTCGTTTCCCAATTCAAAGCGGCGGCCAGCGTCAAGACGGCTGACCTCCGGCATCGGCAAGTCATCCGCACGGCCCTGCGGAGTTACGAAGTGGTCCGCGACAAACGCAAGGCCTCGTTTCAAAGCTGGGAATCCGCCCGGCAGGCGGCCGCCGAAACCAAATGGGAAGCCGTCAACCATCTGGATACGCATCTCGAAGCGCTTACCGCAAAACTTGAGGCGCGCGGCACCAAGGTCCATTGGGCCAGTAACGCCGCGCAAGCCCGCGAAATCATCACCAAGATTCTGCAGGATAAAAAGGCGCGCTCCATCATCAAGTCCAAGGCGATGACCTCGGAGGAAATTCACCTGAATGACGCCTTGGAAAAAGCGGGCTTCACCGTGGTGGAATCCGATCTGGGCGAGTTCATCGTGCAACTCCGGCATGAGCCGCCGTATCATATTGTTTTTCCTTCGATGCACCTGACGCGTGGAGAGATCAAGGAGCTTTTCCAACGTGAACTGGGCGATGCCCCGTCCGACAGCCCGGAAGATCTGACCATGGTGGCCCGTCGCGTAATGCGCCAGAAATATCTCACCGCAGATGTCGGCTTCACCGGCGCGAATTTTGCCATCGCCGAGACGGGCATGATTTCCATCACCGAAAACGAAGGCAACGCCCGGCTCACCGCCGCGCTGCCCAAGACCATGGTGACGTTGCTGGGCATTGAAAAAGTGCTGCCGAAGTTTGCCGATCTCGCCCTCTTCCTGCCCATGCTCGCCACGGCCGGCGCCGGGCAGCCGATGACCTGCTACAACACCATGTACTCCGGTCCGCGCCAGGCCGGCGAAGTGGATGGCCCGGAAGAATGGCACGTGGTGCTGCTCGACAACCGCCGCACCGAACTGCTGGCCGATCCCGAGCAACGCGATGCGCTCCATTGCATCCGCTGCGGCGCGTGCCTGAACGTCTGCCCCATCTTCCGCAACGTGGGCGGACACACGTATGGCACCACCTATAGCGGCCCCGTCGGCTCCGTGATCACGCCCCATTTGCGTGGATTGCAGGATTGGAAGCATCTCTCCAATGCCTCATCCCTGTGCGGCGGATGTACGGAAGCGTGTCCGGTAAAGATTGATCTGCACCATCACTTGCTGCACAACCGCCGCAACGCGAGCACTAGCGAACCCGCCTTCTTTGAACGGCTGTCATACAAGGCGTTCGGCCTCCTGGCCAATGAACCCGGATTATGGTGGCTGGCCAAAAAAATCGGCTGGCTCACCCAGCCCCTGCAAAAACTGGTGAAAGGTTCCGCGCTGGACCCGGCCAAAGCCTGGACCAAAACCCGCGATCTGCCGCCCCTGCCGCAGGAGACCTTCAAAGACTGGTGGAAGAACCGGAAACCGACCCAACCATGAGCGAACGCGAAAACATTCTCGGCCGCATCCGCGAGGCCTTGCAAACGAAAGCTCCCCTGCCCGGCTCCCATACCGCCGGCGGCAGCACCACGCACGCCATCAGCGATTCCCCGGCCGCCCAGGCCCGCGAATGGCTGCCCTTGGTCGGCGCCACCCCGGTGGAACAAATCGCCCTCTTCGCCAAAAACGCCGCCGACCTGAAGGCGGATTTCCAACCGCTCGCCAGCCGTGCTGATTTAAAACCCGCCCTACTCCGCCTGCGCGATGCCGAAAACTGGCAGCGCATCGCCAGCCACCAGGGTGAATTAAGCAGCCTCGCCGCGAACGCGCTTGGCCTGCCCGTACTGTGGACTGATACCGGCTACGATGTCCAGGCCATGGAACAGTGCGATGCCGGCATCACGGAATGCGACGCGCTCATTGCCCAGACCGGCGGCGTGGCCGTAACCAGCCGGAGCGCCGGCGGACGCGCCCTGTCCGTGCTGCCGCCGCACCATATTGTCATTGCCCGCCGCGACCAGCTTGTGGCCGACCTGCCAGCCGCCTTCGCGCTGTTGCAGCAAAAATACACGCCCGATTTTCCCAGCATGATTTCGTTCATCACCGGCCCGAGCCGCACGGGTGATATTGAGCGCATCCTCGTCCTCGGCGCGCATGGGCCGAAGAAGTTGACGATTTTTTGCGTGTAATCCGCCACCAACGGACGTATTCATCCCTAATGAAATTTCTCAAGCTCGGTCTGGCCCTGACGATTTGCCTCAACCTGTGCGGTTGCATCATCTACACCAAGAACGCCGGTCCGGTCACGGTCAACTTCGCCAATCCCACCGATGAATCGGCCCGGGCCTATGTGAAGTTACTGCACGTTTCCGCCACGGTGGATGGCAGCGGCGTGATGGTTTTCACCAGTCAGGACGCCCATTATGAGCACAAGAACTGGGGGCTCCCGACCAACGTGTCCATCAATGGCAAACCCTGGACCGAGCTCGATCGCACCCCGGCGGGCTGGCGGGATTTCACCAAAGGCTTGGACCTGTCCCATGCCTGGATTGTGAAGCGCGAAGGCCGCGACGTCATCGCACTCGAAACCACCACGAACGGCTGCGACCTTTATCTCTCCGATTCCCCCAATGGTTCGGCGGCTTACGAAGTGACCATCGCCATTCCGCGCAAAAAGTAAATCCTGCCACAAATCAGTCCGCCAGCCCGTCATCCCCGCGAAAAAAGCTTGGGTGAAATCCGGGAACCGCGATAATGCCCGCGCACATGCCACACGAGCTGGATTTGATTTTGACGCTCACGGGAGGCCTGACCGCCGCGTTGGTGCTGGGATTCATCACCCAGAAACTCCGGCTCTCGCCCATCGTCGGCTACCTGCTGGCTGGCATTCTCGTGGGTCCGTTCACGCCCGGCTTTGTCGCCAATCAGAATATCGCTTCCCAAAGCGCCGAAATCGGCGTGATCCTGCTCATGTTCGGCGTGGGCCTGCACTTCCATCTGAAAGATCTCCTGGCGGTGCGGGCGGTGGCCATTCCCGGCGCGCTGGTCCAAAGCGCCATCGCCACCGGCCTGGGTGCCCTCGCCACGCATTTCCTCGGCTGGTCATGGAGCCAGGGCATTGTCTTCGGAATCGCCATCTCCGTGGCCAGCACCGTGGTACTCACCCGCGTGCTGGTGGATAATCGCGCCCTGCACACCCCGGCCGGCCACATCGCGGTCGGCTGGCTGGTGGTCGAGGATATCTTCACCGTCATTGTCCTCGTCCTGCTGCCCGCCCTTGCCGGCCATGGCTCCGGCCAGGCCGGGGAATCGGCTGGCAGTATTTGGATCATCCTCGGCATCGCCCTGCTTAAACTGGCCACCCTCGTCGCCTTCATCTTTACCATCGGTGCCCGCGTCATTCCCCTGGTGCTGGAATACGTGGCCCGCACAGGCTCGCGCGAATTGTTCACCCTCGCGGTACTCGTGCTGGCCCTGGGTATCGCCGTGGGTGCGGCCGAGTTCTTTGGTGCGTCGATGGCGCTCGGGGCCTTTCTCGCCGGCATGGTCGCTGGCCAATCCCAATTTAGCGCCCGCGCCGCCAGCGATGCCCTCCCCATGCGTGATGCTTTTGCGGTGCTCTTTTTCGTTTCCGTCGGCATGTTATTCGACCCCGCCGCCCTCCTCACCGAGTGGCCGCTCATGCTCATCACGCTCGGCATCATCCTCTTCGGCAAGCCGCTCGCCGCCCTGCTAGTGATGTGGCTGCTCAAAAAGCCGCTACGGCTCGCCCTGGGCATCGCCTTTGCCCTGGCCCAAATCGGCGAATTCTCCTTCATCCTCGCCACCGTTGCCGGCGGACTCCACCTGCTCCCCGCCGGAGCCATGAACGCTCTCGTCTTCGGTGCCATCGTATCGATCACCTTAAATCCGCTGCTGTATCAGTCCGTAAATCCGCTTATGAACTGGCTGGAACGCCATCAATGGCTTTGCGCACCCGCGCCCGTCAGCGCCGGGGTTCCGATCGAGCACTCGCCCACCACTGACCAAGTGGTCGTCATCGGTTACGGTCCCGTCGGCCAGACGGTCAGCCGCATCCTGAAAGAAAATGGCCTGCAAACCGTCATCATTGAACTAAACCTGGATACCGTCCAGAAACTGCTCGCCGCTGGCCAGACCGCCATCTACGGCGATGCCACCCAGCGGGAAATTCTCCACCTTGCCGGCATCGAACACGCCCGGGGACTGGTCATCGCCGCCTCCGGCGTGCCCGCCGCAGACATCGTCCAAGCTGCCCGCGAACTCAATCCCCGCATCCGGATTATCACCCGCACCAACTACCTCGCCGAGACCGCTGCCCTCCGCCAGGCCGGGGCCGACGCCATCTTTGCCAGCGAAGGCGAAATCGCTCTCTCCATGGCCAGCTTCCTAATGGCACAACTCGGCGCCACCGAGGAACAAATCACCCGCGAACGCGAACGCGTCCGCAAGGACCTGTTTCAGGATGGTTTGAAACGGGGATGATGCCGCCCTGCCGGATCGGCTGATGAGGAACGGCACCTTTGATTGAAGACACCCACTAATCCTGCAGGACCGTAATTTTCACATCCACTTCCATGGTGCGCTGCTGGGTGCCCCGGTAATTGCCATTGATGGGTGAGACATCCGCGTAATCACGGCCATTGGCGACCTTCACATAGGTCTCACCCAGCTGGCAATTGTGCGTGGGATCCAAGCCGCGCCAGCCGTGGCCGGGCAGATAGACCTCGACCCACGCGTGCATGGCGCTGGCGGTTTCCGTAGCGAGATAGCCGCTGACATATCGCGCGGGAATCTTCATTACGCGACACAGCCCCAGCATGAGATGGGCAAAATCCTGACAAACACCGCGCCGGTCGGCAATGACTTCGCGCATGTGGGTATGCACGTTCGTGGAATTGGATTCATACTTCAGGAAGCCGTGGACAAATTTCATCAGCGCCAGGATAGCCTGCCAGGCATCATCAATGCCATGCGTGGCGTCCACCGCCAGCTTCCAAGCTTCCGGGGTCAGCTCTACAAACCGGCTGCTCTGCAAATAATCAAAGCAGCGTTCTATGCTCAGCGCGCCGCGCATATCGGCAAAGGAACAGAGGTTTTGATCCACCGGCAATGGCGCGGGCGGACGCGTGATCACCCGCGACTGGGCCTCAATGGAAAGGTAGCCGTGCGATTCCGGAATTTCAAAATGGTTCACCCAGTTCGAGTAGAAATCCTTGAAGTGGGTCATCCGCGCCGCCGGCAAAACCCGGAGGAGAAAAGACTCCACCGTCTGCTCCGGGATGGGCATGGGTTGCAGCCGGATGTCGTTGAAACTGTCACGAACCGGCGAGGCGTAGACGTAGCGAGTACGATGATGAATGTCAAATTTCATCCGGCAAAAAACCGCGGTTGTTGCTCCCGAATCAGTATCGGGAATGGGTGGTCTGCTGTTGCTGTTCCTCCTGCTGGACCATGTGTACCTCGTCGGCAGCCTGGAACGGTTGGAAAATGTAGGCGTTAAACAGTTCACCACCGATGTTGTTTAACTTGGTCTGGGCCTCATCCAGATAACGGTGGAGGCCATGCTCGAAAATCTCATCAATGGTGCTGAACTGGAGATCCGCCAGGAACCGGCCGGTCAGCTTTTCGGCATCATTGGTAAAGTGCCCATCGGTCACGCCGGAAATCCGGCGGAGCGAACGGTTGAGTTCGTTCACACAGAAGCGGACCGAGCGCGGGAAATCGTCCCGCAACAGCAAAAATTCCGCCACCTGACGCGGATGAATGTCAGCACCGTGGATGGATTTATAGGCATCCCAGGCACTGCAGGAACGCAGCACAGCGGACCACTCCAGCGCCTCGTCGGGACTGATGCGTTCCGGCACGCCCTTTTCCGGCAGGCTTTGGTAACGCACATCCAAAATGCGCGTAGTCTTGTCGGCGCGCTCCAGAAACTGGCCCACCTGGACAAACCACCAGCCTTCGTTGTGAATGAGCGTGGCATTGATGATGCCGATGATGTGCAGCGAGCTGGCCTTGATTTCATGAAAGAAATCGCTCGGGCTGTGATGCCACACTTCCCGGGCCTGCGGCGACCGCACAAACAGATAGAGGCGGTTCAATTCCTCCCACAGTTCGAGGGTGATCTGGTCGCGCACCATGCGGGCGTTTTCCCGCGCCTGGCAGATGGATTGCACAAGTGAATTGGGATTGTCCATCTGGAACACGAGGAATTCCGTGACCGCCAGACCGGTGGCGTGCGGGTACAGCTTGAAGAACGCCTGTTCGTCTCCGGTGGCCTGCACGATGGGCAGCCAGTAGGCGACGAGACGTTTCTCGTCCAGGTTGCGGATGTCGAGGAGCAACTGGAGGTTGACGTCCACGATGCGGGCGATGTTCTCGGCCCGTTCGATATAACGGGCCATCCAGTACAATGAATTTGCGACGCGGCTTAACATGTTAACAGATAAAATTGTGGCGAAATTGAAACGCGGGTTTTAATGTCCATTTATAAAATCCGGGCATTTCATTCATCCCCGTACAACACCCAGGTGTCCTTGCTGCCCCCGCCTTGGGAGGAGTTGACCACCAGCGATCCCTTGCGCAGGGCCACGCGCGTGAGCCCGCCGGGAATGATGCTGATGCGCTCGCCCGACAGGATGAAAGGCCGGAGATCCACGTGCCGGCCGTCAAAATTACCGTCGCAATAGGTCGGATGCTGTGAAAGGAAGATCATCGGCTGCGCGATGTAATTGCGGGGTTCGGCAATGATCTTCTCGCGGAAGATGGCAATTTCCTCTTTGGATGCCTTCGGCCCCATCAGCATGCCGTAGCCGCCGGATTCGTTGGCCGCCTTCACGACCAGCTCCGGCAGATGTTCGAGGATGTATTTCATGTCCTGCTCCTCGCTGGCCAGATACGTCGGCACGTTCGGCAGGATCGGCTCCTGATCGAGGTAGTATTTGATCATCCGCGGGACGAAATAATACATCACCTTGTCATCCGCGATGCCGGTGCCGATGGAATTGGCCAGGGACACATTGCCGGCGCGGTAAGCATGCACCAGCCCGGGAACGCCGAGCATGGAATCACGCCGGAAGACCGTCGGATCCAGAAAATCATCGTCCAGTCGGCGGTAGATCACATGCACCGGCTGGAGGCCCTTGGTAGTGCGCATGAATACGCGCGAATCGCGCACAAACAAATCGCGGCCTTCCACGATTTCAATGCCCATCTGGCGGGCCAGGTAGGTGTGTTCAAAGTAGGCGCTGTTGTAGGCCCCGGGGGTGAGCAGCACCACGGTGGGATCCGCCACGCCGGCGGGCGCGATGTATTTGAGGGTTTTCAACAGCTCCTGCGCATAGTTTTCCACCGGCCGAACGCTGATGCTCTCGAACATGCCCGAAAAGGCACGCTTCATGGCCCGGCGGTTTTCGAGCACGTAACTGACCCCGGACGGGCACCGGCCATTGTCCTCGAGGACAAGATAATTGCCATCCTTGTCGCGAATCAGATCCGTGCCACAAATATGGATGTATATGCCCTTGGGCACCTCAAAATTGACGAACTCGCGACGAAAATGCCGGGCGGACAGCACATAGAATTCCGGAATGACCCCGTCCTTGAGAATCTTCTGCTCGTGATAGATGTCATGCAGAAACAGGTTCAGGGCAGTGATGCGCTGGGCCAGACCACGCTCCAGATATTCCCATTCCTTGGCGGGAATGATGCGCGGAATCATGTCGAAGGGAAATATCTTCTCCGCGCCGGCGGCATCGCCGTAAACGTTAAAGGTGATGCCCTGCCGCAAAAAAGCGGTATCCACCGCCTGGCGCTTGGCATCGTATTCCGCCTGGCTGACGGATTTGAACAGCTTATGAAACTTCTTATAATGCCCGCGCACACCCTTGTGCTGGTCAAGCATTTCGTCAAATCCACCATTGAGCAGATAATCTTGCAACATATTAAGACAGTTGTTTTTTGTACGGGGTGCTCACTTTTAAACAAACGCTGTTCCAGCCACCATTGGGGTGGACGACAAAGAATAACCATGAAGCATCCTGCATCACAGCGTTTTTCGCAATTAATGCGAATCCCCACCGCTGTGACGTCCGGACCAAGACAGCGCCTGAATTGAACATCACCTAATTAAAAGCAAACGGCTTGCCGACCGGAAAGAAATATTGTGAAATATTTCACAAACGCTTGCCCCGCGCCCGGTGCTGGCTTAATTTTGCCTCGCGTGAAGAAAAGCGGCAGAATCATCATTCCGCGCAAAACCATTTATCGCTTATCGATTTATTTGCGCTGCCTGGCCCGCCTCAAGGAAAACGGCCTCGATACCGTGTCCAGCGAGGCGCTGGCCAAGGCTGCTGGCGTGAAACCGACCCAACTCCGCAAAGACCTCGCCTGCTTCGGCACCTTCGGCACCCGCGGACTCGGCTATGACGTCACCGAACTCTCCAGCCGCATCGCCGATGAGCTCGGCACCTCCCGGCTCCAACCCGTCATTCTGGTGGGCGTGGGCAACCTCGGTCTGGCCCTGCTCTCCTATCGCGGCTTCGAAAAGGAAGGCTTTGAAATCATTGCAGCCTTTGATGCCAACCCGCGCCGCCCCCGGAACAAACAGATCGCCCAACCTATTCTGGGCATGGACGTCATGCCCAAATTCATCGCCGAACATGGCGTGAAAATGGCCATCCTCTCCGTGCCCGCCCCCTCCGCCCAGGAAGTGGCCAACCATCTGGTGGAATGTGGCGTGGCCGGCATCCTGAATTTTGCCCCCATCGTCCTGACCGTACCCGAGGATGTCATGGCCAACAACGTCAACCTGGCCATTGAACTCGAAAACCTCAGTTACTTCATCCGGGAGTAGTTCATCCGGAAGAGGTTTTCCCTGCCAATTTCAAGGCACCAAAAGCACCCGATAAAACCGGCTCGCATCCGTATTGCCGGCATCCGGGATGGCCAAGTAATTGGTCACCGCCGTTACGGGGCTGCCTAGATTCACCCAACTGGCCGCAGCCAGATTGGTGGTGAATTGGACTTGATACTGCCGGCCGGCACCGGCCTGGCAATAAACCGTCACTCCACCGGATCCATTGGTGATGCCGGTAATGGCGGGCACTGGCAGGACGGCACCTTCGCGAATGGTATTATTGCTTGAATCTGCGAGGTAAATATTCCCGGGTGCATCCACCGCCAGACCGAAGGGTTCATTGAAACGCGCCAAACCGCCCAGGCCATCGGTGCTGCCGGTATTCCGGGCCAGGCCACCAATAGTGGTTTCCACATAATTGGTCCCCTGCACTACCAGCTTGCGCACGGTGGCATTGCTGGCATCGGTGACATAAATATTCCCCGTGCCATCCACCGCCACACCGAAGGGATTGGCAAAGGTGGCACGGTTGTTCAGGCCATCGGCGGCACCGGCCGTCCCCGCGGTTCCCGCCACAGTGGTTACCACCCAATTCGTGCCCACCGGGGTCAGGCGCCGGATGGTATCATTGCCATAATCCGCCACCAGCAGACCGCCCTGATTGTCCGGGGTGACGGATTCCGGCTGGTTAAACAAGGCGCTGATGTTGGTGCCATCAGCCGAACCGACCACCGTCACCTGGCCAGCAATGGTCGTGACTGCCCAGTTGGTTCCCACCGGCGTGAGTTCCCGGATGGCATTGCCATCGCACACAAAAAGATTGCCCCCACTGAACGCCATATCCGCCAAGGCGGAAAAAGTGGCGGCGGTGTTGGTGCCATCAGCATGACCGCTGACTCCCGGCTGGCCGGCAATGGTACCGACCACCCAATTCGTCCCCAGCGGTGTCAACTGGCGAATGGCTTGGGCATAAAAGTCCGCCACATAAACATTGCCGGCCGTATCCGCCGCCAGGCCGATGGGATTGTCAAACAAGGCATCAGCGTTCGTGCCATCGGCATGGCCGGTCACGCCCGCCTGGCCGGCGATGGTGCTGACCGTCCAGTTGGTTCCCACCGGTGTCAGCTCCCGCACCGTGGAATTGAAGAAGTCCGCCACGAACAGAACGTTGCCCGCCCCCAGTTTCACGGATATGGGCAGGTTAAAAGTTGCGTCGGTCCCTGGTCCATCGGCCGTGCCTTCGGATCCCGGTAAACCCGCCAGGGTGGTGAAATCGTAAAGTGATTGCTGATCATAGGTAGCCAGGGTCGAACTATAGGAATCCCCTCCTCCCAACGACAGGGGCACATCGAGCCGGTTGGTCTCACCGGCGATCAAGGTGACCGTAATATTTGCCGGGGTCGTCCACCAAGCCACCGGCAAAAAGGAAATGATATGGGTGCCATTAGTCAGGGCCAAGGCAGTACCGCTGGCCGACCAGGACCCGCCATCCACGGCCCAAGCCGCCCCGGCCACCACGGCATTGTCCGGATGTAATACCACCTGCATCCAGGCCGCTTGCTGATAAGTCACATTCAGAAGATTCGTTTGCCCCGCAGTCACGCTCACGGTCTGCGACGGCGGCGCAAACCAGCCATTGATTGAGGAGAAGTTTACCGTGTGGCTTCCAGGCACCACATCATTGGCCAGGTCGCCGCTGCTCAACCAAGGGCCGGCATCCAACTGCCATTGGGCGCCATTTGTGGCAGCGCCAGCGGGAAAAATAACGACCCTAACGGCGCTCTTGGAAACTGGCGTATAGTTGCCGGCAATGACGGTCAGCAAACCGTTCGTAATCGTGATGGTCTGATCGGGCAGTGTCTGCCAGCCGGGCACATTGGTAAAGGTCACGGTATGAACTCCGCCAGCCAGCCCCGTCAGCAAGGCGGCATTGGTCTGCCAGGTGCCATTGTAATCCAATTCCCAGAACGCGCCGATGGCGGCGTTGGTGGCGACCGCGTCCGGCGTGATGTTCACCTGCAATGATCCGGAGTCATCCCCGCAGGCGGCACAAGGTTCGGTCGGAATCCCGTCAAACTGGCTGCCCCAACCGGTAGTCCCGGCGAGATAATAAATGACACTGACCGCCGTGCCGGCAAACAAACCGCCGCCTTCAGCCGGGGCATTGCCCAGAAAACAGACATTCGTCAGACCGCCGCAGTTGGCAAAAGCCGCGGCCCCAATGTTCGTCACGCCGGCGGGTATGGTTACCGTGCCGAACCGGCAGCCGTTAAAGGCCCCATCGCCAATGCTGGTCAGGGTGGACGGCAAGTTCAGGCTGTAAATCCAGCAACTGTCAAAGGCGTGCTGCCCAACGGTGACCACTCCGGCCCCCAAGGTCAGGTTTAGCAAACTCACATCCTGGTTGAAGGCAAAATCGCCAATGGTGGTGACATTGTCAGGAATGACCAGATCCGAGATACTGCCGCAGGAATCGAACGCATGCTGGCCAATGCCGACCAGACTGGCAGGCAGGGTGATGGCCGGCAGACTGCTATTGGAAAAGGCCAGCGCTCCGATGTTCGTCATGCCCTCCGGCAGAGTCGCTCCCACCAGCGTGCTGCAATTTTCAAAGGTGCCGGCTTCCAGACTGGTAAAGGTACTGGGAATAACCACTTGAAATGGATTGGGGCAATTGTAAAAGGCAGAGATCAAGGGTGAGTTCGTATTGACGATACTGGTTACCGGCAGACCGTTGATGGCGGTGGGAATCTGGACGTTGCCACCGCTGCCGGCATAGTAGTAGATATCCATGGTACTGCCGAACTGCTGCCAGTCGAAATCACCTTCAACCCCCTGATTGTCCTGGCCCCGGGCCAACCCCGTCAGGGCTAGCAAAACCACCAGCCACCAGCGCCGCCAGCCAGGGTTGACGCCAGACCAACGCCCGGCAGCTTTTAAAAAGTTGCCGGGGTTCCGGCAAGGCAATGGTGAGAATGGAAAATAAATATTCATGGTGACTTGTATTTCCCCCCAAACCGTTTTTGCTAGCTTGCTTCAGCAAGAATTCCCACCTGATCTAAGAAGACAGCCATAAATATACACCATGGCGGATAAAAATCCAGTTGCTTGAAAAACAAATGGTGCCAACAGACCGCCGCCGCCCCGGCGGCATCAGCGTGCTACAGCCGGCACTAACCGGGTACAAAAAGGCGTGGGACGATTCCGTCCCACGCCCGATACAAGCCTGATGGTTACCGTGCGAAACGGTAGAACAAGGCCGGAGTCGTCAGGATATTGTTGGTGTAAGGGGAAGTCGCCCCGCTCACATCCACAAATGGCTGAGTGAGATCAGGCGTAGCCTGGATGGACAAGGTAGGATCCGCCCAGCTGATCACGACAGTGCCGCCGGCTGGCAGCACATGCAAGGCGGGCAATACCGAATCAAACGTCGTCCCCACCTTGAGGTTGGATACCCGCACGGAGCCACCTACCGAGCCCGACTCGCGCAATTCATAGTCGGAGATATTGTAGAGGTTCGTCGTGGCGGCTGTGGTATCTGTAATGCTGGACGATGACACTCCATTGGGATTGATCCATAGGGTCGAATAGCCGTTGGACAGGACGAGCGAAGTGACCACGATATAATTGCTGCCGGGCGTCAAATCCACCGGATACATCTGACCGCTGGAGGAGGTGGCACCAAAGTTATTAATGCCAAGCCGGAAAAAGCCCGGCGCCGCCCCGTTGGTGGCAATGATCACCCGGCCTTCATAAGGCCCCGTGACGCCCGAGCCATCATTGAACAGCGCAAAATAGGTGCCCGTGCTGGACGGCATTTTGGCCGGGTCAAGATTCACAATGAAGCTGGAATACAAAACCGCCCCGCTGTTGGTTTTGTACGGAGCGCCCAACAACACGGCCTGCAGATTCTCGGTGTTGTCCAAGGTGTCCACCGTGACAATGCCGCCATTCACCTGCAACTGGCCGAAGACACCGCTCAAATGCTGCCAGTACCCGTCGGACAGCGCATCCAGCGGACCCGCCGAGTCATAATTGAAATAATCAATCGCCACCACATTCGTATTGGGCCGGACCATGAAGGCAATGTTGGCGGTGGTGCTGCGCGGCTCCAATGCATCATTGTCGTTCACGGTAATACTGATGCTCGCCACGCCCAGCTGGTTGGTGGCCGGCAGGATCGTCACCGTGGGATTGGCCGTGCCCTGACCGGTAATGACAATGTTGGCAGATGGCACCAAGGTATTATTGGCCGAGACCGCCGTATAGGTCAGACCGCTGGCCGACGTGCGGTCGTCACTGACGTTGAACGGAATCACGATGGCCTGGTTGGCCAGCGTGTTGGTCGCACTCACGGATGTCAGTGAATTCGTGGGCGGTAGATTGATCGAAGTCAGCGTCAGCGTAAACCACGCGGCGGCGGAATTACCGCTCGGATCGGTTACGGTGATCAAAATCGGCGCGGCATCCACCGCATCCGGAATGTAGTTGGGCGAGATGGTCAGGGTGCGGTTGTTGCCGTTGCCGCCGAAGGTGAAGTTGGGATTTACCGTGACGGTGTTCAACGAAACCGCCGAATAAATCAGGGCATCCGGTGAAACCGTGGTGTCGGTGACGGTGAAGTTGAGCGTCAGCGGGATATAATCCGGTGTGCTCGCATCCGTCAACCCGCGGATCACCGGCGGCGGCGCGCTGTTGGTTAAGGCATTTCCCGCGATGGCCACGCGGTCATAAGTCACCGTACCCGCCGTGCCATAAGTATTGGCGGTGCCCAGATAACTGTTTGAGGAACTGATGCCGTACGTCGCCGTGCTGGCAAATTCGGTCACCACCCGGAAACCGAAATTGGGGTTGTTGTCCACCCCGGGAAAGCCCGTCAGATTGTAATTGAAGCTGTAATAAGTGGTGGCATGGCCGCCAAAGGTGGAGCTGGTGGGATAATCCGTCCAGATTGAGCCGTTGGTGGTGTATTGCAGGCGCTCGTAATCACTGGCCGTACCCGAAACCCGGGAGTCATACGAAACCGTGATGTTTTTTGCTCCCACGGTGCTGACATTGAACCGCACACCGTTCTGCTTGTTGCCGCCGCTCAGCGGATAGTTATCTGTTCCCCAGGCCACATTCGTCGTTCCGAGACCGAACGGCACGCCGTCCAGCGGGTCCACCACACCGGCAAACGGCGAGGTCCCGGTCAGCAGAGTGGAACCCACCGGCACCGCCGTGCCCGCGCCATACCAAGGGGCCGGGCTGTTGAAATTGAGCGGCACGTTGTTGAAATTCCAGAACGCCAGCGTGGCGGAGGTGTCCACGGAAATAAGCGATACCACCGAACTGGTCACGGATCCATACAGGTTGGTGACCACTACCACAAAATTCGTGGGATCGGCATATTGCAAGTTGGTTAAAGTCAGCGTGGCGGTCGCGGACCCGGTGACGCCAGACCCGGACGTCTGCGGCCCGTCACTCATGGGGGTGTAGGTAGAGACGCCGTCAAATTGATACCATTGATACCCCGGCGAAGTGCCGGCGGCAGCCGCAACAAATTGCACGGTGCCGCCGACCAAACCATAAATGCTGTTGGGTTGCAAGGCGAGGTTGGGATCATTTACCACCGTCACATTCACCACGGCACTGGTGGCCGTGGGCGGCGTGGCATTGGATAGCACCACAAAGTAACCGGCCGTATCACCCCCGAGCACACTTGGCAAAGTCAGCGTGCCCGTGGTGGCCCCCGTGATCAGATTGGTCACCCCGCCCGCCACTTTATACCAATAGTACGAGGCCGCGTCCCCCGTGGCGGTCACGGCTATGTTCACCGTGCTCCCCGCATTGGTGGTTACACTGGAGGGCGCGATGCCGGTGATGGCCGGAGCCACCCCGGAAGACGCCACGGTCCCCTGAATTTCCAGATCGGAACCACTGGTATTGCCATTCCCCAGATACCATGTGCCGGCGAAACCGGTGGCGCCCCAGTTCACAATCCGCAGCGTAACCGTGATATTGGAACTGACGTTTTGCAGCGCCGGAACGCTCGAAAGATCAACCGTGCCGATGCTCGCCGCGGAGATCGCCACGCCCTGAACCCCATAGGCGAGCGTGGTGACATCCGTAAACGTGCTGCCGTTCGTGGACCATTGCAAAACACCGCTGCCCGGCCCCGTGGCCGATTTGGTGACGTAAAACTTGCTGATCGTGGTAACGGACGCGTTGTACCCTGGGTTTGGCTTGAGTGTGAAGGTCACAAACTTGTTTCCCGTGATGGCCTGCGATTCGCTGTCGGCCACCCCGACATTGGTCCAACTGTTCGCTCCCCACACATTAGCCGTCGTGGTATTGGTAATGCCCGCGCCCTTGGTCAGCCCCACAATGGTCAGGTTGGGGTTGCTGGCCGTAGGCGTGTATGGGGATGACCCGCTGGCGGTCAGGCCGCTCACATCCCACCCGGCGAGGACCGTCTGGGCGGAAACCCGGCCGGAGCAAAAACATGACACGGCGATGGCGACGGCCATGACGGCCGGTTTTAAGAATGGCTTCATCAGATTCATTTTCATACTGCGTTGGAGTTAAGGTTGGTTCGGAGGCAAAAGGCTCAGTTCGGCGTGTTTGGCGAGGGATACCAATAGATGGATTGCGGCTGCTGCCATTCCAATGCGGTCGTACCGGTTGCAGGATCAAATCCGCCATTTGCCACCCCCTGCGTCCGCCAGAATTCATTCGTCCGCGCGGAACGGCAACTGCCGTCGCACATGGCAAAATTCCCGAGTTTGCCGTGCTGGGCCACGGCATAAAAGCCGGTCACATTGGATTGGGAGACGGTGACTGACCCTGAATTCGTATCATTGGCGTTCACCTCGGCCAGAAACACCGTGTCCGTGGGTTTGACGATCGAGGTCAGCGTGGTTTGTTTGAAACCTGCCAGCCGGGCCGCCGTGTTGATACAAAGGCGGGCGTTTTCCGCGTACATGAAAAATGCGCGGGTAACGTTGAGGGGATTCGAAAAATTCGCCGCCGCACTGGGCACCGGCGCGGCCGGATCGGAAAAAATCGAGGAAGAGGATGGCAGCGGCGGCCGGTTCTGCGCGTAGAGAGTGATCAGCGATGGCTGATTGATGGTGGTGGGCACCAGGTTATACCAGGCACTGTGAAAATTATCCGTACTGGTGGCCGAACCAAGATCATTGATACCTGCACCCACATTACCCTCATCCGGTACCGCTTCGTTGTTATCCTGCGCATACATGTAAAAGGCAATGCTCCATTGGCGGAGGTTGCTCATACATTTGATGCTTTGCGCCTTGGCCTTGGCCTTGCTCAAGGCCGGTAGCAGCATCGACGCCAGGATGCCGATGATCGCAATCACCACCAGCAATTCGATCAGCGTAAAGCCCGACCCTGAATGCCGCCGCGCCAACTTTCCCGTCATTGCTTTTCTGAATGGTCTTTTCATGTATATTTGCCGCAAATTCTTGAGAATGGTTAATCCCTTGTTTGCACAGTCTGGCGCAGGTTATTTACAAACGCATGAAGGGCAGGTTACAAGCCGGTGAAAACCCCGATCTGAATTTGGCCGTTTAGTGTCATGATATTCAACTTGTTACCAACCACCCTTCCAACCAGACCGCCAGCTCGAGATGGCCACCAAAGGTTACATCCGGCGCTTTAACTGGCTTGCTGTGAGCGCAAAATACGGCTAGCCTCCCGCCTGTTTTGCATGAGTGAAATTTTAGTAATCGGCCATCGTAACCCGGACACGGATGCCATCTGTTCTGCCATCGGGTACGCGGAATTCAAACGCCGCACCGGCATGGCCGAGGCCGTGGCCGCCCGCTGCGGGGACACGAATGACCGCATCGATTTCGTCCTGAATACGTTTGGGGTGCCCGCCCCGAAGTTTGTCGCCGACGTCTCCCCCAAGGTGTCCGATGTCATGCAACGCCGCATCCTGAGCGTGCGCCCGGATGCCACGGCTTCGGAAGCCCTTCGCCTGATGGATGAAAAAAACCTTCGCATCCTGCCCGTGATGGATGAGGCCTTGCGCTGCCGCGGCCTGATCTCCCTTTTCAAGCTCAGTAAATTCCTGTTTCCCTCCGCCCATAATGGCCGCAGTTCCCGCGAAGTGCTCGCCTCCCTGAACAGCCTCGCCAAAACCCTGGATGGCGAGGTTCTTGTGGGTATTGATCCCGACCGCGAACAGGATCTGATCCTGATGATCGGCGCGATGGGCTTGGAATCTTTTGCCGCCCGCCTCGAAAAATATCCCCCGGAAAAACTGTGCGTGGTCGTCGGCGACCGCTGGGACATTCAGAACATTGCCATTCGCGAAGGCGTGCGCGTGCTGATCGTTACCGGCGGCATCAAGGTGGAACCCAAAACCATCGATTCTGCGAAGAAAAAGAATGTCAGCGTCATCACCTCGCCCCACGATACCGCCACCACGGCGGCACTCTGCCGGGCAGCTGTCGGCGTCATGCACGTGGTCAACGAGGAATTCCTCTGCTTCCGCGAAAACGCGCCCCTTGCCGCCGTGCGCGAAGAGGCCACCTCCTCCGGCTACCTGGTTTTCCCAGTACTGGACACCACCGGCCAGACCATCGGCATTCTGTCCAAGACGGATTTCCTGAAGACCGTCACCCGCAAACTGATCCTCGTGGATCACAACGAACTCTCCCAGGCCGTGCAAGGCGCGGACGAGGTGGAAGTCATCGAGATCATTGACCACCATCGCATCGGCTCCCTCTCCACGCAGCAGCCCATCCTGTTCCGCAACGAACCGGTCGGCTCCACCAGCACCATCGTGGCGGATTGTTTCTTCCGGCATAACGTGGAATTGCCCAAGGAAATCGCCGGGCTGCTGCTCGCCGGCCTCGTTTCGGACACGCTGAATCTGACCTCGCCCACCACCACCCCGCGCGATGCTGAGATCCTGAAACGGCTCGAAGCGCTCTCGGAGGTCAACGCACGCGAATTCACCGAGAAACTCTTTGCCTCCGGCTCCCTGCTCACCCTCAAGCCCGCGCCCCAGGCCATCACCACCGATTGCAAGGAATACCG
Organism: uncultured Verrucomicrobia subdivision 3 bacterium; assembly: GCA_903820285.1. Classification (GTDB taxonomy): domain Bacteria; phylum Verrucomicrobiota; class Verrucomicrobiia; order Limisphaerales; family UBA11358; genus UBA11358. The sequence goes on along the minus strand of CAIJGS010000277.1, from coordinate 204 downwards.
CGAGGACGGCATCGCCTTCAGCGTGGCGCAGATCGAGGAAGTCGGCTTCGACCAGTTCTGGAAACGGAAGGACGAACTGCTTTCCGCCCTCGAAGCCTACCGTGAAAAGTGCGCGTATTTCTTTTCCGCGCTGCTGGTCACCGATGTGGCCACACAATGTTCACTGCTGTTGGTCGCCGGGAACGCTGCCTTCGTCAAACGCAT
>CAIJGS010000276.1 GCA_903820285.1 uncultured Verrucomicrobia subdivision 3 bacterium | reverse complement strand
GTAATTCTTGTAAACGATGCTGGTGCCGCGGATCTCGGCATTGAGGCCGGGGAATTCCTTGAGGGCTTCGACGGTGGCTTTGACAAAGAAGGACATGAAGCCGAGCTTGACCTGATACTTTTCGAGGAAGCGTTCCTGGTTTTCCTTGCGGAGGGCCATCACGCCGGACATGTCCACTTCGTTGAAGGTGGTAAGCAGGGCGCCGTTGTGCTGGGCGGCGACGAGGTTCTCCGCGATTTTGCGGCGGAGCAGGCTCATGGGGACGACTTCCTCGGAGCGATCGCCGGCTTCCACCGGGGCGGTGGCAACCTTGGGCGCGGCGGGAGCGGTGACGACGGGCGCGGGTGCTTCCGGGGCCTTGGCAGCGACGGCGGCGGGGGCCGGAGCCGGGGCCGGAGCTTTTTCGGGCTCGGGGGCGGTGGCGGCTTTGCCTTTCTTTTTGCCGGCGGACTTGTCTTCCGCGGGAGCGGCGGGCGCAGCGGGAGCGGCCGGGGCGTCGTCGGCACCGGTTTCGATGACGGCGACGACATCATCCACTTTCACGCGGTCGCCTTTGGCGCAGAGCAGCTTGGTCAGGCGGCCGGTGACGGGCGCGGGGATTTCCATGGTGGCCTTGTCGGTCTCGAGGACGAGGATGTTTTCATCCTTGGTGACGAGGTCGCCTGCTTTTTTCAGCCATTCGGCGATTTCCACTTCGGTGACGGATTCACCGACGGAGGGGACTTTAAGTTCAATGCTAGTGTTGCTCATATCAGGACAAATTTAATTAACGTAAATTAACGGATTATTTGCTGCCGGTGGTGGTTTCGGTATGGGGACGGGGATCGGGCTGTTCCTTGCGGAAGGCCCGCTCCAGCAATTCAGCCTGTTCGATATCATGGGCGGCATGGGAGCCGGTGGCCGGGCTGGCCGAGGCCGGGCGGCAAATGCCGGTGCAGGGCAGGCGGCCGAGGAAGGACGCGCTGCCGGTGACGCGCAGGAAGCGCCAGGCGCCCATGTTTTCCGGCTCGTCCTGGACCCAGATGACGTTCGTACCGTCGCGGCAGTCCTTGAGGAGTTCCTCCAGTTCGGCGCGGGGCAGGGGATAATACTGTTCGAGGCGCAGGATGGCGACATCCTCGCGGCCCAGGCGGGCGCGTTCGGCTTCCAGTTCGTAATACAGCTTGCCGCTGCACAGGAGCACGCGGGTGACGTTCTTCATGGAGATGCCGCGCGGATCGGGGATAACGCGCTGGAAATGGCCGGCTGTAAAATCCTTGAGCGGCGAGACGGCGCGCGGATCGCGCAGGAGGCTCTTGGGGGTAAACACGACGAGCGGTTTCCGCCAATTCCGCACCATCTGGCGGCGCAGCAGGTGGTAGTACTGCGCGGGCGTGCTGGGCATGGCGATCTGCATGTTGTCTTCGGCCGCCATTTGGAGAAAGCGTTCGATCCGCGCGCTGGAATGTTCGGGGCCGTTGCCTTCAAAGCCGTGCGGGAGGAGCATGACGAGGCCGCTCAAACGCCGCCACTTGTCTTCGCCGCTGCTGATGAACTGGTCCAGAATCACTTGGGCGCAGTTCACGAAGTCGCCGAACTGGGCTTCCCAGACGACGAGGCCTTCGGGACAGTCGAGGCTGTAGCCATAATCGAAACCAAGCACGCCGGCTTCGGAGAGCGGGCTGTTGTAGAATTGCACGGGGGCCTGTTCGGCGGACAAATGTTGCAAGGGCGTGTGGATTTTGCCGTTACGGTAATCATGCAGCACGGCATGGCGATGGCTGAAGGTACCGCGGCCGACGTCCTGGCCGGAGAAGCGGATGCGCTGGCCGGCGGCGGCGATGCTCGCCAGGGCGAGGGCTTCGCCGGCGGACCAGTCCAGTGACACCTCAGCCTTGGCCATGCGGCGGCGCTGTTCCATGAAGCGTTCCAGCTTGGGATGCAGGGTGAAATCGGAAGGAATATCGGTTAGCTTGTTCAGCCAGGCGCTCAACTGTTCGGCGGGGAGGCCGGTGATCGGATTCGGATTTTCGACGAGCACTTCGCGGCCGCCGTAGTAGCCCTTCCAAATGCCGGAAAGGCTGTCGGGCAGGGAACCTTTTTCCTGGCTGCGGGCTTCGCTAAGATTTTTTTCGAGGCGTTCCTGACGCTTGATCGCAATCTGGTCGGCTTCTTCGGCGGTCACCTGGCCGAGCTTGAGCAGATGGTCCAGGTAGCCGTCGCGGACGGGTTTGCGTTTTTCGATGACGGAATAAAGCTGCGGCTGAGTGAACGAGGGTTCGTCACCTTCGTTGTGGCCGAGGCGGCGGTAGCAGTACATGTCGATGACGACGTCCTGCTTGAATTTCTGGCGGAATTCCATCGCGAGCTGGATGCAATGGGCGACGGCTTCGGGGTCCTCGCCGTTCACGTGCATGATGGGCGCGGGCAGCATCTTGGCGACGCTGGTGGAGTACATCGTGGACCGGCTGTCCGAGGGCGAGGTGGTGAACCCGATCTGGTTGTTGATCAGAATGTGCACGGTGCCGCCGACGCAATAGCCTTTCAGACGGCTGAGATTGAGGGTTTCCTGGACGATGCCTTCGCCGATGAAGGCGGCATCGCCGTGAATCAGCAGGCTCATCACGCGATCACCGTCGGTGTCGTTTGCGCGGTCCTGCTGGGCGCGGACGCGGCCGAGGACGACCGGGTTCACGAATTCCAGATGGCTGGGGTTGAAACAGAGCGAGAGATGTACCGTTTTGCCGGTGGAAGTCTGGTAAT
>CAIJGS010000275.1 GCA_903820285.1 uncultured Verrucomicrobia subdivision 3 bacterium | reverse complement strand
CGGCGCCCCAGCCTTCCTTGAAGGCCTTGGTAATGACATTCAGGTTCGTTCCGGGCGGTCCCGATCCAATGATAAAAGGATTCGGCAATTTAAGACCATCCACCACGGTGGTTAATGTTGGCATAAATAATAAATACAATCCTGATGACTGATAGTTTTCCTTGTTACTTTTAAACTTTTAACTCGCTTTGCGCCCTTTGGCTACAATAATTTTTCATCTAAGGATAAAATTCAGCTTATGAATCCGTTACTTGATCCCGCCCGCACCATTGCCGAATTGAAGGAATTACGGTCCCTGACCGGCGATGCCAATGGCGCCCAGCGCGTGGCGTTCACCCCGGTATGGACGGCCACGCGCCAGTGGTTGCGTGGCAAGCTGGCGGCGCTGCCGGTGGAAGTGCACACAGATGCGGCCGGGAATCTGTGGGCCACGCTGCGGGGCGAATCGGAGCAGTGTCTGCTCATTGGCGGGCACATGGATTCGGTGCCGAATGGCGGCTGGCTGGATGGCTGTCTCAATGTGCTGGCTGGACTGGAAGTGTTGCGGCGAATAAACGCGCAGTATGGCGGCAAGCCGCCGGTGACGGTGCGGTTGGTTGACTGGGCGGATGAGGAAGGCGCGCGGTTTGGCAAAAGCCTGTTCGGTTCATCGGCGTGTTCCGGTAATCTGAATTTGGACGAGGCGCGCGGTTTGAAGGATCGGGATGGTGTCACGCTGCCGGCGGCGTTGCGGGAAGTGGGGGTTGATTTCGAGCGCGTGAAGGAGAGTGGGTGCGAATTAAAAAATGCCGCCGCCTATCTGGAGTTGCACATTGAACAGGGGCCGGTGTTGCTGGATTTGAATCTGCCGCTCGGCGCGGTGCAGGGAACCTTTGGCGTGGAGCGGCATGCCATTACCTTTCATGGCCAGGCAGCGCATTCCGGCAGCACCCCGATGAACCGCCGGCGCGATGCCTTCCTGGCCGCCGGCAAAATGAGCCAGGAAATTTATCGCATCGCGGAGCGCAGCGGCGGCGGCGTATGCACGATCGGTTCTTGCATTACCAAGCCGGGCATCGTCACAAGCGTGGTGGAGGAATGTCGCATTACGCTCGATCAACGGCATCTGGATGCACTGGCCCTCGCCACCATGTTGCAGGAAGCCAAGGCAGCCGGTGAACGTTTTGCGGCGGAAGGCAACGTGACGGTTTCCTGGGAACGGATCTGGCAGATTGAGCCGGTGTTGTTCAATCCGGAGTTGATTCGATTCTGTGCGGAGGCCATCGGGGAAACCGGCGGGCAGATTCACTATCTGCCGAGTGGTCCGCTGCATGATGCGGCCGAGGTGGCGCGCGCGGGCGTGCCCACGGTGATGATGTTTGTGCAGAGTCTGCATGGCATCAGCCATAATAAAATCGAGGACACGCGGGAGGAACATCTGACACTGTGCGTGACCGCTTTTGACCGGCTGGCGGAAAAGACCATGCATTGGATTATGTCACTCCGCTAAATAAAACTAATCGGGGTGGCCGGCGGCCTGGCTGCGGGCCACGTGGTGCCAGCTGGCGTGGCCGCCTTTGACCACGTCTGCAACCATGATGTTTGGTTGCCTATCCTGATGGAATCTGCCAATGCCGGCTGCGGTCGCCCAAACCGTATGAGCGTTCACTTCAAAGCGCCTGAAACGGCGCTAAAAGCAAATTTGTAAACCTTAAAAATAGGTGTAAATCATTCTGTTTTAGTATCCTCCCGTCGTTCACTGCAAAGTCCCCATCGGTCAATGCATATCATTCCTGCCTGCGCACCATCCCGCGTATGGTTCTCTCAAGAACGATATGTTAAATCTCATTACCAGAAAAAAAGACGGGGCCCGGTTCACACCAGTTCGGGAGTCTCACTATTCGGTGACGGGTGCCACCGCGGTACACGCTCATGGGATCATCCAGAGCAATGCCGCCCTGTATCATAACTTTGGCTGCTTTGTGACCGGCCGGGCGCCGGTGCTGCCCTTTGACCCGAATCTCAGTGCGCGCGATGCCTCCCGGGCGACGGCGTGGTTCTCACGTGCGGTCTGGACGCTGCTGGTTGGTCTGCTAGCATTCATGCTGGTGGATATGATGGTGGCCACGGCTTCCTGGTGGCAGGTGGAGTCGAAGGTGCTGGAGGATGCCCCGGCCCTGATCAATGCCGGAGCGGCCCAGAATAATACCGCCGCCCTCTCGGGCGATGCCGCCGGACAACATCCCTTGCTGCAAGCGGCCGTCAGCGAGAATCTCAAACAGGCATTGGCAGGCGATGACCGGGCATCCGTGGTGCTGCCCGCCTTGGGAAGCAGTAGCCTGAAATATACGTGGTTCCTGCAAATTTCCGACTTCGGCCGGATGATGTATCAGGCGTTTCCGGATCCTGATGGAATGCCGCTGACGGCCAACGGGGACTTGAATATTCAGCAATGAGCCGTAATATGGGAAGTCCTCGGCCGCCTTATTTGAAGGCTGAAAAATTCGCGCTTTCGGGTTGATTAAATCCATTTGCCTTGGTTAATTGCCAGCCGCCGAAGTAAATGGCGTAAACTGCACGGTCATCAGACCTTGCAGTTTTTCTTTTTTCCGGTTTTTGCTTCCTAACCGGCGGATGGCTTGACATTCTTGCCCCAGTCTCATAGAACGCACGCTATACCCAGTCACCATACGCTTAATTAGAGCGTCGTGAGCCGGGAGACAAACCGACAGGCTGCTCTTTGGGTCTGTCTGCAATCGGAACTATGGCAAGAATACTCATCATTGATGATGATGCCCATACCTGCCAGATGGTCGGCGAATTTTTACGGCGGCAGGGCAATGAGGTAACCAGCGCTACCGATGGTGGCACGGGGCTGGCCATGGCTGCGGCGGATTCACCGGATTTGATTCTGTGCGATCTCGACATGCCTGGGATGGATGGTCTGGGCGTGGTAACCAAGCTGCGCCATGATGAAAAGACGGGTGAGATTCCGGTGATCTTCCTGAGCGGTTGCACGGATCGCGAGCAGATCCGCCGGACGATGAACCTGGGGGCCGATGATTTTCTCAGCAAACCCGCCCGGCTTTCGGAAATTTTGGAAGCGGTCAATGCCCGCCTGGCCTTGCATCACAAAAAAAAGCAACGGGAGTCCTCCCGGATTGAGTCGGCGGTCAGTTATTTTTCCGGCATCATTTACGACCTGCAAAATCCTTCCGCTCAGAATTCCGCCGCCACCCTGCCCGGAACCAGCGCGACCGCCCAGGCCGGCCATATTCTGGAACAGGTCCGGCAGCGGCTTTATCCCGCCAAAGGTTCCAGCCCGTTGCCTGCGCAATCCGCGTTTCTGGCCAAAGACGCCGACCGGCGGCAGCTCATCAAATTGTCCGAGGTCCGGATGTTTTTGGCCTACGGTGAATACTCGAAAGCTTTCTGGGGTCGGGACCAGCACATGCTGATTCGCAAATCACTGGTAAGCTGGCAGCGGGAGCTGCCGGAGCACCAGTTTGTGCGGGTGCACCGGCAGGCGGTCATCAATCTGGCGTTTCTCGAGCAGGTGGACAAGACGGAGGGTAAGGTGCTGCTCCGGCTGAAAGATTTGACGGAACTGGTGCCGGTGAGTCAGCGATGCGCGCCGATATTAAACCGGCGGCTCAAACAATACCGGCAAACGATATGATTATTTGGCGCCGACAACCAGCATCCAGATTCTGCCGGGAGAAACGGGCGGTGGCGCCATGGTAAGCAGAATGAAGCGGCGCCTTGGCTGGTACTTTTTCTCCCTGGCGATGGTGGCGGGTGCGTATTTTGCACGCATTGAACTGATCCGGTTGATCGGCGCGAACCTGCCGCCTTACTTCCTGTTTTTCCCGACCGTGGTTTTTGTTGCGCTGGTGGCCGGCTGGGAAAACGGGCTGGTGGCTACGCTGGTCTCGGCGTTTCTGGTCCGTCGCTACATTTTGCCGCCGGGCCCCCTGCTGGTGGGCGACGAGGTGCCATTGCTGCTGTTTATTGGCAACAACATTTTCTTCTGCGCCCTGATGGAACTCTACCGCCGGGCGCGGAGCCGGGTGGAGGATCAGGTCGTTGCGCGCACGGCTGAACTGGCCCTGGCCAACGAGCAGCTTTCCCGGGAAAGTGAAAGTCATCGCCAGGCGCTGCAAGAGACGCGCAAAAGCGAGGAAAAGATGGCCAAGGCCTTTCGCGCCAGTCCGGACGGCGTACTGATCAGCCGGCTGGCGGATGGCCTGTTCCTTGAGCCGAGCGACAAATGGTTGCAAATGTTCGGCTATACCCGGGAGGAGGTGATCGGTCGCACCTCCTTGGAATTGAATTTCTTTGAAGACCCCCGGGAACGGCAACGTTTCAAGGTTTTGATTCAGGAGCAGGGATTTCTCCGGGATTTTGAAATGACCATCCGCCGCAAGTCCGGGGAATTGCTGCGGGTGTCGATCTCGACCGAACTCATCGAGGTGCAAAACGAACCCTGCATGATTTCGGTGGTGCACGACATCAGCCGTCGCATTAAGAGTGAGGAACAAGTGCGGTTGCTCATGACCGCAGTGGAAGCAACTACCCATGGCGTGGCCATCACCAGCGAGCAGGGCAACCTGATATGGGTGAATACCGGGTTCACTCAGCTGACTGGTTATGCCCCGGATGAGGTCATCGGCAAGAATCTTCGTATTTTGAAGTCCGGCAAACAGCCGAAGGAATTTTACCGGAATATGTGGCAGAAGATCCTCGCCGGTGAGGTATGGGGGGGAGAGTTGGTGAACTGCCGGAAAGACGGCTCCGAGTTTTACGAACGGATGGTCATCACGCCCGTCCGCGGGGATGGCGGCGAACAGATCACCCATTTCATTGCTTTCAAGGAGGATGTCACGGCGATTAAGAAAGTTTCGGATGCGTTGGAAGAAAGCGAGCAGGTTTACCGGTCGCTGTTCCATAACATGCTGAATGGGTTTGCCTACTGTCAGATGATTTACGACGGGGCGGGGCGGCCTTGGGATTTTCTGTACCTTAAGGTGAATGAAGCGTTTTACACCCTGACCGGACTCAAGGAGGTGGAAGGCCGGCGGGTGTCGGAAGTGATCCCCGGTATCCGGGAGTCGGATCCCCAGCTGCTGCAAATATATGGCCGGGTGGCCAAATACGGTGAACCGGAGCGCTTTGAAGTTTATATCGAGGCGTTGTCGGACTGGTATTCCGTTTCGATTTATTGTCCGCGTACGGGTTTTTTTGTGGCGGTATTTGATGTGATTACCGAGCGTAAGCGCACGGAAAAGGAATTGCGGCGCAACGAGGAGATCATGCAGGAAATGAGCGCCATGGCCCACATTGGCGCCTGGGAATTCGATCCGAGGACCCTGCAGGTAACCTGGACGGAGGAAACGGCGCGGATCCACGAAACGGATCCGCACGCAACTATGGACGTGGCGCGGGCACTGGATTTTTATCATGGTGATTCCCGGCTGATCATCGAGCAGGCCGTAAAGGAGATTATGGCCACCGGGAAAGGGTACGATCTGGAGCTGGAAATCGTGACCGCCAAGGGCCATCGTAAATGGGTGCGCACCATTGGCCGGGCCACGCTGCAGGATGGCAAGGTGGTGGAAGTACACGGCGCTTTGCAGGACATTACGGAACGGAAGGCGGCGGAGCAAATGGAGTTGGCGAAAGAGGAGGCGGAGACGGCCAACCGGGCCAAGACGGACTTTCTGGCCAACATGTCCCACGAGATCCGTACCCCGATGAATGCGATTCTGGGGTACGCGAATCTGTTGCGCCGGGATGCCAGCCTGCCCGCCGAGGTTCAGCGAAAGCTCGAGACCATCAACCGCAGCGGCGAGCATTTGCTGGCGCTTATCAACAACATCCTTGAGCTTTCCAAGATTGAATCCGGCCGCATTACCATCCGGGCCATTGCCTTCGACCTGTTCAATCTCCTGGATGATCTTGAACAGCTCTACCGGCCGCGGGCCGAAAGCAAACAAATCACCCTGGTCTTCCAGCGCGCCCCCGGTCTGGTGCGCCATGTCTGGGCCGATCAGGAAAAACTGCATCAGATGCTGGCGAACCTGCTGGACAATGCCATCAAGTTTACCGATGCGGGCGGGGTGGAACTGCGGACCGCCATGATTGGCCCGGCCACCGACGGGCAGTTCCGGCTGGTGCTGGAGGTCCGTGACACCGGCCCGGGAGTTTCCGCGGAAGAGCTGCCCAAATTGTTCAAAAAATTCGAACAGACCAGCACCGGCAAGGCTGCCCGCGCGGGCACCGGTTTGGGGCTGGCCATCAGCCGTCAATGCGCCCGGTTGCTGGGGGGAGACCTGACGGTGCAAAGCGAACCCGGCAAAGGTTGCACTTTCCGCCTGGAGATTCCCGTGAATCCCCTGGCCGGGGTGGCTTCGCCGGCGGGCCGGACCGATGTGCCGGTTTTGCCCATGCCCCCGGAAATTGCCGACTGCCGGGTACTGGTGGTCGATGATATCGCCGACAACCGGGAGGTGCTGGTCCATCTCTTGCAATCCGCCGGCTTTGAAGTCCGGGCGGTGGCCACTGCCCGCGAAGCGTTGGAGCTCTGCGCCAGTTGGGAGCCGCGTTTGCTCCTGATGGATACCCGCATGCCGGAGATGAACGGCTACGACGCGATCCGCCAGCTCCGCGGCGGGCCGGCGGGTGCCGGTGTCAAAATCATCAGTGTCAGTGCCGCCGCCTTTGAAGAAGACCGGCAGGCAGCCCTGGCGGCGGGTGCAGATGACTTTGTGGCCAAGCCGTTTCGCGACTTGGAGTTGCTGGACAAAATCCGTATCCTGCTCGGCGGCCAGCCGGCCACCTGGCCGGCGGAGGGGGGGGCGGAAGGCCATCACCCGGCCCTCGGGCAGCTGAATGCGGAAACGGTCCGGCTCCTGCCGGATGAGCTGCGCCGGCAATTGCACACGGCGGTGGTGGTCGCTGATTTTGATCAGGTCACGCTGCTCATCGAGCGGGTAAAAGAACACCATCCGCAAGTGGCCCAAGGCCTGGCGGATCTGGCCAGCCAGTTTGATGCAGAAAACCTGCTGCGCTTACTGGGCCCATAAACCGGAAACAAACTGTCATGAATCAAGCCAATATACTGATTGTGGATGATGTGCCGGAGAATTTGCGGCTGCTGACCGCCATTCTCAAGGAATCCGGCCACCATGTGCGCCCGGCGGCCAGCGGCAAAATTGCCCTGCAGGCGGCTGCCCATTCGCTGCCGGACCTGATTCTGCTCGATATCAAAATGCCCGAGATGGACGGTTTGGAAGTCTGCGCCCAGCTCAAGGCGGTGCCGGCGCTTCACGACATTCCGGTCATTTTCATCAGCGCCCTCCACGAAACCGAGGACAAGCTCAAGGCGTTTCATGCCGGCGGGGTGGATTATGTGACCAAACCATTTCAGGCGGAGGAGGTTCAGGCCCGCGTGCATACGCATTTGGAACTCCGCCGCCAGAAAATCCAGCTGCAGGAAAACCTGCTCAAACTCCAGAAGCTGGAGGAATTGCGCGATAATCTGACCCAGATGATTGTGCATGACATGCGCTCCCCGCTGATGTCCCTGGAAGGCTATCTCGATATGCTCCAGCTGTTTGACCAGGAAGGTCTTTCGGCCAAGGCCAAGGAGTATGTGGCCCATGCCCGCACCAATGCCAACCGGGTCATCCATATGGCGGATGAAATGCTGACAGTCAGCAAACTGGAAGCGGGGAACATTGAGTTGCAGCTCGTGGCTTGTGACCTGGCGGAAATGCTCCGTGAAGTGGTGGGCAGTTATGAAATTGTCCGTGGCCGGAAAAGTATCCAGTTCGTGCTCCGCCCGGGACATTTCTCCGTCTCGGTGGACCGCGAACTGATTGTCCGTGTCATGCAAAATCTGCTGGATAATGCCATGAAATTTTCCCCGGACGATGGCTTGATCAAAGTATCCATCGCCGAGCAGGATAAGCTGGTGCGAGTCGAGGTTTCCGATCAGGGTTCCGGCATTCCGCGCAACCTGCAGGGCCTGATCTTTGAAAAGTTCAAACAGCTGGAACGCCAGTCCGGGCGGTCCGGCGTGGGCTTGGGCCTGGCTTTTTGCAAGCTCGCCGTGGAAGCCCATGGTGGGCGCATCGGGGTGGATAGCGAGACCGGCAAGGGGAGCACCTTCTGGTTCACCCTCCAGCGGGATCGGGTGGAAAAGCCGGTTCCCGGCCGGTCGCAAAATGGCCGGCCGACGGCCGGCTGATTTTCGGGCGGCCTTGGGGATTTTTTTCATTCCGCCCTCATTTATCTCGGTTGGCGTTGGACAAATTGGCGGAATGGTTGCACAATACTTCAAGTATGAGTGATGAAGCGATGAGCAATTTTACGCCACGCGCCCAGCAAGTGCTTGCGCTGGCACGGAAAGAAGCCGACCGGCTGAACCACAACTTTCTAGGCACCGAACATCTGCTGCTGGGTTTGATCAAACTCGGGCAGGGCGTGGCCGTGAATGTGCTCCAAAAGATGGGTCTCGATCTGGAGACCGTCCGCCTGGAAGTGGAGAAGCAGGTGGGCACCGGGCCCGACCAGAAAATGGCCGGCAACATCCCTTACACCCCGCGCGTCAAAAAGGTGATCGCGCTGGCGCAAAAAGAGGCAAAGAATCTCAATCACACCTACGTGGGCACCGAACATCTGCTGCTCGGACTGCTCCGCGAAGGTGATGGCGTGGCCGCGCGCGTGTTGCGCAGTCTGGATGTGGACATCGAGGAAGCCCGGCAGAAGACGCTGGCTGAACTCGATCCTAACTTCGCCGCCCAAGCCGGTGAAGAGCAGCCTTCGGGCGAACCCGCCGAGGAAAAACAGACCGGCCAACCCGGTGCCCAGGCCGGTGAGAAAAAAGGCGAGGTTAAAACCCCCGCACTCAAGGCTTTCGGTCGTGATCTGACGGAAATTGCCCGCAAGGGCGAAATGGATCCCGTGATCGGCCGCAAAAACGAAATCGAACGGGTTATCCAGATCCTTTGCCGCCGTACCAAGAATAATCCGGTTCTGCTCGGTGAAGCGGGCGTGGGCAAGACGGCCATCGTGGAAGGTCTGGCCCAGGAAATCATCAAAGGCAATGTGCCGGAAATTCTCCTCAACAAACGCGTGGTCACGCTCGATCTCGCCCTCATGGTCGCGGGCACCAAGTATCGCGGACAGTTTGAGGAACGCATCAAGGCGGTGATGGATGAAATCCGTCGCGCCAAGAACGTCATTCTGTTCATTGACGAATTGCACACCATCGTGGGCGCCGGCTCCGCCGAAGGCACCATGGATGCCAGCAATATTATCAAGCCCGCGCTCTCCCGTGGCGAAATGCAGTGTGTGGGCGCCACCACCCTGAACGAATATCGCAAGTATATCGAAAAGGATGCCGCGCTCGAACGCCGGTTCCAGTCGGTCAAGGTTGAGGCGCCGTCCGTTGATGATGCCATCGAAATTTTGAAGGGGCTGCGCCACAAATACGAGGAACATCACAAGGCCGAGTTTACCGATGCCTCCGTGGAGGCCGCCGTGAAGCTGTCCGACCGTTATATCACCGACCGGTTCCTGCCGGACAAGGCGATTGACGTGCTGGATGAAGCCGGTTCCCGCGCGCGCATTGCCACGCTCACCCGTCCCCCCGAGGTCAAGGCCGTGGAGGGCGAGATCGAGGCGATCAAGGTGGAAAAGGAAAAGGCCATCAAGAACCAGGATTTCGAAGGTGCCGCGCAGATGCGCGACAAGGAAAAGCAGACCAAAGAAAAACTGGAAAACCTGCTCAAGGAATGGCGCGCCCGCGGCGATGAAAAACGCATCAAAGTGGACGAGGAAGACATGATGCAGGTGGTTTCCAAGTGGACCGGCATTCCGCTCCAGCGCATGGGGCAGGGCGAAATGCAGCGCCTGCTCACGGTGGAAGTGGAGATGGAAAAAGTTGTGGTCGGCCAGAAAGAAGCCGTTTCCGCGCTGTGCAAGGCGCTGAAGCGTTCGCGCGCGGATCTCAAAGACCCGCGCCGGCCCATCGGCACATTCCTGCTGCTCGGCCCCACTGGCGTCGGCAAAACGCTGCTGGCCAAGACCCTGGCGGAACAAATGTTTGGCGACAGCAAGTCGCTTATCCAGCTCGACATGAGCGAGTACATGGAAAAATTCAACGTGTCGCGTCTGGTGGGTTCACCCCCCGGCTATGTCGGCTACGAAGAAGGCGGTCAGCTCACTGAAAAGGTGCGCCGCAATCCGTATTCCGTGGTGCTGTTTGACGAAATCGAAAAGGCGCATCCCGATGTCTGGAACATGCTGTTGCAGATTCTCGAAGAGGGCAAACTGACGGACAGCCTCGGCCGGGCCGTTAGTTTCCGCAATACGATTATTTTGATGACGTCGAACGTCGGGTCCGACACCATCAAAAAGCAGTCCACGCTGGGCTTCACGCCCATCACGGACGAGAGCACCTATGAAAAGGCGCGGGAACGCGTGCTGGAAGAAGCCAAGCGCATGTTCCGTCCCGAATTCCTGAACCGGCTGGACGATCTGATTGTGTTCCGCACGTTCACCAAGCCCGACCTCATCCAGATTCTCAGTCTGGAAGTGGAGAAGGTCTTGGAACGCCTGCGCCGCCGCAATCTCAAGCTGGAGATGGACGACAAGGCCCGCGATCTGCTGGTGGAGAAGGGTTACGATCCGCAGTACGGCGCGCGTCCGATGCGCCGGGCTGTGGAACGTTTCTTCGAAGACCCGCTAGCCGAGGAAATCCTCAAGGGCGTGCTGCACGAAGGCGACCTGATCCACGTGACCGCCGAGAACGGCAAACTGGTGTTCACCCAAAAAGCGAGCACCGAAGGTGCCGGCACGATCGCGACCTGAGCGAAATCGGTTTCAATCACCCCGGAATGGCTTTGGCTGTTCCGGGGTTTTTGTTTTGGGACGGTGCCAGCCAATATTGAATTTAAAAACTGGAACAGTTATTTGAAAGGCTGACTTCGCAATTACCGTAGCCTTGAATGAGGGGCATTTTTGAATGACCCATTTAGCGCTTCCATAGTTGGTCTTACTTCGAATAATTTCTCAGCCATTTCGATCTGGCTCAAGTTTATCAACTTTGTTGATAAAATGAACGGATCATCTAATAACCCACGGTTAACCTCTAAACTAATCACATGTTTGATGGGTTCATATAGCACCATCGTATTGTATTTGTTGCCATTATTAAGCTCTATTTCCACACCAAAGCCGTGTCCAAAACTATCATTACCCAATTCACCAGGCCACCCAGTTGATTCTTTGTAGTTATCAAATAATAAATGGAGATCACGCGTGTCCGGTTATAAATTATTAAACATTAGCTGGTTATGTTTTTCAGCGTCAAAAACATCCGAGTTAGTTTCTGTAAGCAGTTCATGGAGAGGTGTTTTCTCAAACGGATGAATGCTCAAAAGTTGCAAAGTTCG
>CAIJGS010000274.1 GCA_903820285.1 uncultured Verrucomicrobia subdivision 3 bacterium | reverse complement strand
TCCTAGCTTCTTCCGGCAAAGCCCCCGCCTTTGCCCCGGATAACCATCCGGGGATTTTTATTGTGCGGACGGCCGGCAAAATACATTTATGGCTAATACGATTCTCGTGGGCGCCCAGTGGGGCGACGAAGGCAAAGGCAAAATCATCGACGTGCTGACGGAGCAGGCGGACATCGTGGTTCGTTATGCGGGCGGCAATAACGCCGGTCACACCGTCTATGTGGGCAAGCAGAAATATGTGCTGCACCTCGTACCCTCCGGCATTCTCCGCAAAAAGAAACTCTGCGTGATCGGCAACGGCGTGGTGGTAGACCCCATCGGCCTGGTGGAAGAAATCGAAGGCCTGAAGAAACTGGGCATCAAGGTGACGCCCGACAATTTCGCGTTGAGCGAGACGGCGCACGTGGTCTTCCCCTATCATCGCGAGCTGGATGCCCAGCGCGAGGTGCTCAAGGGCAAAAACAAGATCGGCACCACCAAGCGCGGCATCGGCCCGGCGTATGGCGACAAGGCGGCCCGCGTGGGCCTGCGGGTGAGTGATTTGATTGATCCCGTGCTCCTCGAAACGAAGCTGGCGGCGCGCATCAAGGAAAACAACGGCGTGTTCAAGGCGCTGGGCGCGAAGCAACTGTCGTTCAAGAAAATTTTCGCGGAATATAGCGAGGCGGGCAAGTATTTGAAGCCGCTGGTGACGAACACCGTGGTGCTGCTGCATGATGCGATCCGCCAGCAAGCGGACATTCTGTTCGAAGGCGCCCAAGGCACTTTCTTGGACATTGACCACGGCACCTATCCCTTCGTGACCTCCTCGAACACCACGGCGGGTGGGGCCTGCACGGGTTCCGGCGTGCCGCCGCATCGCATGGACCGCGTGGTTGGCGTAATGAAGGCGTATACGACGCGCGTGGGCGAAGGTCCGCTGCCGACCGAGAGTCAGGTCATTTCCGATCTACTACACGGCATGGGCCGTGAATTCGGCGCCACGACGGGCCGCGCCCGCCGCTGCGGTTGGTTCGATTCCGTGGCCACCCGCCACGCCACGATGGTGAACGGCATCGATGACCTCGCCATCACGAATCTGGACGGCCTGGACACGGTGGAAAGCATCAAGGTGTGCGTGGCCTACCGTCACGGCAAGAAGCAGTATGATTTCATGCCGAACGACGCGGCCATCCTCGCCGAATGCCAGCCCATTTACGTGGAGTTCGACGGCTGGTGCACACCCACGGACAAGGCGAAGACCTTCAAGCAACTGCCGCCCAAGGCGCGCGCCTATCTGAAAGCGATCGCCGAGCTGAGCAATGCGAAGCTGTTCATCGCCTCCGTGGGCCCGGGCCGCGATCAGACGATTTTCGTCTAGTCTTGTTTATCCGGTTCATGCAGAGCATGAAATCACCGCTTGCAGACCGGCGGTGGGGAGCGTAATTTCATGTTATGAGCTATCGAACGCTCGAAGTTGAGCTAGACCACGGAAACGTCGTATCCAAAGGCGCGGAAGCCCTGCCGGAGAAAGCATCTGGTTTGCTCACGATTCTTCATACGCCGCCACTGACCAAGTTGCGCCCCATTGGCCTGGCCAAAGGCCAGTTCACGGTACCCGACGATTTCAACACCCCACTCCCGGAAGATGTATTGCTGTCGTTTGAGGGCAAATGAAAATCCTGCTGGATACCTGCGAATTTCTTTGGCTGGTGTCTGGCGACAACCGATTATCAGCCCCGGTGGCATTAGCGGTTCGCAACCCGCAGAATCAGGTTTTTCTGAGCGTCGTTTCGTTTTGGGAAATCTCGGTCAAACACGGTTTGGGTAAACTTCCCCTGCCCTCCGCACCCGCCCTATTTGTTCCCGGACAACGCGAAAAGCATCTGATCGACTCGCTCGCACTGGATGAGTCCGCCATAACCAGTCTGGATAAGCTGCCAGCTCTGCATCGTGATCCTTTTGACCGCATGCTGGTTTGCCAGGCCCTGGCACATGATCTGACACTGGCCTCATCCGACCCGCTCATCAGGCAATATCCCGTGACGTTGTTGTAAGCTGACGGAACCGTCTCCGGAAGTGCATCACCTATGCCATCGCCAATGCTGCGTTGCGTTGGCATTTTTTTTAGGGCAGATTCAGGGCCAGTTAATTATTTAGGGAAACATGAGTGCCGCCACATCGAATCTGACCGCCGAAACCATCGCGAACATGCCGCGCCATGTGGCCGTGATCATGGACGGCAACGGACGCTGGGCCAAGGCGCGCCATCTGCCGCGCATCGAGGGCCACCGGCGCGGCGCCGATTCCGCGCGCGAAATCATTCGATCAGCCGGCGAACTGGGCATCAAGTATCTTACCCTGTACGCCTTCTCCGCCGAGAACTGGAACCGGCCCAAGGATGAGGTGGATGCGCTGATGAAGTATCTGGTGCACTACCTCAAAAGCGAGACTAAGGATCTGCTGAAAAACAATGTCCGGCTGGAGGTGATCGGCCAGATTCACCGGCTGCCGGAAAACGTGCAGGAGCAGCTGGCGAAGTCCATCGCAACGCTGTCCAAAAACAACGGGCTGACGCTGATCATGGCCCTGAGCTATGGGAGTCGCATTGAAATTGTGGACGCGGTGCGCCAGATCGCGGAAAAGGTAAAGCAGGGCAAGCTGGACCCGGCGGACGTGACGGAGGCAATCATTTCCCAGCATCTCTGGACCCGCAACATCCCCGATCCCGACCTGCTCATCCGCACGAGCGGTGAAATGCGCCTCAGCAATTTTCTGCTGTGGCAGATCAGCTACGCCGAACTGGTGATCACCCCCACCCTGTGGCCGGATTTCCGCAAACCGCAATTCTGCGCCGCGCTGGAAGAATATGCCAAGCGGCATCGCCGGTTCGGTGGAATTTAGCCAGGCAGGAAACATCGAACATCCAATCTCGAACACCCAATATCCAATGGGGGCGCCTTGCGTTTTACTTCACCGTGGCCCAATTTGAGCGCATGCGCATCCGACAGATTTTCTTTGTGGTGCTTCTGACTCTGCTGGCTGGATTTCCCGGATTCAACCGGGCGCTGGCGAGACCCTTTTTATCGGCCACCAATATCAACTGGCAGGAGTATTATGGCAGCACGACGAATCCACCCGCCGCCGACGTGCTGGTCACCAACGTAACGTTTTGCCTGCTGGCGCATGGCGATGTCCACACGGACACGACAAATATTCAAGCCACCATGTCGGGCTGGCTGACCAATCATCCGCAGGCGGTGGTGGTGCCGGTGTGTGAATCCCAGGCAGCGGGCAACCCGTCGCCGGGTTCCAAGCGGATTTATGTCTGGGTGGTGCAGGATGAGGACGTGCTCAATGTGGAACTGGTGCGGCAGGGTTGCCTGGGGCCGACCACACAAATTTTGAAGAAGGGAGATAAGCCAAGGATTTCCCGGGCGGACTACAAACGTTTTATGCAGCAGATTGGGGAGGCCGGGGAAGCGGCGGAGGAGGCGCGGGCGGGAATTTGGGCACGGAAATATTGAGCGGTAAAGCACCGCACCCAACAGCCCTTGCGGACGGCCACCATGCCCAACATCCAACATCGAATATGGAAAAACCTGATATTGAGACCGGGATAACGAAAGCAAACATTCCCGGGGAGGATTCGCGGCTGCGGGCAATTTATGCAGCAGACGGCGGAGGCAAGGCGGCTTTTTCCTCGAAGGTGGCGGATTACGTCGCGTCGCGCCCGGATTATGCGCCGTCGTTGCTGACGACGTTACGCGAGCGGTGCGGTCTGGCAACCGGAGCCTGCATTGCAGATGTGGGCGCAGGCCCGGGCATTCTTTCGCGCAGTCTGCTGGACAGTGGTTTTCAGGTAATCGCGGTGGAACCAAACGCGGCAATGCGCGCGGCGGCGGAAGCGGCATTGGCAGGACGGGCCGGTTATCGCAGCGTGGCCGGCAGCGCGGAGGCGATGCCGCTGGCGGCAGGCTCCGTGGATTTGATAACGGCGGCACAGGCGTTTCATTGGTTCGATCCGGAACCGGCGCGGCGCGAATGTCTGCGCGTGTTGAAACCGCATGGCCAGGTGGCACTGATCTGGAACGACCGTACGGCGGACGATCCGTTACAAACCGTGCTGGATGATCTCGCGGCGCGGTTTGGCGGAGCGAAACGGAGCGCCATGGTGGCCCAAGGCGAACGGGCAAACTTGGACGTCTTTTTTAGCGGGGCCAGGTGGGAGGAATTTGCATGGCCCCATGAACAGCATCTCACCGAGGCGGGCATGCAGAGTCTGGTTTTCTCCCGTTCCTACATACCCGCCCGCGACTCGGCGGAAGGCCGGGCGATTGTGGACGAAGTAAGCCGGGTGTTTCACCAGTTCGCGGCGGATGACCGAATTTCCATCCGGTACGAGACGGTGCTGGTGTTGGGGCGGCCAGAAAAAGGTTCAGGGATTGCCACCGCAACGGGTTCGGCTAAAGCGGCGGCCTGAAAGTTCCCTGTCTCGCTATATTCCTGTGTTGGATCATGTTGCCGCCGTGGCGGTGGATTATCCGCTGGGGCCGGACGCGGCCCGGAGCCGAATCCAGACGGGCAATTCACTTACTGCGAATGAAACGGAACGCGAATATAAATACGAGGGGGATGGCAACAACCGGTTGAAAGAGCAATGCCAAGAAGCAGGGCGTCAGCGGGAGTAGCGACCATTGCCAGTTCAATTTCCAGCCAAACCAAAGCCGGGCGCGCCAACCGCCGCCCTGCCGGGCAAAGACCACACCGGCACGCCGGAAGGTCCGGCGGACATCTTTCATCACGCTCAACATACGCCGGTGATTGAAACGTTTTCCGAGTTCCACCTTGAGGCCCTCAAATTGCCTGAGCCGATCCGCCACCGGCGATTGCTGGAAATCGACGAGCGTCCTGGCCAGCACGAGCAAATCCTGATCATAGGCCACTTTTTCCCGGATGGATACTTGCTGGAGATGTTCCCGGGCACCGGCAACTTCCCCGGCGAGGGCATCTTCCACGGCGAGAAACAGCCGCAAGTCGGCGGAACCATCGCGATGGCCCCATTTATCGATGGCATAGCGGGCCACCACGGTGGCCTCGGCGTAATCACCGAGTTGGCGCAACCCATAGCAGAGGTTAAACAACATCCAAGGTTCGACGTTTTGCCGCGAGCGCCAGTCCGACAGCCAAAGGGTGGCTTTTTCAGACCATTTGAAATTACTGAGGGCATAGCCCACCTGGCCCCAGGCCGCATCATCGGCATGCAGCACCGGCCGGCGGCGCCAATACAACCAGACAAAAGCGATGCGGGCCTTGGCATCGGCCAGGCTGTTAACCAGCGGAGCGGCCGAGCGCCGTTGCAATTCACCCGGTTTAAGACGGAGGAACAGCCAGACGGCGGCCAGAGTATCCCCAACCGCCACCAATTGCCGGACGGCCGCTGCCGCCACCTGGGGATGACAGGCATCGGATTTGAGGGCGTGCCGATATACTTTTATGGCCATCCGGCCCAGCCCGGCCCGGCGACAGGCATCGGCGACGGCATCCAACGGCCAGGGATCCGGGTCCACGGCCAGGCAAAGTTTTTCGAGCATAAGTTGTACGGCTGACCGGTCGTTTTTGCGAAGTGCCAGAAAAATTTCCGCCGACTGGGTGACCGTGCCCGGCTGGTGTTTCTGCATGATAGCCAGCGTTTGCGCCGCGCCGGGTAAATCGGCAGCATCCAGTTGCAGATCAAACAACTTTTGCGCGGCATGGACATCGGTGGGAGAAATTTGCAGCGCGGCGGCAAAGGCTTGCCGGGCGGCGGGCTGGTCGCCCTGCTTGAGTTTCAAGAAGCCCAGCTGCCGGCTGACCCAGGAATCATGCGGGCGCAGCCGCTGCAAGGTTTCCAAAGCGGCGGAGGCATCCGCCATGGCTCCCTGCTCCAGCAGCCAATGAGCCAGCTGGCTCCAACCCCAGACATAGCTGGCATTTTCCTGCAAGACTTCACGCATCAGCCGGATGGCCTCCGGCCGACGACCGCGGCGGGCTTCCACCCAAGCGCGACGGCCCCGCAATATGTGCACCTCGGAATGGGAGGCGGCCAGCCCGGCCGTGACGGTTTGCACCGCCTCATCAAACTGCTCATGCTGGGCAAGCAATTCAGCTTTGATATCCCAAGCCTCGGTCGCACCGGGGTCAAGGGCAAGGGCACGGTCCAGGGCAGCCAGCCGCTCGGGCAGCGCCCCGGCCCCGGTGAGCACGCGGGCGAGCATCAACCAGACACGGTATTCACCGGCATGTTCCGCCGCCAGGGTGCGGGCAAAATCTCCGGCCCGCCGGGATTCACCCCGCTCACCGGCCCAGTCCTGCAGCAGGTTCCAAGGCCATTCGTAACCGGGGGAAATGCGCAGGGCGGTTTCAATCTTGGCGAAAGCGGCTTCGGGCTGCCGTTGCCGCCACAGGAGATAAGCGTGGCAGGCGTTCAGTTGCGCGTCGCCGGGGGAATACTGCAAGGCGGTCTCATAAACGGTCCCGGCTTCTTCAAATCTTCCAAGCCGTTCGAGCGTGCCAGCCAGCAGAATCGGGGGCCGGTTCCAGGCAGGACTAATTTCCATGGAACGCCGGGCGGCAGCCAGTTCCGGTTCGGTTTCCTTTCGCCACTGATGGACCTGGGCCAAATCCAGCCAGATGCGCGGCAGGTAGGGAAAACGATCGGCGGCCTGGCGGGCAAATTCCAGCGCCTCGTCGAGCCGTTTCAGGTGCCCAAGCTGGGCAACGAGCGCCGACCAGGCATGCCACAGGTCAGGACGTTCCTGATGGGCCAGCCGCAGGCTATGTAACAGGGCTTCGGGTTCAAGGATGGGACCGGCAAGATCGTTAAAGGCGAGCAAACCGTCACCCGTGACAACCTGCCGGACCAGTTGACCTTCGATAAACGCCAGTTCGTCCTTCCGCTCGCGGTCGGTTTGGGCAAGATCAAGCAAGGCGCGGAGGGCTTCGCCATTATCAACGCTCAGCTCGGCGGCCCGGCGGAAACTGGTCCGGGCCTCAGTATTTTCCCGGCGCTGGACCTGCAGATGACCCAGCACGGAAAAACTGAAACTATTGCGCGGTTCAATCTGCGCAGCCTCGGAGGCCTCCTTGAAAGCCTCCTCCAGCCGGTTGTCACGGGCCAGAATTAAGGCCAGCTCCCGGCGGGCCCAGGCATCCGCCGGATCAATGCGCAACAGTTCACGCGCCGCCGCTTCCGCCTCCGGCACGGGCATTTCGTGACGCCATTCCAATAGCATCCGCTGCAAACCATAATGATGCGGAAAACGGGCGCAGGCGGATTTCAAATGGGCCAGCGCGGCAGCGGTACCCTCCCGTTGGGCCAGGGCCCGGGCAATGCCTTCGTGGGCATCCAAGGCGAGCGGCTCAAGTTCCAGGATGTCCCTGCAAATTTGCAAGCGGCCCGGCACATCCATTTTGAACAGGGCGATTTCGGCCTTGGCCCGCAGCCAGTCAGACCGGCGCACCCGGTCCCGGGCCGCGTTAAGATATTTCTCGGTTGCCTCAGCGTTATGCAAACGTGCTCCCAGGCTGGCGGCTTTAAGCAGCAGGCTGCCATCCTCGGGCCGAAGCCGGCAGGCTTCGTCATAGACTTCGCGGGCGCGTTGCAACTGGTTCAGCTCCCGCCAGGCCCAGGCCAGGGTCAGGCCGGGATCTTCGGAACGGTGGCCGAACCGCTTGAAGCGGTCCGCCAAAATGGCCAGGGCCTCGTCCGCGCGGCGGGTGCGCCGGCAGGCGGAAAACCAGGTTTGGTAATGATTTTCCCGGTAGCTTTCCAGATTGGCGGCAAAACGGTACAGTTCGGTGGCCTCGTCCAGATTCCCCGCCGCCCAAAGCAAATTCGCCTGCACAGTGATGGCATTGGCATCACACGGGTAAAACTGTTGCGCACGTTTAAGCCAATGGCCGGCGGCTGATTCACACCGGGCGTCCTCCGCCAAGGTCCGGGCGAGTTCCACAAAAAAGACCGGACAGGGTTCCGGCGCCCGGGAGATTTGTTCTAAAAACTCAATCCGCTCCGACCGCGAGGCGTTCCGGAGGCAGCCCAGCCGCCGGAACAGCCGGGCCGGATTATTAGGGAATAATTCCAGTAATTTATCGAGCCAGCGCAATTGTCCGGAAACATTGGCATCATATCCGGCCAGGAATAAATGCGCCTCGCAGACCAGTTCATGCTCGCCGTGGGCAGCCACCATGTCCGCGAGGATTTTTTCGGCACCCGCGCGATCATGCCGGTTCAGGCACAGACTGAAGCGGTACTGGTCGTCATAAATGCGGGCGTCCGGCAGTTCCAAAGTTTCAACCCGATCCCGCTCAGCCAGGGGTATAAACACCGTTCCATGTGGTCCAAACGGACGCTGAAATTTGAAGAATGATTCGGCAAAGAGCTCGATGAGGTAAGGCTGGCCCGGATCGCGCAACAGGATTGTTCCGCGCACCTGGTCAAAGCCCACCACGGCCTGCATATGTGCCGAGGTGGCCTGGACGGTGGAGATGGCAAAGGGGATTCCCCGGTTGATCAGCGCCGAAACCGATTTGGGCGCAACCCGGAATTCGCGGACGAACCAGCCGTTCTGCTCCGCCCATTCCCGTTGTTGCCAGTGCGGGGTGCCATCATAGCACATGGCCTCGGCCAGCTTGAGGTGTTCGGCCGGCAGCTGCCAGTACCGGCCCAAGGCCGCCATGGTTGCCGGCGCGCACGTTTTGAAATGTTGCCGGACAAAAGAGACATCCAACTGGCGGCGCTCGCCTTCAACTGCGGGCAACTCCAGGTTACGGGCAAACATTTTATGAAATTCATCATCCACTTCGCGCGCGAAACCAATGGCTTCCGGTCGCCGGCCGAGATGATACGCCACGCGGGCGCGCTGGGAGGTTACCCATTTTCGCAAAGGCGGCTCCAACAGGGGGGACATTTCTAGGTAGCGCGACAAGGCGGCCCCGGCTTCTGCCCAGCGGCCATTTTCGCTCAATATCCCATATAGCTGGCCGGCCACGGGGCCGCTTTGCAGCGAGCCATCGGCCTGCTGCAAGAGTTCAACGGCAGCAGCGTCACGATCGAGCAATTGCAATAGGTGGGCCACGATCTGTACGCCGGGCCGGTAATGCGGATACGGGTGCAACGCGGTGGCGGCCCGGGCGATGTCCAGGGCCTCCTCAACCCGGTCCTGCTTTTCCAGCAGATGGGCCCGCTGCAGCCGGATCCAGGCATCGTTACCATCCAGTTCCTCTGCCCGACCAAGGATTTTTTCCGCCGCAGCGAAGTCCCGCAATTCCGTCGCGACCCGCGCCTCCAAGCCCAGCAACTCCGCCTGCGGCTCCTTCTCCGCAGAGGGCAGCGGCTGCCACTGGCGCATGGCGCGCCAGGCGGCCAGCGGACCGCGCCGTTCGAGCAACTGATATCCAAATTGAATGCGGGCGGACGGATGATTCCGGTCCGTATGCCAGGCGCGGACGGATAAGCGCATGGCCAGTCGGGGAGCCCCGGCATTAATGGCGATTCTGGCGGCCAGCGTCGCTTGAGCCACGCCCCCCCAGTGAGCTAACGGGGCAAACGTTTCAGCCCGGCGCAAGGCGTCAACCGTCAACCCGCGCACATAGACCGCCAAAATATTTTCAACAACCGCATCATCGGGAACCTTGATGAATTGTGCCATGTTTTTAAATAAATCGCTGATAGCAAACACGATCACAAAACGCGAGTCAAAGCCAGACACACGATTTGTAGCAGTTTTTAAAATGTGAACCACTTTCAAAACGCCGCCCCCTTCCGAGTCCAATTGGATCAATAATTCCCATAGGAAAGGGGAACACTGCATAATCATTACCATTGTTACCCTCTCTCAACACCATATTCAGAATGGAAGTACGGGCAGCCAGTTAATAGGTAGGGCAACTCCCGTGTCAGGGATTGCCACCGCAACGGGTTCGGCTAAAGTGGCGGCATGAAAACTCCCTGTCTTTCTATATTCCTGTGTTGGATCACGTTCGCCGTCGTGGCGGTGGAGTATCCGTTGGGGCCGGATTCGCAGCCGCAGCCGGGCGTGCCGAAAGGCATGGTGCTGAAATTCACGCTGGATCATTCCAAGATCTTTCCGGGTACCGTGCACACGTACTGGGTCTATGTACCGGCAGAGTATACGCCGGACCGGCCGGCCTGCGTTTATGTGGGGCAGGATGGCATCGGTTTCAACGCACCCACCGTGTTCGACAATCTGATCTTCAAAAAAGAAATGCCGGTGACCGTGGGGGTGTTCATCACGCCCGGAGTGGTGCCGGCGGGAGATACGAACACGGCCCTGACGCGTTACAATCGCAGTTATGAATACGACGGGCTGGGCGATCATTATGCGCGGTTCCTGTTGCAGGAGGTGTTGCCACTGGTGGAGCATCTGACCTTGCCGGACGGACGGGCGGTACATCTCTCAACCAATGGCAATGATCGGGCGATTGGCGGTGCGAGCAGCGGCGCGATCTGCGCCTTCACCGCGGCCTGGGACCGGCCGGACGCGTTCACGCGGGTATTTAGCGCGATCGGCACCTACGTGGATTTGCGCGGCGGCTCGCGGTATCCGACGCTAATCCGCAAGTATGAGCCGAAGCCGCTGCGGGTTTTTTTGCAGGATGGCACCAATGACAACAACAAGTACGGCGGTGACTGGTGGATGGCGAACCAGACGATGGAACGGGCGCTGACGTTCGCGGGGTATGAGGTGAATCATGTGTGGGGCGAGGACACGCATAGCGGCCGGCATGGCACGGCGATTTTTCCGGACGCAATGCGCTGGCTCTGGCAGGACTGGCCGCAGCCGGTAAAAGGTTTGCCGACGAAGAATGACACGCTGGCGGCGATTTTGCTACCGGGCGAGAACTGGCAAGTGGCGGGCGCAGGTTACCGGTTCACAGAGGGTCCGGCGGCGAATGCGACCGGCGAAGTATTTTTCAATGACATCCCCCAAAGCAAAACGTACCGGGTTGGTTTGGACGGCAAAGTAACGGAGTTTCTGGCGGATTCAAAACACGGAAACGGCCAGACGTTCGGTCCTGAAGGCCGGCTGTATGCGAATGCGAACGCGACGCGGCAGGTGCTGGCTTATGACACCAATGGCACGGCGACGGTGATCGCGGAGGGGATTGATGGCAATGACCTCGTGGCGGCACACAACGGGAATCTGTATGTGACGGAGCCGCCGGCGGGCACAAACATCGCGCCGAGCAACGTGTGGCTGATCCGACCCACGGGCGAGAAGGTGCTGGTGGACCGGGGCATCAAATATGCGAACGGCGTGACGCTGAGCCCGGATCAATCGCTCCTGTATGTGGACGATTATCGGTCCCACTGGGTCTATAGTTTTGTGATCAAGGAGGATGGCACGCTCACGGATAAGCAGCGTTATTATTGGCTGCACGAGCCAGACACGGAGGATGACGCCGGCGCAGACGGCATGCGGACGGATCGCGAGGGCCGGCTGTACGTGGCCACGCGCCTGGGAATTCAGGTCTGCGATCAGGCGGGCCGGGTGCAATGTATCCTGCCCACACCAAACGGCCGGGTGGCAAATCTGGTTTTTGGCGGTGAAAAATTTGACACGCTTTTCGCGACCTGCGGCGATAAAGTTTACCAACGAAAACTGAAAGTGACCGGCGCAAATGGCTGGGACAGACCGAACAAGCCCGCCCCGCCGAAACTGTGACGGACGCTTCCGGAGAGTCCCCGGGCGTGATGATCCGGGGGGCGGGCGGAGAGGTGATAAAATTTTGTTGGCGTTTCACCTCAAATTTGATATAAAATCTTGATATCCATCTATGGGATCATTGAAAAAACGCCGTAAGGCAAAAATTAACAAACATAAACGGCGCAAGAAGCTGCGCTTGAACCGTCACAAGAAGCGCACCTGGCAGAAGTAATCTGCCATCGCCATGTGATTTCAACCGTTCGCGGTGGTTGTTTCGGCAGCTACCGCGAACGTCTTTTTTTAGTTTGTCATGAAATACCGCTTCCCCAAACATTATACGCGGGAGGAAGCCCGGTCTCTGCTGCCGCAATTGCGGGAGTGGCTGGCCGAGCTGAACCGTCTCCGCGAGGAAGTGGACAAACATGACAAACGCTTGAGCGGGATGAATGTGGAGGGTCTGGATGTGGGCGGCGAGACCGTCAACAACTGGATCCGCGCACTGTCCCGTATGCAAGTGGTGCTGGCGGAATTCCAACACCGGCACATTTTCATCAAGGACCTTTCCCGCGGCCTCGTGGATTTCCCCGCCCTCATCGGCAACCGCGAAGTCTTTCTCTGCTGGGAAGCCGACGAGGGCGACATTGAATTCTGGCACGACCTGGAGAGCGGCTTCATGGGTCGCGAACGGCTGGAGTAGGTCCCCTACCCGGCTTTCTTTTACCTGAACGCAGAGATAAACTGCATCCATGAAAAGACTCCACCGTGCCTGGGTCTGCGCCCTCCTTCAAATCGTTTGTGTATTGACGGTTTCCGGCAATTCGGCATCGATCGCCCCACCGGGAAAATCAGGCGTGTCTGACGGGCTCAAGGTCAGCAACAACCACCACTATCTTGTAGATGCCAGGACCGGCACCCCGGTTTTTATCTTGGCAGACACTGCGTGGAATCTCTGCGCGCTTAGGCTGGAAGAGATTGAAACTTATCTGCAAAGCCGGGAGGATCGGGGGTTTAACACGATCATGTTCGCCTTGAATTTTGCTCCGCAGGCGGGCGAGAACAATGCCTACGGCCAACCCGCCTATATCGGTGCGGATAAAACGGAATTGAACCCGGCTTATTTCAAGACGTGCGATGTGATCGTTAAAAAAGCGGCGGATCACGGTCTTTATGTAATGCTCTATGCGATGTGGGCCGGCGAAAAAGCCGGCACCATGAACCACTACACCGCCGCGCAATTGACCACGCTAGGCCGGGCGCTGGGCCGTCATTATCAGGCTGTTCCCAACGTGATTTTCTGCGCGGGAGGCGAATCCACGCCGCGCTACATTGAGACCGAGCGGGCGAACGCCCTGGGTCAAGCGTTGAAAGATGGTTGTGCGGGACAGAATCTGGTGACGATCCATCCGACCTCCCCGAATTCGAGCTCGAAATTTTATGCGGCATCGCCTTGGCTGGATTTTTACATGTGCCAGGCCAAGTCTGGCAGCAACCCGGCGAACGAGGCATTTGACGCCGCTGCGTTGGTGCTGGGAGATTGGAAAAGCGCGTCCGCCAAGCCCACCATGATGACCGAGCATCGCTACGAGTCCGGCACACGTGAAGACCCGCTCATCCAGCGCCGCAGCATGTATCAGTGTGTGTTTGCGGGCGGTTGTGGCTATGCCTATGGTCATAACGCCTTATGGCAGATGACCCCGCACACGGAACTGCCGTGGATGTTGAAAGGCTGGACTCCCGGGGTGACAAACTGGATGCAGGCGCTCGACACTCCGTCCGTCCGGCAGTTGCACTACATCAAGTCGCTACTAAATGCGCATCCCTACCTAGCCCGCATTCCCGACCAGAGCCTGGTGCTGTCCGGACAGGGCACGAACGTCGCCACCCGGGTGCAGGCGGCGCGCGACGGCACTTTGGGCCATAACGATGCCACCTGCGTCATGGCCTACATTAGCGCGCCGCGGACGGTCACACTCAACACCGGCGTAATGGCGGCGCGTAAATTGAAGGTCTCCTGGTTTAATCCCGCGACCGGCGCATGCGAAGTGATGGGCGGGCAAATCGAAAACCCCGGCAGGTTTACGTTGGATAAAAGGCCGCAGGATGATTGGGTCGCGGTTATCGAGGACGCAGCGAAAAGTCGGTCACAAACCCGTTAAATGTCAGAAGCGGTTTGTAAAAATCCCTGGAGCCATTTTTATTCAAGCGGGGTGGATGGATCATTTATTGAAGCCGAAACCAGCCTTACGCTCCATTTCTGCCGGTCGCCCGGCTCGAATTCGCCTTTTCTCTGCGCTCTCTGTGTTCTCTGCGGTTCAAATCTCCGGCGGTTCATGACTTTTGCTTCGGCGGCCACTTGCGCTGGGGAGGTTTGCAAATTATGCTGCGGGCCTCTATGGAACAAGTCGTCATCATTGGATCCGGGCCGGCGGGCTGGACCGCCGCGTTGTACACCGCCCGGGCGCAACTGTCACCCTTGGTGCTCACCGGCCTGCAGCCGGGCGGGCTGCTGACCACCACCACGATTGTCGAAAATTTCCCCGGGTTTCCCGAGGGCGTGGATGGTTATGAACTGATGTCCCGGATGCAGAAGCAGGCGGAGCGTTTCGGCGCCCGCACGCAATTTGGCACCGTGGAGTCCGTGGATTTTTCCCAACGTCCATTCACGCTCGTCGTGGATGGCGAGAAAGTGCAGGCGCAGACGGTGATCATTGCGACGGGCGCGAGCCACAAGCATCTCGGCGCGCCGGGCGAGCATGAATTGGAAAACAAAGGCGTGACGTATTGTGCCACGTGCGACGGCGCGCTCCCGGTGTTCCGGAACAAACCGCTGGTGGTGATCGGCGGCGGCGATTCCGCGTGCGAAGAGGCGGCCTATCTGACGCGCTTCGGCTCGGTGGTGTACCTGGTGCATCGCCGCGACACGCTGCGCGCCTCGAAGATCATGGCCGAACGCACGCTGGCGAACCCGAAGATCAAGCCGATCTGGGACTCGGCCGTGACGGAAATCCTGGACGTGACACAGGACAAGGTAACCGGCGTGAAGCTGAAAAATCTCAAGACGGGCGCGGAGTCCGTGCTGGATTGCGCCGGCGTGTTCATTGCCATCGGCCACGTGCCGAATACGAATCTATTCAAAGGCGTGATCGCCACCGATGAAAACGGTTTCGTAATTCCCGGGACCGGCGCCGCGACGACCGTGCCGGGCGTGTTCGTGGCAGGTGATTGCGCAGATCACGTGTATCGCCAGGCGATCACGGCCGCAGGCGCGGGTTGCGCGGCCGCGATTGATGCGGAGCGGTTTCTGGCGGCGCAGGCGGTTTAGGGTTTAACCGCAGAACATAGAGCACAGAGAATATTCAGACCGCCGTTCCAGCCATGGGACGGCGGTTTTGCATTGGGAGAAGAAATGGTTTTGGAAGGGCTGTAAGCCGAATTTTGTCTGCGCCTTGCGGCGGAGAGAATCATTTATCTATGCAGCCATACCCGGAATCCGTCCGCTTGCGCGGAAGCTGGAGCGGGCCGCCCCGTGGATTCCCTATTTGGCCTTGCACCCGATGGGGTTTTCCGTGCCGCGTCGCTTGCGCTTCGCGCGGTGCGCTCTTACCGCACCTTTTCACCATCACCGCCGACTTGCGCCAACGGCTGTCTGTTTTCTGTGGCACTTTCCGTCGAAACGTCTTCCAACGTTCCTCCCGCGTGTATCCCGGCCGAACCAGCCCGGGTTACGTGGCATCGTGCCCTGCGGTGTTCGGACTTTCCTCCCCCGGCTTGCGCCAGGAGCGATCCTCCGCCCTTCCAAAACCATTAATAGCTTACTTCAATAAAGACGGGTTCTCAAGGGACATCGGCCATTACTTGAGGAAACATCCAACAGTTCTTGCGGACGGCCACCATGCCCAACGCCCAACATCCTATGTTTACGAAGGTGCGTTGGCATTATTCCACCAGCGCCTGTACAGCCATATTGCTGCGGATCACAGATCCGCGCTCCGAGGGAGGCGAAACACGCCGAGCGGATGCCCTGCGCTCCGTTTAATAAAAAACCCGCCGCGCGAATAATCGCGCAGCGGGGTGAAAGGTTGAACTGGCTTGCGGGTCAGGCCCCGACGGACGCGAGTTCTTCGTTGGTTTCGATGTTCACGATCTTGAACTGTTCAGCGTGCATTCCGGTGTCGGCCCGGAAGGACAGCTTGCCGAAGTAACGCTTCTCGAGTTCGATGAGATGCTTCTCGTCGTCCTTGGTGAGGCGGTCCAGCACGGTGGGATGAACGACAATGCGCAACTGGAAGTCGTTCTCGTCGCGCGTGCGTTTCTTGAGGATTTCCTGGAGCTTGCGCTGGATTTCCACGCTCATAGTCACGGTGCTCTTGACCTTGCCGCGCCCCTTGCAATAGGGGCAGTCGTCATACACGGCGGCGCGCACGCTTTCGCTGTGGCGCTGGCGGGTCATTTCCATGAGGCCGAGCTGGGAGATCGGCAGGATGTGGGTCTTGGCCTTGTCGCGGCGCAGACCGTCTTTCACCCGCTGATAGACCTGCTGGCGGTCGCGGCCGGACTTCATGTCAATGAAGTCGAGCACAATGAGCCCGCCCATGTTGCGGAGGCGGAGCTGGCGGCAGATTTCCTCGGCCGCTTCCAGATTCACCTTGAGGATGACCGCTTCCTGATCCTTGCCACCCTTATGGCGGCCGGTGTTCACGTCGATGGCCACGAGCGCCTCGGTTTCATCAATGACGATGTAGCCGCCGCTCTTGAGGTGCACCTGGCGGGAGAAGGCGTTTTCGAGCTGCTTGCTGATGCCGAAACGGTCGAACACCGGCTGGGCTTCCACATACAACTTGATCTTGCTGGCCGAACGGCGGGAGATCTTGTTGATCATCTCGCGCATGCGGTCGTAGGC
This sequence comes from uncultured Verrucomicrobia subdivision 3 bacterium, assembly GCA_903820285.1. Lineage (GTDB taxonomy): Bacteria > Verrucomicrobiota > Verrucomicrobiia > Limisphaerales > UBA11358 > UBA11358. The sequence continues at coordinate 10,195 of CAIJGS010000274.1, read as the reverse complement.
TTTGGGATTATCCACCACGATGCGTTCGACATCCTCGGTGAGAAAATCGCGCACGGTGCGTTCGATCAAGTCGGGCTCCTGGAACACGCAGGTGGCCATGGGCTGCTTCTTGATCTTTTCCTGCACGCCGGTCCATTCCTCGAGGAGGAGGGCGAGATCGCGCACGAAGTAACGGAGCTGCTGGCCTTCGCCGGCGGTCCGCATGATCACGCCCATGCCGTCCGGAATGGAGAGCTGGCGGAGGATTTTCTTGAGGCGCTTGCGCTCCTCGGGATTCTCGATCTTCCGGGAAATGCCGGACTGGTCGGAGTTCGGCAGCAGGACGAGGAAGCGTCCGGGCAGCACGAGGTTGGTGGTCACGCGCGGACCCTTGGTGCCGATGGGGCCCTTGGTAACCTGCACGATGATGTCGGAGCCGGGCGGATAGAGGCGCGGAATATCCTTCTGCGTGATTTTCGGGCGGCTGGGCCGCTTGCCTTCGCGCTCGACGATTTCGACGCCGGAGTCGAACTGGTTCGGCACGATGTCCCAATAATGCAGGAACGCGTTTTTTTCGAACCCGATGTCCACGAAGGCGGCTTTTAGGCCGTCTTCGAGGTTGCGGACGCGGCCCTTGAAGATGCTGCCCACGAGGCGTTCCTCGGTGGTGCGTTCAATGTTGAACTCTTCGAGCTTGTTGTCTTCGGTCACGGCGACGCGCGTTTCGAGCACTTCGGCGTTGATGACCACTTCCTTGTGGATCTTCTTTTCCGGCCGGATCAGGCGCTGCACCTTTTTGACGAGGTTGGACGCGACGTCGCGGATCGTTTCAATGAACCCTTTCGGCTGTTCCGGGATTTTCACCGGTTCGAATTTTTCTTCGGGCTCCTCCGCAATGATGGTGGCGGGAGCGTCATCGCCCGCTGACGGCGTGGGGCCGTCCCCATTGGGGGCGGACGTGGTGGTCTCGGGCGGCAAACCGGCGGCGATGTTCTCGGCGCGTTCGATTTCGGTGGCGTGGCGTTTTTCAAAAACGCGTTCGGCACCCCCCTGTTCGCTGACCACTTCGGCGCGGGCCTCGAGGGCGTCGCGGTCGGGTTTTTGCTGAGCCTGGCCCAAGCCACCTTTCGGCTTGAAGCGCATTCCGCGGCGGCGCCGCGAGAAGTTATTGTTGCTCATTTATTAATATCCCTTTCGATGGATGTGTATGTTTTGCATCAGGCCCACGGCGATCAAGGAGCATAGCACTGAAGACCCGCCATATGATAGCAGCGGCAGTGGTACGCCCGTCACGGGCATAATGCGAATGTTCATGCCGATATTCACAAACACATGGCTGAAAATGAGCGTCACAACGCCCACCGCCATGAGTCTGCCCAGGCGGTCGCGCGCCTGGCCGGCGATTCTCAATCCGGTGAAGAGAACCACCGCATACAATGTCAAAACAATGACACTGCCAACAAACCCCTCCTCCTCGGCAATCACGGAGAAAATGAAGTCGTTGTGCGCCACCGCTCGCGGCAAATATCCGAGGGCATTTTGTGTCCCCTGCCGCCAACCCTTTCCGAACAGCCCACCGGAGCCGACGGAAATCAACGCCTGCCGCACATTATATGCGTCGTCCAACTGCCGTTGACGCAGGCGTTGTAACTCCGCCGGAGTGGCGTTCGGCGGAGCGGAATCCTTGTAGTCACGGCCAAAGTAAATCAGCAGCCGGTTGCGCTGATAATTCTCCATGGGTATCTGCCAGCGCGCCGGGGCGAACAATACGTCCGCCACAAACAGCGACCCCAGCAGGCCCACGCAGGCCATTAACTGTAACAAATAGCGGCGGGGCGTGCCCGCCACCACCATCATCACCAGACCGGTCGGCAGCAATACCAGCGCCGAACCCAGGTCGGGTTCTTTTAAAATCAAAACAAACGGCAGCATCATCATGCCGATGCCCTTCCAAAAAATCGCCGGCTGCTTCAGCTCCTCCACCGGCCGGCTGAGAAAACTCGCGCCTGCCGCGATGTACGCCAGCTTGGCGAATTCGCTCGGCTGGAACTGGAAGGCGCCGAAGTCAATCCAGCGTCGCGCGCCCCAGCCATGTGTGGTGCCGATCTTGGGAATCAGCACCGCGATGAGAAAAAGAATCATCACCCAATAGGCGACATCCGCCCAGCGCGAGAGTGTGTGGTAATCCACCACACAGACAAACGTGGCCATGCCCAGCCCCAAAACATACCAGACGATCTGCCGCACCCAGGCCTGGTCATACCACGGCTGGAGGGCCGCGGAATCATTGGCCATCGTGGCGCTGTACACGAACGCGGCCCCAATGAACATCAATCCGATCAAAGCCACAACTTGCAGCTTGTCGAATGATTCCTTCGGGACGTTGTAGTTCGTGGTGTACATGGTTAATGACTCACCCGTCCGCCGGACACCTGCCGGCCTGCGTCATACATGGCCTCGCCCACCACCGCCGGCAGGTGCAACTGCGACTTTTGGACGATGGTCTCGTAAATATCATGAGCAATGGGCGCGCACACCGAACCGCCGGAACCGGTGCCGGCCGACTGCACCATCACCACCACGGAGTAGCGCGGATTTTCATACGGCGCAAACGAGGCAAACCAGAAATTGTAGCCGGTCAGATGATTGGCACCATCCTGCACCTGCGCCGTGCCGGTCTTGCCGCAGATCCGGAAGCCGGGAACCGCCGCCTTGGTGCCGGTGCCCTCGGAGCTTTCCACATCCGCCAGCATGGCCTCGCGCACGAGCTCCAAACTGCGGGGGTGAACTGTCAGGCGGTCGCGCACCAGCCCGGCAGGCAAATCCTTGGCCGGTTCCGTGGAATCCTCATCCACCGGCTCAATCCGTTGCACCAGCCGGGGAAATAAAACCGTTCCGCCATTGGCAATGGCCGCAATCATGACGGCCATCTGCACGGGCGTCACCGCAATCTCACCCTGGCCGATGCACATGTTGGCCGTGTCGCCATCATGCCAGTCGTTGGCGCGAACGCGGTCCAGGGTCGGAAATGAGCCGCCGGTTTCCTGACGCGCAAACAGTCCGGTGCGTTCGCCCAGATGAAATTCCTGACCAATGCGGACAATGTTTTCCACGCCGGCGCGAATGCCGTTGGTCACGAAGTAGGAATTGCTCGAATGAATGAACGCACGTTGAAACTTGTATTCGCCGGGCGGCGCGGTGTCACGGATCAGCCGGCGGCCGATGAAAATGCCACCCTTGGCCGTATCACGCGGATTTGGGTCCACGCGAAAGGTGCGATTGGGGTCCAGTCCGGTTTCGAGCGCGGCCAGCGCCACGACCGTTTTGAAAATGGAACCCGGCGCATAATTTTCGTGTGTGGCCCGGTTGTTCTCCGCGCCCGAATCTTTGAAGGCCTGATATTTGTCCGCATTGATGCCCTGGGCAAACTGGTTGGGATCGTAGGACGGCGAGGAAACCATCGCCAGAATATCGCCATTGCGCACATCCATCACGACGATGGAACCCCGCACCCCCGCGCCCCAATGCGTGCGCAGCGAATCCTCGGCCGCCTTCTGGATATCCATGTCCAAGGTCAGCACCACGTTATGGCCAGGTTCGGATTTATTCCAGACGTTGGCAGATTGACGATAGCCCAGATTGTTCACGAGCACGGATTCCGCGCCGGCCCGGCCGTGCAAATCATCGTTGAACTGACCCTCGATTCCAGAGAGGCCCTTGTAATCCGGCAGGCGGTAATTGTAAAAAGATTCTTCGCCGGTGCCGGAACTGTCGTCGTGCTGCAAATACCCCAGCACGTGCGCCGCCACGGTGCCGTTCGGATAATTGCGGGCGGACTGCATGTCCAATTCCACGCCGCAGCCGTTGGTCATGTTTTCCGCGAACCGCGCAATCTGCGACGCGGTGAGATTTCTCAGAATCGGATACGGCAGCGCACGTTCCTGCGCGTAGTGGGTGTTAAAATCCTTCGGATCAAGCACGATGGGCACGCCAATGTTCCGGCTCACTTGGGTAACGATATCATTCACCACGCCAAGCCTCGCCTGTTGCCGCAAAGCGTCGAGGTAATCGGTCGTCAGGCGGAAGTTTTTGAGTTCGGCTTTGCGCAGGGAGTGTCCTACGCGTTTTTCCTCGGCGGCGATGCGGTCCTTTTGCGCGATGAGCGCGGCCTTATGGAGCTTTCCATAGGCGGCATCAAACGGCGCGCGCATGTCGTTGAGGAACAGGCTGAGATTGTAGCTCGGCCGGTTCTCGGCCAGCACCCGACCCTCGCGGTCCACGATCTTGCCGCGCACGGCGGGCAGGCGGATACTGCGGTACGCCTGCGTTTCCAGATGCTGCTGATATTCGTGCACGGAGACGACCTGCACCCACCAGAGCCCGGCGAGCAGAATGCACACCCCCACCGCCACCATCACCGCTACGAGGCGGAGGTGCGGGTCATTCTTCTTCAGTTCGTCTACGACTAACATGATCGGGGGAAATTATTGTCGGCCGCGACGGATTTCGCGGTCGAGCCGGAAGCTCGATTCCACGCGTTCCGCATAGCCAAGCCGGCGATTGAACCAGTCAATCACCCGGAAAATAAACGGGGTGGCCACGCCGCCGGCGGCGGTCATCACGAGCCATTGCCAGAGGGAACCCCAGCCCAGGAGCAGTTCCTTGCCGCTGCTGAGCATCATCAGCAAGGCGAGCAAAGGCACCAGGCCGCTCGCGGCGGTGCCCAGCACAAACTGGGCGAACGTGAGGTCGCGCAAAATCAAATCCCGGCGGAACTGGATCAGCCAGCCGACCAGAAACAACGGCAGAATGCTGATACCCAGCGGATTCTCCGAAAGCGTATCGAACCAGACCCCGCCAAACACCGCCAATGTGGCCACGGTGGACAGGCCGGTATTCAGCGCGGCGTAGACCATCAGCGCCGGCAGCAAATCAATCTGCGCACCCAGCCAGGTGCGCGGGGCGGAGAGCGTCGCCTCGCCGAACACGGCGAGAAACGCAAACGCCAGCACCAGGATAGATTTAAAAACGTTCATATCACTGAAACAGCACCCAGACCTGTTCCAAGGAACCCAGATTGGCGTCCAGCTTGATCCGCGCCTCGGTATAAAGGCCGTATTCCACGGGCCGAAAATCCGCAATGCGCCCGATGGGTATGCCCCGGGGGAAAATGCCGCCCAGACCGCTGGTCACCACGGTCTGATTGGGCTTCAAATTGACGTTGCTGGCCAGGTAGGCGAGTTCCACGAGCGAGGTGTCCAGCGGATCGCTGGCGGTGATCACGCCCATGTCGCGGGCGCCGTTTTCGACCAAAGCGGAGACGCGACAGCTATGATCACCGATAAGCACGACCTGGGAATCGGTCAGGCCCACGGAGGAAATCCGGCCGATCAGACAGCCATCGGCGGAAAGGACGGGGAGATTGTTGGTGAGCCCCTGCATGCTGCCACGGTCAATGCGGACCGTGCGCCACCAGTTGGCCGGATCGCGCATGATGACGTTGGCGAGCTTGAGGTGCCAGGGGGACTGCCGCTGCAAATAAAACAGGGCGCGCAACTGGTCGTTTTCGCGGCGGATGGTTTCCGTCTGGACGGCCTGGGACTTGAGCTGCTGATTTTCGCGTCGGAGGTCGTTGACTTCCTTGAGGAGTTCGCGGCGCGGTAGGAGATTATCCGCGAGGTCGGCGGGGAGCTGCTGACCGGCACTGGCCAGGCCGAACAGCGGCAGAAACCAGCTGCCGATGGCCAGCTTCAGGCGCGCGGTGGCGCGCGTGGGGAGGCTCAGTAGAACCACCGCCACGAGGAACACCGCGCCCAGCGCGACATAATTTTTTTGTTTGAACATCCTGCAACTGCGCGGCCTGTTTCAGCCGGCATCGATGCAGGTGAACTTTGCGTGAAGAATCAGTATTTGGCGTTGGTGGCTACGCGTTTCAGGAATTCTATCTCCTGCAACACCCGCCCGGTTCCCTCGGCGACGGCACTCATCGGGTCGTCAGCGAGATGCACCGGCAGGCCGGTTTCTTCGGCTACCAATCGGTCAATGCCACGGATCAGTGATCCGCCGCCGGCCATTACCAACCCGCGATCCACGAGATCGGAGGCGAGTTCTGGGGGGCAGCGTTCCAGCGTGATCCGGATGGATTCGAGAATGCTCGAAAGCGGTTCTTGCAGCGCCTCGCGGATTTCCTCGGAACGGATGGTCAGGGTTTTGGGCAAACCAGTGCCCAAGTCACGTCCTTTGACATCCATGGTTAATTCCTGTTCCAAAGGAAAGGCGGAGCCGATGCGAATCTTGATTTCTTCCGCAGTACGTTCACCTATCATCAGGTTATAGGCGCGCTTCATATGCGCGACGATCGTGGCATCCAATTCGTCACCGCCAACCCTCAGGCTGCGGCTAAAGACGATGCCGGCCAGGGAAATGATTGCGATTTCGCAAGTCCCCCCGCCGATGTCCACGATCATGTTGCCCGCCGGTTCGTGTACCGGCAGACCTACGCCAATGGCCGAAGCCATCGGCTGCTCGATCAAATACACCTCGCGCGCGCCCGCGTGGGTGGCGGAATCTTTTACAGCCCGTTTTTCCACTTCGGTAATACCCGAAGGCACCGCCACCACGACCCGTGGAGCGATCAATTTCCGATGGTGAACTTTCTGGATGAAGTGGCGGAGCATGGCCTCGGTGATTTCGAAGTCGGCAATAACGCCGTCTTTCATCGGGCGAATCGCCACGATGTTGCCGGGCGTACGGCCCAGCATCCGTTTGGCTTCCTCACCGACCGCCAGCACGTTGGTTGTACCCGCCTGGATGGCCACTACCGATGGTTCGCGCAGGACGATTCCGCGATCCCGCACATAGACAAGGGAGTTGGCCGTACCCAGATCAATTCCAATATCATTGGAAAAAAGGCTTTTGAATTGCTCAAGCATGAATTGCGCCTAACGCTTTAAAGTAAAATCATAACGGACGCCAGCGTCAAGCAGCGAAGTGGTCAAAAGGAGCCAAAATGTAAGAAAAAGGCCCACAGGAGGGAGTGGTGCCTTCGGGAAACCGGTTTCGGGGTCATTTTACCCGAAAATCGGAGCAACGGTCCGAAAGTTGCAAATGCAGTGCCGGTGAAATGATTTAAGCGTGATCCGAGGGCAGTGCACTGCGGTTTGATACAAACCAAACCGCGCTGCGGACGGGGCAGGTTGCTTTTTTGAAAATGGTGCCAGCGAGTGGAATCGAACCACTGACCTCGGGCTTATGAGTCCCACGCTCTAACCAACTGAGCTACGCTGGCAACCGGCGGACGCACATTTTGCGAACATTTTGGCTGCTGTCAAACCGAGAATTTCACTATTTTGGGTCATGCCGCCCCTGCCCCGTGCCTTTTACGACCGCGATACCATCACCGTCGCCCGGGAATTATTGGGGAAAACATTGATTCACATGGTCAATGGCGTGCCCCGGCAGGGCAAAATCGTGGAAACCGAGGCTTACCTGGGACCGCATGACCGGGCGGCTCACTCTGCCAAGGGACGGACTGCCCGCAACGAAGTGATGTTCGGTCCCCCGGGCCACGCTTACGTCTATTTCATCTACGGGATGTATTTTTGCTTCAATGTAGTGACCGAGCGGGAAGGCCATGCCGCGGCCGTGCTGATCCGAGCCATAGAGCCGCTGGAAGGCATCACGGATCGGACCTCCGGTCCCGGCCTGCTTTGCCGGGCTTCGGGGATTGGAAAACAACAAAACGGGTTAGATTTGCTTGGAAACGAGCTATTTATTACCGAACCAGCCAAGCCAGTACGGCACGTTATCGTTAAACGGCCAAGAATTGGGGTGGATTATGCCGGGCATTGGGCCCGACGATTGTTGCGGTTTTATATCAAAGACAACCCGTTTGTTTCCAAGCGATAACGTGTGAATGTACCCGCAAGAAAGGGAATTAACGCAGAGTCGCTGAGAACGCCAAGGATCGCTGAGAGGGAAATTATTAGCATGGTGAAACGTTTTCTCTGCGTTCCTCAGCGACTCTGCGTTTTGCCTTCGGTGATCAAATAATATTTGCACCCGGCATAAACTGTGGCTAAATCGGCTCGTGAAAACGAATTTTGGGAGCAGGTCGCGACGGTATCGGGTTCGTTTTTGCTATTTTATCCGGAATGTGTTGGTTGGACTGACAGCGGTCTTTGTCCTGTATACCGGAGCAGCCATTCTATTTTGCGGCAACTCCGAATGGTGGGGCTGGCGTGACATTTCCTTCTGTTTCAGCCGGGAGGTATTGGAACCGTGGCCCGGAATCATCTGCTTCGTTCTGCTTTTCCCGGTGGTCTTGATGGCAACCGCCGTTGCGTGGGCCCTACTGTCCCGCCGGCAGCGGCTGGCGTTTCTTCGCCGGCAATGGACCTGGCCAAAACTAAAACCGTGGTTGCTGTTCGCGGGTATTCTGCTGGGCTGGGTTGCCTTGTTTTATCTGGAAGAAAACTGGCGCGGCCAGCGGGCTTGGAACCAATACCGTCATGAACTGGAAGCGGCCGGTGAACATTTGGATTTCGCCTCCCTCATTCCGCCACCGGTTTCGGATGACCAAAATTTTGCGATGGCACCGGTTTGGGCGGCATGCAATCAGACATTCAAATCATCGCCTCATCTGGCAGAAGGTGAATCATATTCCCCAGCCGCCACCAAGCCGGCCGATCCGCTGCACATGCCTATCACTCGGACTGGCGCATTGTTTCCCAAACCGAGAACTCATCTGGAGATGGCAGATAGACCGCTCTTTCCCCCCGGAGGCATCGTTCAAAACCAGGCTACGACCAATGTTCTGACAAAAGTAACCGATGCCGGTTCCGATTATCGGCCCCCACTGCTGGGCAACTGGATGGAGGGAAAGTTGACCGACCTCAAAGCCTGGCAATTCTATTATCGACTCCCCCAGGACACCAACACAACCGAACTGGCACATACCAATGAGTTTCCGGTAGCAGCAGCGGCGCAATCACCCGCCGCCGATGTTTTGCTGGCAATGAGCAAATATGGCGGTCCGCTGGATGAACTACGACAGGCCAGCGAGCGGCCTCATTCAAGGTTTCCGATCAATTATGAAACCAACAACCCGTTGGCGATGCGTTTCCCACACTATGCGAGGTTGAAAGAATGTTCCAGCGCATTACAGATGCGAGCCGTGGCCGAACTCAACAACCATGAGAACAGTAAAGCATTGGCCGATGTAAAACTCATTTTGTATCTGTCCGGAAGCATTCAAAATGAGCCGCTGGAATGGGCCACCACGGTCCGGCGGGAAATCGTTGCGATGTCCCTTCAGCCCATCTGGGAGGGGCTAGCACTGCGGTTGTGGTCGGATGATCAACTGGCGGAACTGGATCAGGCACTGGCCCGCTACGATGCTTTGACCGAATACCAATGGGGTCTTCGCGGGGAACGGGCCTTGGCACTCAGGGAGATTGAATACTTCCGAACCGAACGCATGGCTAATGGCTTCGGCGATATGGGTGAGGGTACGATGTGGATTTTGACCCTGGCATACCGCTGCTCGCCAGACGGCTGGCTTTACGGCAACGAACAGAGAATGGCGCAGGCATTTATGGGGCAATTACCAACGGAAGCGGAGATCCACCAGCATATTATTTCACCCAAAATGGTTAAACGTTATTCACTGGCGAGTGGGCGCTTAATGGGAGGATACAATTTTCCAGGAAATTTTCTGGTCTGGGATTTTTTCCCCTACCAAGATTATAAAATGTCACCTTGGGCCAAAATCCAGGCCTCCGTGGACATGGCGCGCATCGCTTGCGCATTGGAGCGATACCGGCAGGCGCATGGCAATTATCCCGTAATGCTCGATGTGCTCGCGCCCGAGTACATGGCCGCCATTCCACATGACATCATCAACGGCCAGCCTTTGCATTACCGGCGTACGACCGACGGACAATTTGTTTTATACTCCGTGGGCTGGAACGAGAAGGATGATGGCGGAGTGCCGACCACGAAACCTGAGTTTTCACACAGCTCGTCTGGCGATTGGGTCTGGCAATATCCAGCGGTTCAATCATCCACGGACGGGGATTAAACGCAAAGACGCCGAGACCGCAAAGGCAAGCATAGGAAAAAGAATGAATCCGGATAGATAAAACGGCTCTCTCAGCGTTTCTCCGTGTCCTCAGCATCTCTGCGTTTAATCCCCTTTTCGATTGACCCGCCGCCC
>CAIJGS010000273.1 GCA_903820285.1 uncultured Verrucomicrobia subdivision 3 bacterium | reverse complement strand
GAATAGCCCATTACCTCGACAATGTTGGGCACATACCAGCGGATGAGATCCACGGGATGGCTCAGGCCGCCATAGAGCCATTTGAAGGCATCGGTGCGGGCCCAGCCTTTTTTCAGAAACCAGCGGTGATCGGCGTTGTAGTAGGCCTCCACGGTGATGATGTCGCCGAAGGCGCCGGTGTCATAGTGTTTGCGCTGGCGGGCGAACGGCGCGAAGTAGCGCGAGCTCTGGCCAACCATCACGCGCTTGCCGCTCTGCTGCTGCGCGGTGAGGACATCGCGGGCCTGGGTGAGGTCGTTGAGAAAAGGTTTGGTGCAGATCACGTGTTTGCCGGCGCGCAGGACCTTGATGACGTGGTCGGCGTGGAGATGGTCGGGCGTGTATATGCCCACGACATCCACGGCGGGATTGGCGAGCAGTTCATCCATGGACCGCGTGTAATTGTTCAGGTTAAACTCGTGGCAGCGCTCACGGCCGAGCTGTTCATTGAGGTCGCAGAGTTGAATCACGTTCCAGAGCTCGCTGTTCAGCGCGCCGGAAATGATGCTGCGGCCTTCGCCGAGGCCGAGCACGCCCAAACCAAGTTTGCGGGGAGTGGTCATAATGTTATAGCAGTTTGAAAGGGGTAATGGTTCAGGCGGCGGCTTGCGCCCGGGCGCGGCGCTGTTCCAGTTCGGCCTGGATGGCGGGTTCCATCCGTTCAAATTTTTGATAAAAGAGCACCGGCAGAATGCTGAGGGCAAAGAACAACACCGGCAGCCAGATGAAACCAATTTCAATGCCGTGCAGCGAGGTGGCGGTTTGCTCCACATTGGGAACGTAGCCATAGGCCGACAACACCCACGCGGGCAGCGCGCCACCGAGACCGCTGCCGGCCTTCAAGCAAAATGCCGCGCCGATGGCGGTGAGGAAGCCAGCGGCGCGTACGCCGCTCTTCCATTCGCCATAGTCCACGCTGTCCGAGAGCACCGAGAACGGCATGGCCATGGCCACGCCACTGGCGAGAAATCCGAAGATCCAGCCGCCCATCACGAGCGGGAGGGACCCGCCGGTGTGGACGCCCCAGTACACGATTAACTGGCCGAGCAGCATGCCGAGCAGGCCCAGCGCCCACACATTGCGCTTGGAGGCAAACCGGCAGAACCACGGGAGACAGAATACGGTGGCGAGCGAAATGAAGTCCAGGCTGTTGGCCACGCCGATGAGATCTTTGCGGTGCAGGGTGTATTCAAAGAAGTACGGCGCGGTACACACGCGGGCAATGAAGGCGATCCAGAAAAATAAACTACTGGTAAATATGATAATCCACGGCCAATTGCCCCGGATGGCGCTAAACGAATTGCGGAGGGAGAGCGACTGGCGTTTTTCCACGACGACTTCCTTCAGATTGCGAAACGCGAACAGGTATAACAGCACCGTGCCCGTGGCGTAGATGGGCATTACGCGCATGAAACCGAGGCGGTCATCGCCATGGCCGAACCAGGTAACCAGGCGGAGGGCGGTGAGGTTCACCACCAGCACGCCCAGCTTGGAGCCGAACATGCGGAAGCAGGTAAGGGTGACGCGTTCCTGCGGGTCGGGTGTGAGCGCGGAGAGAATGGAAGTAACGGGCGTATTGATGCCGGTATAGAGGACGCTGCACGTCACGTACGTGATGGCGGCGTAGGCGATCTTCGCGTTGTGGCCGAGGTTGGGGGTGAGAAAGGTGAGCACGCCAAAGACGGCGAAGGGCACGCACAGCCAGAGGAACCAGGGCCGGCTTTTGCCCCAGCGGCTATGGGTTTTGTCAAAAATGATGCCCCAGACCGGGGTGTCCACCGCATCCACGCAACGGGCGATGAGCAGGATGTTGCCTGCCATGGCGGCAGTGATGCCATAGACATCCGTGTAGAATTTCAGCAGGTAGAATGAGATGACGCAGAACACCAACTGCCCGGCGGTGTCGCTGGCGGCATAGCTGAAGCGTTTGGTGTAGGAGGTGCGGTTCATGAAAAAACCCGCCGGTTCGGTCAGGCCGGACCGGCGGGTGGCAAACCTGGATCGGTTCGCAATGAGGCTTAGTGGCTACCGTAGCCGCGCACAAAGCCGATGCATTGGGCAATTTCCGGTACGCTGGTTTCCCAGTCGTATTCATATTCCACGGAAATATTGCCGACGAATTTCTGGCTCTTGAGTTCATCCAGAATGGCGGCGACGTGCGATACACCTTCGCCGTAGGGAACATCATGCGCGCCGGGGGATTTCTCGTTCAAGTCTTTCAGGTGTGAGCTGATGATGTGGCCCTTGAGGATGCGCAGGCAGTCCACGGGGTCCAGGCCGGAGCGCACCCAGTGACCAGTGTCGGCGCAGGAGCCGATGCGGGCGTCGCGGTCTTTCACCAGGGAGAGGATGAAATTCGGATCCCAATTGCGGTAGCCCGGGTCATTGGCGCGGCGGGGATGGTCGTGAATGCCCACGCGGATGTCGTATTCTTTGACGAGCTTTTCAATGGTGTCGAGCGAGCCGATGGATTCAGTGGTGATGGCGTAGAGACCGAGTTTCTTGGCGAATTCAAAGACCTTGCGGGCGCCGGCTTCGTCATTGGGGATACCGACGACGCCATAATTTACGGCGCGAATGTGGTATTTGGCGAGTTGGGCCTGCACCAGTTGGATCTGGTCATCCGGGGAGTCATGGCTGAAGGCCACGGGGTTTTCCGGACTGAGCTTCTGGCCGGGATAGAATTCAATGACCTTGCCGCCAACCTCGGAGGTTTTGCGGATGGCATCCATGACGGTGTAATGATTGAAGGACCAGGCCTGGCAGCCGATGGCGAAGTCGCCGGACTTGCAATCGTCGGGAATCGGGGTGGCATGGAGGGCGGTGACAGCGGCACCGGACACCAGGAGGGCGTAGGCGCGCACGAACAACTTGGATATGGTATTCATGAGTGTGATTTGTCCGGGCAGCATAACGGCTGGAAAACTCATTTCCAAGTCTTCCGAGTTATTAATTACGGCACCGACGGCGGGGGATGGGAGACGGCGATACCGGGTGGTCAAGAACTGGATTCGCCCGGCGGTAATTGGCAACAGTTTTGCAAATGTTGTGCATAAACACCGTTGACAGTGGGTGTGCGGTCAGTAATGTTTTGGCTTAGGCACAATTCTGCGGCAAGGGTTTGCGGAAGAATGCCAGGGCGTGAGCTGGCCGGGTTGGCCGGCAGCGGTGATTTATGTGCCCCGGCGCATTGGCGGATTCCTCAGAATGGGTGGCTGAAAACTCGAATGAACAACTGCCTTTGCGTATGAATCAGGCACAGGTCCAAAATGTCGCGACGGCTGGCCCGCGCCAGCGTCCGTCCGTCGGCACCTGGGTCATGGTGCTGCTCTGGCTGGCGGGGATGGTGGCGGCCATGGCCGGCATCACCCGGTATTCCTTTGTCCCGGGCCGCGCCGGGGCAATTCCCGCCCACTGGCCCGCCGCCAGCGGGATTACTTTGGCGGCCAACCAGCCGACGCTCATCCTGTTTGCCCATCCCCATTGTCCCTGCACCCAGGCAAGCATTGGCGAGCTGGCTCGACTGATGGCGAATTGCCAAGGGAAGATCTCGGCACAGGTCTGGTTCGTGAAACCGGTGGGCACGGCGGCGGATTGGACCAATACGGATCTCTGGGCCTCCGCCGCCCGCATTCCCGATGTAACCGTTCACTGTGATGAGGCCGGCGCTGAGGCCCGGCGGTTTGAGGCGGTCACCTCGGGCCAGACAGTGCTTTATAATCAAAGTGGGGAACTGCTGTTTCACGGGGGCATTACCATTGCCCGGGGACATTTTGGCGACAACCCTGGTGCCATCGCCGTCAAGGCGCTGGTGAATCATCAACTGACGGATCAAATCCAAACGCCGGTATTCGGGTGTTCTCTGCTGGATGAGGAATGCCGGCCGGATAAAGGAGGAGGGACAACGTGGAAACCATAGCTGTCAGCGACATCATGCCGGGGCAAACCCCCGGGTCAAATCGGGCGGCCAGCCTGTTTCAGGAGGCCGAGCAAAAAATTTATGTGCGCACGGACCGGCTGTTTGCACGGCTGATGGTGTTTCAGTGGCTGGCGGGCGTCGTGGCGGCGGTCTGGATTTCGCCGCAGACGTGGATCGGCGGCACCAGCTATGTGCACTGGCATGTGTGGGCGGCAATTTTTCTGGGAGGAGCGATCACCGCTCTGCCGGTATTTCTTGTCTGGAAACACCCGGGTCAGGTGCTCACCCGGCATACCATCGCCGTGGGCCAGATGATTTTTTCGGGGTTGCTGATCCACCTGACGGGCGGGCGGATTGAAACACATTTTCACATTTTTGGATCGCTGGCGTTTCTGGCGTTCTATCGGGACTGGCGGGTGCTGATCACGGCCACGGTAGTGACGGCGCTGGACCATTTCTTTCGCGGAACGTTCTGGCCGCAATCTGTTTTTGGGGTGCTGGCCGCCAGTCCGTGGCGGTGGGTGGAGCATGCGGGCTGGGTGATCTTTGAAGACATCTTTCTAATCATCTCCATCCGGCAGAGCCTGGACGAAATGTGCGGCCTGGCCCAGCGGCAAGCCTCGCTGGAGGGGGTGAATGCCAGCATCGAAATCAAAGTGACGGAGCGGACGGCGGAACTGACCCGTGAAAATGCGGAACGGAAGAAAGCCGAGCTGGCGCTCCGCGAATCGCAGGAGTTATACCATTCACTGGTGGAACAGCTGCCGATCAATGTTTACCGCAAGGACGCGGACGGGCGCTTTGTGTATGTGAATTCACGGTTCTGCCAGATCAAGGGCCGGACGGCGGAACAGATTCTGGGGCAGACGGCGGATGCCATGGTGACCCCGGCGGAGGCGGAACAATCGGCCAAAGAACATGAATTGATCATGCGCACCGGCCAGTCCATGGAGATGGAGGAGATGTATCCGCAGCCGGATGGAACCAATTTATATTTTCAGGTCGTAAAGCTGCCGGTGAAAAATTCCGAGGGACGGATCATCGGTTCGCAGGGGGTGCACTTTGACATCACGTTGCGGAAACGGGCGGAGGCAAAACTGAACGAGGTGCACCGGCAATTGCTGGAAGCATCCCGGCAGGCCGGGATGGCGGAGGTGGCCACGAGTGTGTTGCACAATGTGGGCAACGTGCTGAACAGCGTGAACGTGTCGAGTTCGCTCATCGCTGACAAGATCCGTAACTCCAAAGTGTCATCGCTGACCAAGGTGGTGACGCTAATGAAAGAGCATGAAGGGGATCTGGCGGCGTTTTTCACAACCAATCCGAAAGGCAAGCAGGTGCCGGGTTACCTGACCGGTCTGGCGGCCCATCTGATCGAGGAGCAGGCGGAGATCTTGCGCGAGGCGGGCACGCTGCTAAGCAGTGTGATGCACATCAAGGAAATCGTGGCAATGCAGCAAAATTATGCCCGGACCTCCGGCTTGCTGGAGTCGCTGCCGGTGGTGGACTTGGTGGAGGATGCCCTGCGGATGAATGCCGATGCCATTCAAAGGCATCATATCAAACTCGTCCGCGAATTTGCCGAAACGCCGCCCATTCTGGTGCAGAAGCACAAGGTGCTGCAGATCCTGGTGAACCTCATCCGCAACGCCAAACATGCCTGTGATGATGCCGGGCGGCTGGACAAGCAGATCACCCTGCGCGTGACCAGCGCGGGCGGCCGGATTAAAATATCCGTCATTGATAATGGCGTGGGCATTCCGGTGGAGAATCTGACCCAGATTTTTGGGCACGGGTTCACCACCCGGAAAGAGGGGCATGGCTTTGGTTTGCACAGCAGCGCCCTGGCGGCGAAGGAAATGGGCGGCAGCCTGGCGGCCTTCAGCGACGGATCGGGGCAGGGAGCCACTTTCACCTTGGAACTGCCAATGCAGCGGCAAACGGAACTGTTATGAATTTCAATCCCCAACAAAACCACCGGATCCTGGTCATTGATGACAACAAGGCCATCCACCAGGATTTTCGCAAGATTCTGATCAAGTCCAAAGCCATGTCCAGCAGCCTGGCGGCGGCCGAGGCGGAGCTGTTCGGCGAGGCCCCGGCGGAGATTGCGCTGCCGGAATTCCAGATTGATTCCGCCTATCAGGGGCAGGAAGGGCTGGATCTGATCGAGAAAAGCCTGGCCGAAAACCGGCCCTATGCGATGGCATTTGTGGATATCCGCATGCCCCCCGGCTGGGATGGCGTGGAGACCACGGCGAATATCTGGCAGAAATATCCGGATCTCCAGGTGGTCATCTGCACCGCCTACTCGGATTATTCGTGGGAGGACATGCTGAAGAAATTCGGCTACACCGACCGGCTGGTGATCCTGAAGAAGCCGTTCGACAACATCGAGGTGCTGCAGCTGGCGATTTCGCTGACGGAAAAATGGCGGCTGTATCAGCAGGCCAAACTGCGGCTGGATGATCTGGAGAAAATGGTCCGCGAGCGCACCAACGAGCTCCAGACCACGAACAACAATCTGCTTTCGGCCAATGAAATGTTGCTGGTGGCCAAGGAGCGCACCCAGAAGCTGGCGGAGAGCGCGCTGGTGGCCAACCGGGCCAAAAGTGATTTTCTGGCGAACATGAGCCACGAAATCCGCACGCCCATGAATGGGGTGATCGGCATGATCGAGCTGCTGATGGATACCCACCTTTCGGGCGACCAGCGGGAGTTTGCCAATGCCATCAAGACGAGCGCCGACGCGCTGCTGCGCATCATTGATGACATCCTGGATTTCTCCAAGATCGAGGCTGGCAAGATGAGCATCGAAAAGGTGAGTTTCAATCTCGCTGACACGGTGAACAGCGTGGTGGCACTGCTGCTGCCCCAGGCGCAGGCGAAGGGATTGCAGCTGACGAGTGCCATCGACCCGGGCATCGGCGGACAGTTATCCGGCGATCCGGCGCGGCTGCGGCAAATCCTCCTGAACCTGGTGGGCAACGCGATCAAATTTACGAACCAAGGCCGGGTTTTGCTGGAGGTGAAGCCGCTGGCGGCGGCGGAAGGTCAGGTCCAGTTGCATTTTTCGATCAACGACACCGGCATCGGGCTGTCGGAGGAGGCGCAGGAACGGCTGTTTCAATCGTTCTCGCAGGCGGATGCCTCCACCACGCGGCGGTTCGGCGGCACCGGTCTTGGCCTGGCGATTTCCCGCAAGCTCGTGGAGCTGATGGGCGGGGGCATCGGGGTGACCAGTGCGTTGGGCAAAGGTTCCACCTTCTGGTTTTATCTGCCATTTGATCATACCCCGGATAGTTTCAATTCCACCGTGCCGGGAGCCCTAGCCAAGGCGGCGCCGGCCGTCTCGCCGCCGGTCAATGACCCGGCCAAAACGGGCCGGCCGGAGGGTTTGCGCATTCTGCTGGTGGAGGACAATCAAATCAACCTGATCGTGGGTTTGAACCAGCTCAAAAAACTGGGTTATTTGAATGTGGACATTGCCCGCGATGGCGCGGAGGCGTTAGAGGCGTGGTCACGCGAGCGGTATCGGTTGATATTGATGGACTGCCAGATGCCGGTGATGGATGGCTACGAGGCCACGCGGAAGATCCGCCAGCTGGAAGCGGAACGGAACTGGCCGGCCACGCAGATTGTGGCGTTGACCGCCAGTGTTACCCGGACCGACCGCGACCAGTGCATAGCGGCGGGCATGGACCGGTTTGTTTCCAAGCCGGTGAATGAAACCGAACTACGGGTGGTTTTGGAGAAGGCGATGGCGGCGGCTGGTGGTGCAACGATTGCCAAATAAAAAGAGCCGGCGGGTGAGTTAGCCGGCGTTGTGGCGCTCTGCCATGCTGATTGAGCCGCTGGCAGCGTCATCAGCGTGGCGAGCAGCGTGGCATTTAAATCCGTCGGGGACTGATGCCGCCAAAGATCTGCTGATCCCACCCAGCCGGCATAATTATTGAACCGGCGCATCGGCTGGAACTGGCACCAGCTCGCCGAACCATCGGCAAAGATTTCAAGGCCGCCCTGATTCTGCTTTGAGTTTGACAATCATTGGTAACTTATAAATTCTAGTAGCCAAGGTAACGCTAGCGCGGCAGCATAAAAAAATCTGGCATGGGCGGTCGTGTTACCACCCTTGCCAATCCCGGCCACGATATTTGTGCTTAACTTATTCAAAAAAAATGATTGGGTGGTAGTGGACTGCCTGACCGGCCTTTCCACCAAGATGGTGACATTCCCCTTTGAGATTGGTGCCGGGGAGGGCGTGGATTTGAA
Organism: uncultured Verrucomicrobia subdivision 3 bacterium; assembly: GCA_903820285.1. Classification (GTDB taxonomy): domain Bacteria; phylum Verrucomicrobiota; class Verrucomicrobiia; order Limisphaerales; family UBA11358; genus UBA11358. Next base: position 4,549 of record CAIJGS010000273.1, on the reverse strand, counting down.
GTTGGACGGGCAGGGTGTGGCCGAGCGGCATTGTGCCGTCAATCCAGTCAAGGGGCAGGGCCTGTGCCTGATCAAACAGGAAGGCGGGCATATGCTGGTGGTGGACGGCCAGGCGGTGGATTATTGCAAGCTGTTGCCCGACCAGGATTATGCGGTCAAAGTGGGCGGCCATTTTCTGGTGATCCGTGGCGGCCGCGAGCTGAACACCTGGCTGCGTGGCCTGGATTTCAACCAATGGACCCTGCAGGATTCGGCCACCAACCAGATTGATGGACCGATGGGATTCGACGAGCTGTGCCAGTTTGCCAAGGATCATCAGCGCAATCACCAGACGCTGCTCCTGCCCCAGGGGATGACCAACGGCTTTTTGCTGTATGACGCGATGGAAGTGCGGGCATCGCGGCTGGCGGCGACGCAACTGGAGACTTTGGTGGAGGAGGAGACCGTATTGACGGCGGCGGAAGTCAGCCAGGGTCTGCTGACGTGCATCGTGTGCTGGCTGAATTTTGACATCGGCGACATCATGCATATTGCCTCGCATGATTCGCTGCGGGGTGATCCGGTGCTGGGGGAGGACGCGCAGCAGCGCTTTCTGGCCACGCGTTTCAATGACCGGGGCCAGGCGGTGGATGCCATGGGCCTGCCCTGCACGGACATTGCGTGCCCGCATTGCCGCCGCCGGCTGCCGCAGGGATTTACCGGTGCGAAGAACCATATCATATCCATTGTGGGGGATCAGGGGGCGGGGAAGTCCTATTACTTGAGCGTGTTGCTCAACGAGCTGCCGGCCCGGCTGTTCAATGATTTCTCGGTGGTTTTTCAGGATGCGGATCCGACGGGCAATGCCATCATCAACCAGATGAAGCAGGTGCTGTTTGGCGCCCGGACGCCGGAAGAGGCCCGGCTCGTTAAGACGCAATTGGAGGGGGGCATGTACGAGCGGCTGCCGCGTCAGGGCCGGATGGTGGCGCTGCCCCGGCCGTTTGTTTTCTCGGTGGCTTCGGCGGCCACGCCGGCGCAGCACTGCTCGGTGATTTTCTATGACAACGCGGGCGAGCATTTTCAACCCGGCCGCGATTCGCTCGATTCTCCCGGGGCGCAGCATGTGGCGAGTTCCTCGGGCATCCTGTTTCTGTTTGATCCTTTCAACAATCCTGATTTCCGCCGTCAGATCGCCGATGGCACGGATCCCCAACTGGACAAGCCGGTGATCGACCAGCAGAGCATCATCCTTTCGGAGATGAAGGTGCGGATCACCCGGCTGCTAAACCTGGAGTTGACCCAGCAGATTGATGCGCCGCTGGCGGTCATGGTGGGCAAATCGGACGCCTGGATTCATCTGTTGGGAGAAAACGCGCTGCAGGACCCGGTGCAGTCGGGGAGACTGGATCTGGCGGCCCTGCAGCATAATTCACAAAAGGTGCGGGAGCTGATGAAAAAGATCTGCACGCCGCTGGTGGCCAATGCCGAGTCCATCAGCCGGAATGTATTGTTCTTCCCGGTCAGTTCCTTCGGCCATGCGCCGATGAAAATCGGCCCGGGTGATTATGCGCCCAATCCCTTGAAATTAAAACCGTTCATGGTTGAAATCCCGGTGCTGTGGGTGCTGTCGCGGGTGGCCCCGGAACTGGTGCCCGGCCAGCCGGAGGCGAACGGGGCCGCCTAGCCCGGGACGGCGGAATTTCATTATGCGCCCCATTTTCGAAATCCTACAGCAGTCCTGCCCAACTGAGAGCGCCCCATGCGCCGGGCGCGGCGGGTCGGCGGCGGAAAAGCCCTTATGCCCTGGGAACTGATATATACCAGCGCCCAGCGCGGACTGATTTCGGGTCAGTCCGGTTTCTGCACGGTGGCCCGCACCACCGACCTGCGGGAGAGTCTGGCGCAGCGGATTGAACAGATCAGTTCCTACCACTATGTCGAGTATGCCGGCACCAGCCAGCCCCGGCACAATCCGGTGATTTCCGCCTACCGGGTGGTGGATCTGCGGGGGACAAAATTTCACGTGCTCAGCCGGATTCTGCCCTGCGGCTTGGATTTCACCGCGCGCACGAACCACCTGGCGCACCATTTGATTTTCAGCGCCGAGGAATTAGGCTCATTGCCTTCCCCGGCGACCATTCTGTTGCATTGGAACGGCTGGCGAAATGGCTGGCAGGGCGAACCCCGGCTCCTGGATCCGCTGGCGGTGGAAAGTTTCGGTCGCCTGCCGGACCCCGGCTGGCCGGCGGCAACCTGGCAGCAATTGACGGGTGATGCCGGGCGGGCGGCCGGGTTGCTGGAAAACGATCTGTGCCGCGGCTGCCATCTGCTCATGCCCGCCGGCGGGGAACAGTCGCTCCTGCATCTCTATGCCGAAACTTTGCAATTGCTGAATCCGGCCGGCAAAACGTCCCTGCGGGCCTGGCAGCATCCCTTTACGACGTTTTTGCAGGGCGAGGATGTGGCGACGGATTTTCATTGGCGCGGGTGCCAGGCCGGAACGCCGGCTTATGCCCAGGCGCTCCAGCGCGCGGTCACGCCGGTTTCGCCCAAGATGATCCGGATTCCGAACAACGAACTGGCCCGGCTGGCCCGGGAAGGCCCCAGGATTCAGGTACCCCTCCCGACTCCCGGTCAGCCGCCCCCGCTGACCTATCGCCGGCTGCCGGTGCGTAAACCGGCGGATGACCTTCGGCCGGCGGCGGCCCGGCGGCAAAAAAGCGATGCCGAGGGTTACAATATTTCCATCAGCATGAAATCGCTGATCGGCGTCGGGGTGGCCATCGCGCTGCTGTTGGTTTTGCTGGGTGCCAGACATTATTGGCTGGGCCGCACCAAGCCGGCGGAAAGTCCCCGGCCCCAGTTGGCAGACACTTCGCCGCCGGTGAACCCAAGCCCGCCGCCAACGGCCGGCACAAATCCGGCCAACGTGACGAATCCCGCACCAACTCCGGCCCCGACACCGCCGCCTGCCCCCAAAAAATATGTGGAGCCGGCGTTGGGCCTGGCCGAAGCGAAGCGTGCACTGGAAGGCGGTCTGCCCATGGTGCCAACCTACCTGCTGTTGGTGCCGGACTTGGGCAATGGCGATCTGCCGCTCACGGGGCTGTCACCTTTGGTGAAGCTGTTGCAACAGTTTGGCCATTTTGATCTCCGGCCCGCCGATGTAGATGTGTCGTACTACCTGAATACGGGTGATGGCCCCGGGCTGTTCCGTTCCGGCGTGGCGACTTTTGTAAAATCATCGCCCAATGAACATAACCTGTTTATCCCGGTCACCGGCCGGGTCGCCCCCGGCAGTGGCTGGTCATTTGATTATTCGGGTTTTCCCGACAAACCGACCGGCGGAGAAATGGTTCATTTGCAGTCCCGTTTCAGTCCGGAGCAAAGGGCGGCCCTGGCTGCGTTTGCCCTCGTTTTCCAACCTGCTGCCGCCGTCCGTGGGGCGCCCCGGCCGGCCGGGTTCGATCCGTTTGGCCTCCTGGTGATCAGTGGCAGCAATCCGCCGCCACCGTTACATCTGACCAAACGTTTTCTGCAAATGGATGCCGGGACCCTGGAGGCATCGTTTCAGGAACCGCTGCGTACCAGGTTCAAACAATTTCACCTGCCCGGTTCCTATGCCTGGCAACTCCGGCCGTATGTGCTGTCTCCCAGCCATGGCCAGTTGCTGGATCTCTATGGCTGGTTGCCACCGGAAACGCGGCCGGCGGCCGGCGGCGGGCTGGATTTCGGTCGGGAAATCCGCTTGCTGGCGTCCAAATTTGATGATAGCTCCAAGGAGTCCCAGCACCTGCGGCAAAAAATGGACGCCTGCGCGGCGGCGGTGATTCCGGCCGTCAATTGGGATTTGCCCGTGGCTCCCCTGCTGGGCGTGACCAATGTCGAGCTCGCCTCCTTCACTGCTTTTCGGACCAGTCATCCGGCCTCCGCCCCGCTTTTTCTCAAGTATCTGGGGCTGCTGGCCGAGACGGCGCGGCCGCAGCAACCCTGGTTGGCAAACTGGCCGGATCAGCCGGGTTGGAACGACCCGGCTTGGCAACTCACCCATACTGAACTGTTGGCGAACAAACTGCAGCAGTTGTATCTCCTGTGCGCCACCAATCTCCCGGCCACCAACGCCGGCAGTTTTACCCAGGGCATGGCGTCGCAAAACTATTTTGTGGCCGGCTGGGAAAACCTGATCCGGGACGAGGCGTTGCAAATATTGACCAATAAAAAGGCGGTGGAGGATCACAATGTCCAACGCTGGCAGGCCGCCTTGGAGTTGATGCCGGACAGCTTGGAAAAAGTGGAACAAGTGCGCCTGATCCTGACCGATGCCAATAATCCACCGGTGGAATTGATCCGCTTTACCGAAAGGAGCAGATAGCCATGATGACCCTGTCACAAGCCGAGCGACTGATTCGCAAGATCGATGAACTGATCGGCCAGCCCGGCCTGGAGACGCAGGCGGCCAAGCTGGCGCAAGATTACGCGGAGCTGGCCCGGGCGGCGACCCGGCGGTTGGAGCAGTGCGTGATCATGATCGAAAACGGCCAGGATTTGCAGGCCCTGCAACTGGCGG
>CAIJGS010000272.1 GCA_903820285.1 uncultured Verrucomicrobia subdivision 3 bacterium | reverse complement strand
GCATCCTTTTTCCAGATGATGGGGAACGGTTCGCCCCAGTAACGCTGACGGCTAAACAGCCAGTCGCGCAGCTTGTAATTGATCGTTTTATGGCCCAGGCCCTTTTCCGCAAGCCAGGCGGTGATTTTTGCTTTGGCTTCGGGAGTGGGGAGGCCGTTGATGTCACAACGTACACCCGTGGTGTCAGTCAAACGCCAACCTGATGCTGGAGATTCAAAGGCAATACCTTCTTCACAAAACGGTTCTGTGATGGGGCCAATGGCACCGCCGATTTTATTGCCGTCGGTTAATGTGATAGGCGTTAAATCTTTTTTGATGACAACCTGCTTGATGGACAAATTGAACTTCTTGGCAAATTCCCAGTCCCGTTCATCATGCGCCGGCACGGCCATGATGGCCCCGGTGCCGTAGGTGGCGAGCACGTAGTCGGCAATCCAGATGGGAATCTGTTCGCCGTTCAAGGGATTGATCGCATAGGCACCGGTGAACACGCCGCTCTTTACCTTGGCGAGTTCGGTACGTTCGAGATCGGACTTGGAGGCAGCGAAATTTTTGTACGCTTCCACCGCTTCCTTCTGGGCGGCAGTGGTGATTTGCGGAACCAGCTTGTGTTCCGGTGAGAGCACCATGTAGGTAGCGCCGAACAGGGTGTCCGGACGGGTGGTGAACACGCGAATCTTGGCCTCGGCAATGGGCAATGGGCAATGGGCGATCTGAAAATCCACCTCCGCGCCTTCGCTGCGGCCAATCCAGTTCCGCTGCATTTCCTTGAGCGAATCGCTCCAGTCAATGGTGTCGAGATCGGCGAGCAGTTTCTCGGCGTAGGCGGTGATGCGAAGCATCCATTGGCGCATCGGCTTGCGGATGACCGGGAAGCCGCCGACTTCGCTCTTGCCGTCAATCACTTCTTCATTCGCCAGCACGGTGCCGAGTTCGGGGCACCAGTTCACGGGCGCTTCGCTGACGTAGGCTAGGCGTTTGGAATCGCGGAAGGCGCGTTGCTGCGCCTCCGTGGTGCAATCGGCCGGGTACTTCAGCGTTTCAATGGCTTCGGCCCGGTTGGTTTCTGGGTTGAACCACGCATTGTACAACTTGAGGAAAATCCATTGGGTCCACTTGAAATATTCCACGTCGGTGGTCGCGATTTCGCGGGACCAGTCGTAGCTGAAGCCGAGGCTTTTGATCTGGCGGGTGAAATTGGCGATGTTCGTCTCCGTGGTCACGCGCGGGTGCTGGCCGGTTTTCACGGCATACTGTTCGGCGGGCAGACCGAAGGCGTCCCAACCCATCGGGTGCAGGACATTGCGGCCCTGGGCGCGCTGGTAGCGGGCGAGGATGTCCGTGGCGGTGTAACCCTCGGGATGGCCCACATGCAGGCCCGCACCGCTGGGGTACGGGAACATGTCGAGAATGTAGAACTTGGGCGGCAGTTGTGCGGCGGTCACCGCGCCGGCCACGCCATGGCGCACGGCGAAGGGATGGGATGCGGGGATTTCCTCGCCCGGATTGAAGGCGCGGAAGGCCTGTTGCTGATCCCAGGCGGTCTGCCATTTGGGTTCGATCAAATGAAACGGATATTGTCTGCGGCTGCTCGACATAGAGCCGTGCATTGTGGCCGAACGCGACCGGTTGGGCAATGCGGAATGAATCCCCACCGCGTACTCGCAATCAAAGAAACTTACGTAGAGTCTGGTCATCGCCCGTGGTTCCCAAGAGGTAGAGTTTGTTGCCTTCGGTCCAAACCACTGTGGCCAGTTGGTCGGTTTTGCCAAATTGTTTCGTCCCTTCCGGCGGCCACGATTTCACGGCGGAGCGATCCACCACGAACAGCCAGAGATCGCTCTGCTGTCTGGGGGGCAGGGGACGTCCCGTGCGGAAGCAGAGCAGGCTGACCTTTTTGTCGTCGCACTGAGGAATGGCGCAGCCGGCGAGTTCGGCCGTGGCGAGCCCTGCCGGCATGGTGTAATCGGCGGGTGCATCCTTTTGCGCCAGGTAGGCGCGGATTTGCACCGGGTCATTCGTGAGCAGTTCCATGGCGTAGCCGGCGGTGGCAAAATAAGCCATCCTGGCCTGATAATCCTCCATGGTCAGGACTTCGGGCTGACTGGGGCCACTGGCATGGCTGCCTTTGAGATAGGGCAGCCAGAACTGCATGGTGGAGAACAGGCAGACAATCACGGCCACCACGGCCAGAGCGGCCACCAGCCGTTCCTGTTTCCGGGCGGCGGCCTTTTTATACAGGATCTGTTCGGAAATGATCTGTTCCTTCAAGCCGGCAGGGGCCTTGATGGACCGGAATTTGGCACGCAAGGCATCCTGCCGGGCGCAGTGTTCGGACAGCCAGCGACCCAGTTCGGGATTGCGCTTGGTCAGGTCCAAGGCTTCGAGCGTGTCCGGATCCGGTGCTTCGCCGGTATGCGGCCGATAGCCGAGCAAAACGTATTTGGCTTCTTCGGTGTTCACAGTGGTGGCGGTTGAATTTGGGTATCAGCCAGGAGCTGATGCATGCGGCCGAGTCCTCGCGCGAGGCGGGATTTGACCGTGCCGAGTGGTACATCCAGGATTTCGGCGATTTCGTTATAGGAATAATCCTGCAAATAAAACAGGGCGACGGGGCCCTTGTAATTATCATCGAGCTTGGCCAGTGCATCCAAAACCTGCTGGCCGTCCAGCTGGCTGATGGCGTCCGGGGAGATCACCGGCAGTTCCAAGGCGGCCTGATCCAGCTCCAGATGCGGAAAGCGGGTTGATTTCCGGCGGGACCCCAGAAACTCCCGGTGCAAGGTGGTAAACAGCCAGGTTTTGACCTTGGACTGGTCGCGCAATTGATGCCCCTTTACCGCCCAGATGCAGAAGGTCTGCTGGGTCAGGTCGCAAGCTTCCGGTTCATCATGAACCAGACTCAGGGCGAACTGGTAAAGCGGCTCATAATAGAGCTTTACGAGCAGATCAAAGTCCAAAGTGTGGGCCATAGGGTGCCATTAATGGTAATAAGAGGCTTCACGGGCCAAAAAGTTCCCAGATAGGACAATTATTTTTTGCCCCGGCGCGGCGGTTGGAGAAACGAGCGGATGAGGCCCGGTTTAAAAACCGCCCGTGGATCAGGTAAACTGCTCAGCGCGATTTGGATGCGGGTGGATTGTGCTCCAGCCAGACCAATCGTAACCCTTCCAAGGTCAGCTCCGGCACAACCACGGAGATTTCCGGCAATTTCGCCGCAATCAAGCGGGCATAGCCGCCGGTGGCCACCACGGGGAGGGTCTCGACGCGCAGTTCGCATTTTAATTCGCCAATCAATTCGCGGACCAGGCCCCGGTAACCGTGCACGGCCCCCACGAGCATGGCTTCCTCAGTGCTCTTGCCAATCGCGGTCTTGACCTCGCGGATTTTGATGCGCGGGAGCAGTGCGGTTTTCTCGTGCAAATAATCTGTCATGGCCGCCAGCCCAGGCGTGATGATGCCGCCGGCATAATCACCGGCCGCGTTGATGACATCAAAGGTCACGGCGGTGCCGAAATCCACCACCACCACCGGCGCGCCGAATCGGTGGCGGGCGGCCACGGCATTCGCCAGCCGGTCGGGGCCAATGCTGGACGGCTTGGGATAATCAATGCCTACGCCGGTAATGTTCTTGGCGGTCAGTTCCAAAGTTTCGAGATGCCAGAAGGCGCGGACGGTTTTGCGCACGAGGGGCGTGGCTTTGGGCACCACACTGCACAGCGCGGCACCGGCCGGCTTTTTCCGGCCAATCAGTTTCTTGATCAGCCCGGCGGCGCCGCCACCGAACCACGCGAGAGTGGGGATGTTGGCCTGTTTCAAGACCCGGCGTCCGTCGGCCAGGCCGACGTGGGTATGTGTATTGCCAATGTCGAAGAGGAGGATCATTTTTCCAAAGTGACGTCGCCGCCGATGATGCGTTCCAAATGGCCGTGTTCGGTGCGGAGGAGCAGGGCGCCGTCGTCGTCCAGTGCTTCGGCACAACCATGGATTTTGCGGTCGCCAATGTGAACGGTTACGTTCCGGCCCAGGGTGGCGCAGTGGCGTTCCCATTCATCGGCCACGGCAGCGAACTTGCGGCCGCGGATGCGGGTATAGTCCGCCTCCAGTTCCTGCAAAATGGCGGTGGCGAGTTCGGCGCGGGAATGTTCCTGGCCGGATTCCACGCGCAGGGAAGTGGCGGTGGCGCGTAATTCAGCGGGGAAGTCGTCGGCGGTAAAATTCACATTCACACCCATGCCGATGATCACATGGCGCACGCGGTCCACTTCCGCACTCAGCTCGGTGAGGATGCCGGCGATTTTTTTGCCGCCAATCAGGATGTCGTTGGGCCACTTGATTTGTGCGGGCAGGCCGGTGACCTTCTGAATGGCCCGGCGCAGGGCGGTGGCGGACATCACGGTGAGCTGCGTGATTTCCTGCGGCGGCAGCTCGGGGCGGAGCAGCAGGGAGAACCAGAGGCCTTTGCGTCCGGGGGAAACCCATTTGCGTCCCAGCCGGCCGCGACCCTTGGTCTGGGACTCGGCAAAGACCACCACGCCTTCCCGGGCGCCATCGCGGGCAAATTTTTCGGCGATGTCATTGGTGGAGGCGGTTTCTTGAAAAACATGGATATCGCGGCCGATGACTTGAATTGGGCCAAGACGGGAGAAAAGGTCATCCGCGAGCAGGGCATCGGGCTCTTGCGTCAGCCGGTAACCGAAGTGTGGACCGGCCTCGATGTGAAAGCCGGCCTGGCGCAATTCTTCGATGCGCGCCCAGATGGCAGCGCGGCTGATGCCCAGTTGCGTGGCGAGCTCGGCCCCGGAAACTCCGCCGGGACTGGCGCGCAGCGCCGAAATGATTTTGGCATCAGTGGTCACAATTTAGGAAATGCCCACCCGGGTGAACCGGTGTTGGCGGACACAGGAAAGCATTTTACAAGCGTGGAAACAAGCTTGGTTGCGGAGTTGCCAGCTTTCAAAGCTGTGTTTGATGTTTGCGATTACCGTGCAGGATGCGGAATACAATGACCCGGTTGTCTTCCACGCGATAAAAGAGTTTGAACGGAAAACGGCGGGTGAGCGCCCGGCGAAAATCACTCTAATAGAAAGGCCGACGTTCAGGATCGGTTTCCAGTTGATGGATGACTGAACGAACCTCTACCAGCAGTTCGTTACCCAAACCGGGACGGCGGGATTCGTACCAAGACCAGGCTTCCTGCAAATCCGCCTCCGCTTTGGGACGAATAATGACTTGCCAGTTCACGGTCGGGATACCCGGCGCCGGCGGGCTTCGACTTCATTCCAATTGGAACCAGTTTCGGGATTCTGCCGGTACTCTTCCAGTTCCCGGTCGAGCAGGGCTTTTTCCTCGACCGTGGCACCGGTGCCGACGAGCAGATCCTGCTCCTGCATTTCGCACATACGATCGAAAATTTCGCGGCGATCCGCGAGATCGAGCTTTGGCAATTCCGCTAGAATTTCCAATTTACTCATGAGCCAAATTTAAATGATTCAGTCGGAAAATCAAGGTGGTGCCTTCGATTTTACTTCAACCGCACTTCGGCACTGCGACCGTGGGCGCTGAGGCCTTCGAGTTCCGCGAATTTCTGCACGGTGGGCAGGGCTTTTTTGAGAGCGGCGCGGCTGTATTCCACCACGCTGGTGCGACGCTGGAACTGGTCCACGGTGAGCCCGGCAAAGGACGCGCCGGCGCCGCCGGTGGGCAGGGTGTGGCTGGGGCCGGCCACGTAATCGCCCAGCACGGTGGGCGACCAACCGCCGAGGAAAATGGCCCCGGCGGTCAGGATGCCGGCGGAGACTTTGCGGGCATCGCGGGTCATCACTTCGCAATGTTCCGGGGCGAGCTGATTGGTGAGCGCCACGGCGTCCGCGATGGTTTTCACCTGGATCAGATAGCTGTGGCTTTCCAGTGCGCGCTGGATGGATTCGGCGCGGGCGAGTTTCGGTTTTTGTTTCGTGATTTCGCGTTCGACCGCCTTGAGCATTTTGGCCGAGGTGGTCACGAGCCAGACGCGGCTTTCGCCGTGGCCATGTTCGGCTTGGGCCAGCAGATCGGCGGCGGCAAACGCGGGGTTCGCCGTGTCATCGCAGATTACGAGCATTTCGCTCGGTCCCGGCAGCAGGTCAATGGCGACATGGCCCACGAGCAGGCGCTTGGCGGCGACGACGTAATCGTTGCCCGGGCCGAATACTTTCTGCACCCGGCGGATGGTGGCGGTGCCATAGGACATGGCGGCAATCGCCTGCGCGCCGCCAATGCGGTAAATCTCCGTGGCCCCCGCCGCGCGGGCGGCAAACAGCAACGCGGGATTGATGGTGCCATCCTTGCCGCAGGGGGTGGTGACGACGATTTCCGGGCAGCCGGCGACTTTGGCGAGCGTGACGGTCATCAGGGCGGTGGAAACCAGCGGCGAGGTGCCGCCGGGAATGTAAATACCCACGCGGGTAAAGGGGTCAAATTTTTCGCCGACCACGGCGCCGTGCGAATTTTTGGTCTGCCAGTTTTTGCGCAGGGATTTCCGGGCGAAGGTGGCGATATTCTTTTCGGCTGCCACCACGGCGGCGCGCAGGGATTTGTCCGCGGCGAGCGAAGCGTTGAATATTTCGGCCTGGGTTACCGCTAGTTGATTAGCCGTGAGGGTGGCACCGTCAAACCGGGTGGTGAATTCGAGCACGGCGTCATCACCGCGCGCGTGGACTTCCTGCAAAATGGCCCGGGTGCGATGTTCGATCCCAGCGTCGAAGAGCTGGGAGGCGGAAGTGACTTCGAGGAGTCGCGCGGAGAAATCTTTATCGGTGTGACGGATGACTTGCATGCTCAAAAGCTAAAAGATACGGGCTGCAAAGTCAAAATCAGAGCCAGTCGAGAAAGCCCCAAGCAGGGTGCCCGGTGAAACCATTTTATTGGCGGTAATGGAAAATAAAACGCCCGCCGGGTGGCGGGCGCGGGGGAAAATCAAGTTCAGGCGGAGGGGCGCGGCCGGCGGCGGGCCGCCAGCACCGTGATGCCCAATCCCAAGAGCGCCAGGCTTTGCGGCTCCGGCACCGGGGAGAGCGTGGGGCTCAAAGCGATGAAAAAATTGGAAACAGTTCCGATCTGAATGTGCGTCTTGGGGTCAAAGGCACCGATGGCAATGGCTTCGGCGGATGACGGCGTAGTGACAGCCTCGGTCAGGCTGGGGGTGGGGGCGGCCGCGACTGCCGCATTCACGTTCAGGGTGTTGGTAAAGATGGGCGACAAATGCAAACCAGAGTAGGGTGTCAGAGCCGGGGGGGCCGCTGAGATATCTACCGGAGCGGTGGTCAGTGGAAGGGCAGCCTTGGCAACTGCGGTTGGCAAGTTTAAACCCGGATAACCGGTCCAGTATTTGAACACGGTAGCATTGAGCGTGGTGGGGGCCGCTACCAGAATGCTGCCGCCCGCCCAGGCACTCCCGAACAAACCGGCGGAAAGCGATGCTGCCGAGGCCCCGGTGCCGACGGATGATAGGTTGCCCAGGGAAAGCAAGGTGTCCAGTCCGACGGTCAGGCTGAGGCTGGTGTTGGTGGAGTCAAAAGCAGCCGTGATGTCACTTTGCGGAGGAATGGTCGGGTTGTCTGCCAAGTCATTGGCAGGCAGAACAATGTCGGCGCGCAAGGTGGATTGCAACACTCCGGCTCCGACGATGAATAGCATCCAAGCTTTATGCATTACGACCAGTTGAATATTCGGGTTGACTGCTGATTCTGAAAACTAATTAGCAGGCAATATGAGGCATATTTGTGGCAAGATCAAGTGGTTTTGCTGAGCCAATGCGGTTTCGGATCTTTCGAGGCATTTGCCTTGGCGGCCTTTGTACATAAAAAAGGCCCGCAGACGGGCTGCGGGCCTTGGGAATTGGTATGGTTCAGCGGCTTAGCTGATTTCGGCACCTTCGAGGAAGCCTTGCAAGTGACGCACACGCGTGGGGTGGCGCAGCTTGCGCAGGGCCTTGGCTTCGATCTGACGGATACGCTCGCGCGTGACGTTGTACATCTTGCCGATTTCTTCCAGCGTACGTTCGTAGCCGTCCGCCAGACCGAAACGCATTTCGAGAATCTTCCGTTCGCGTTCGGTGAGAGTGGTCAGGACGTCGCTGAGCTTTTCCCGGAGGAGGCTGTAGCTGGTCACGTCAGACGGGTTTTCCGCCGTCTTGTCTTCGATGAAATCGCCGACGCTCACGTCGCCGTCGTCACCGACGGGGGCGTGCAGGGAGACCGGTTGCTGCGCCATCTTGAGCAGCGCGTGGATGCGCGCGACGGGCATGTGCATTTCATCCGCCAGTTCCTCGGGCGTGGGTTCACGGCCGAGTTCCTGGGTGAGCTGCTTCTGCGCACGCCACAGCTTGTTCATGATCTCGATCATGTGCACCGGGATGCGGATCGTGCGGGCCTGGTCCGCAATGGAGCGGGTGATCGCCTGGCGGATCCACCAGATGGCATATGTGGAGAACTTGTAGCCGCGGCGGTATTCAAACTTCTCGACGCCCTTCATGAGGCCGATGTTGCCTTCCTGAATCAGGTCGAGGAAGGACTGGCCGCGATTGGTGTATTTTTTGGCGACCGAGACGACGAGACGCAGGTTGGCCTCGGCCATGTGGGTCTTGGCCTTGAGCGCACGGTCGGCGGAATCCTTAAGCGCCTTGAACGCCAGATTGAACGCGTCATGCGGCATGCGCACAAACTGCTCCAGGGTGGCGATCTTATGCTGTTCCGCCTCGATGGCGGCCCGGCGTTCGGGCGTGTTGCGCTGGGCTTCCAGCGCCACGAGTTGGCGGAGGCTGGATTGCAGTTTTTCGTGGATGTTGCCGGCCACGACAATCATTTCCTCAATGACTTTCTGCTTATAGTAAAACTTGGCGAAAGCATCCTGCAACTTGGGGTTGAGTTTCTTCATTTCGCGTTCCAGCCCGTCCTTGCGGCTTTTCTGCTGGGACTTCTGCCATTGCAGATACTTGTCATCCACGGTCTGGTCCTGGCCGTGGACTTTCTTGATGAGCTTGCGCAGGTCTTTCAGATGACCTTCGCGGTTGGCGATCTTCTTGTCCACGATCACCCGGTCAAAGCGTTCCTTGGGCGGCTCGGACAGCAGTTTTTCGGCGATGGCAATGTGTTCCTTCGCGGTGAAGCCAAGGCTGTACACGATGCTCTTCATCGCGGTTTCCGCGTCTTCAATTTTTTTGCAAATTTCGACTTCCTGTTCGCGGGTGAGCAGGGGAACCTTGCCCATCTGGTTCATGTACATCCGGACCGGGTCGTCCAGAATTTCGAGCCGGGCATCTTCATCCGCTTCATCGGGCTGGGCGGTTTCGGGCGCTTTGGTGCGTTCCGCCCGCTCCGCCTCGGCCTGATCCATCACAATTTCAACATCCAAGCCGCGCAGCTTGGTGAGAACAATGTCGAGATCTTCCGGGCTCAGATTGTCCGGCAGAATGTCGTTGATGTCGTCGTACGTGATGTAGCCGTGTTCCTGCGACAAGTGCAGCAAGGTCTTGATGGTCTCGGTCAGATCCACCGAGGTGACCATGGAGGGAGTCGCCGGGGCGGTCCCATTCGCCGGAGCTTTGGCTTCCGCCTTTTTGACCGGGGCCGCCTTGGTTTCCGGGTGCTTCGCCGCCTTGGTTTCCGACTTTTTGGCCGGGGCTGTCTTGATTTCCGCCTTTGCCTCCGCTTTGGTTTCAGCGGCAGGGGTTTCGGATTTCACAGCCTTATTGGAAATGACAAACCGCCGCCGGGCCGAAGGATTGGTGGCCTTCGGGGCTTTCGGACTCGAACTGCGTTTGGTGCGCGGCGCTGGTTTTGGCGCCGAAGCTTTGCGTTTCAACATAAAATATCAGACAAAAAAAGTGCGTGTCGGTTCAGAATAAATTCCATAACCGACCGTGAATTACGGCTTCTGACGAAAATCCCGAGTTCGTGGCCGTGAAGCTGGAACTGCGAACACCAGAAGACTGACGTGTGTCAATACTAGCTGCTTTGGCGGAAAATTCAAGGATAATCTTCCCTTTAGCAAGGGTTATCACCGGCCAAATCCGGTTTCCAAAACCCGAAAAAAGCCCGTTTTCACAACGGTTTCCGGCAGGCTCAGGATTCCGCCCGCACGGTTTGAATGTCCCGCTCAAGCTGGTTCTTAAGTTTATCTACTGAGCCAAAACGGCGCTCTTCGCGGAGGCGGGGGCCGATTTCCACTTCCAATTCGGCATCATAAAGGTCGCCGCTGAAATCCAGCAAGTGGGCTTCCACCCGCAACTTGGGCTGCGTGGAGGCTACGGTGGGGCGCAGGCCAATATTGAGGGCGACGCGGTAACGGTTGCCGTTGACCACCGTGGTGGCGGCATAGACGCCATTCGGGGGCAAAATTAGGCCGGGCACGTCGAGATTGGCCGTGGGGAAGCCCAACTGCCGACCCAACTGGTCACCCGTCACCACCCGACCGCACAGGGCGTAAGGTTGGCCCAGCATTTGGCTGGCGGCATCCAGGTCCCCAGTGCGGATGGCCTCACGGATGCGGGTGCTGCTCACTACCTGGCCGTCCAGGGCCACCGCTGCCAGTCCGTGAACCTGAAAATTCAGTTCGCCGCCCAAGTGCTTGAGTAACGCCACATTGCCGCTCCGCTGCCGGCCAAAGACAAAATCTGCCCCCACACAAATGCTATGGATTGGGCCGAGGTCGCGGGCCAGTTCGCGGATGAATTCCTCGCCGGATTTCTGGCTGAATTCGCGGTCAAAGGGGATTTCCAAAAACCCTTCCACGCCCAGTGACGCGACGGCGCGCAATTTTTGGGAGCGGGTAAAGACCTGGGGTGGGACGTGCTCCGGGGCGACAATTGTGTTGGGGTGACGGTCAAAGGTCACCACCACGGGCAGGGCGTCATGCTGGCGGGCATCGGTTACCGTCTGGCGGATAATTTGCCGGTGGCCGAGGTGGATGCCGTCAAACACACCGATCGCGAGGCAGAACTTCCGGCCAGGCTGGGCCAGTTCGCGGGCAATGGGTGTGACTTTCATTGGTTGGGGCGGCGTCACCCGCCGATTTAGCCGGCGGCCAGTTTGAGGAACGGCATTACCTTCTTCTCCAATTGCACCGGCGATAGTTGAAGGACCTCGGCCAGCGGCAGGGCGTCGGCCACATCAAACTTGCCGGAAGCACTGCGCCGCAAGGTGGTAAGGTGCGCGCCGCAACCCAGGTTCTGACCCAAATCATGAGCCACGCTGCGCACATACGTGCCCTTGGTGCAGGCCAGGCGGAATTGCCCCAGCGGCTCGGTGTAATCCGTGAAACGGAAATTGTAGATGTGGATCAGGCGCGGTTCACGTTCCACTTCAATGCCCTGGCGGGCGAGCTTATAGAGCGGCACGCCGCCTTTCTTGATCGCGGAAACCATGGGCGGAATCTGCATCTGGTCACCGATGAATTTGGCGGCGGCCTCGTTCAATTCCTCCAAAGTCATGGGGAGCAGGGGCAGGGAGCCGGTCAGTTCCCCGTCTGAATCATAGCTATCGGTGGATTCACCGAATTTAACAGTGCCTTCATACACCTTGTCATCGCCCATGAGGCGCTCGGAGAGTTTGGTGCCGCGGCCGAGCACGATGATGAGCAGGCCGGTGGCATTGGGGTCCAAGGTGCCGCAATGGCCGACTTTTTTGATGCCGAATTTGCGACGGATGGCGTCCACCACGTCGTGCGAGGTGGGGCCGGACGGTTTATCAACGAGAATGGCGCCATCAAGGGCGGAGAATTCTTGCATGAACGGCTAACCTACCAAAGGATCGCGGGATTTGCGAGCCGGTTTTTTTAGGAATTGGGGAAGTTTAACGCCAAGGCGCGCAGGGGCGGAGGGTGAACCGCGAAATACGCCAAAAACGCGAACGGGGATTTTGACCGCAGATAAACGCGGATGGACACAGATGGGGGAGTTTCAGGGCGGGATGTCGGGTGACTTGGAAATTTTCGCGTTTGCCTTGATGAGGCTTGATGAGCCTTGATTGCTGGGGTTTCTGCCTTGATTGGCGGGTTGGGACGCCCCTTCAGGGCTGGTGGTGTGCGGGGGCCAAACCCAGGGCGTTGCCCTGGGCTGGTATGGGGCCGCGCCGTTGGCGCTCGGGATGGTGTTTGTTTTTTACGTTTGCCTTGATTAGGCACGATTAGCCTTGATTGTTGGGGTTTTTGCCTTGATTGGCGTGGGGAGATTGCAAAGGCGTGCCAGGGTGAAGGGTTTGGATCCGATGATGCGTCAAGAAATGCGCCGCCCGGCCGGTTGCCAACCGGCGATACAGCCGACTGCCAGTCGGCGCTACCGGGCAGCGGGCGATTTTTGGGGTGACGCAACATTTTTAACAGATGCCTTGATGAGGCTTGATTAGGCACGATTGCTGGGGTTTTTGCCTTGATTGGGGGGAATCGGGTCCGGGTCTCGGATTTT
>CAIJGS010000271.1 GCA_903820285.1 uncultured Verrucomicrobia subdivision 3 bacterium | reverse complement strand
GCCCCCATCCGGCCTCCGGCCACCTTCCCCCATCCGATGGGGGAAGGGAGAAATGTGTGGTGCGCCAACCCGGGGCGGCGGTCGCTCTCGCGCCCTTGCCCCGGGCTATTATCATGTCGCCCCGCTGGGGCTTACGTTGGGTTCAAGAGTGCTGACAGAAAAATGCGGCAACCTTAAACACCAGCAAAAGATGTGGGTAATGATACGGTCACCAACCGCCGTTACTGATTATTTGAGAGGCTTCCTTTGGTATTGCCCCGCCCGCGCGACAGAACATTACCTGCTTGCAGAACCAGATTCCGCGCCGCTTACGGATACTTGATCCAGTTGGTCATGACGGCGTAGGCGAAGGTCTGCTCACCGGAATTATAGCCCTTGGACCATTTGGCGTGGCCATCGGCAAACATCACATTCTGGCCTTTGGTATGAATCTGCCAGTACAGGCTGTTGCCGGCGGCGGCGGCACCGCCCACACAGTTTTGTGAATAATCGTCCTTGTCCGCATCCAGTGGATCGAAGTGCGGGCCGGCGCCGGTATTAAACGTGCCCGCCGTGTCGCCACCCAGCACAAAGGCCGAAGTCAGCAAAATGGCCGAACCTTTCACGGCCGCATTCTGGCCGCCGGAAGCGATATAGGCCGCATTGCAACCATTGAAATAATTAAAAGGTCCCCGGTACTGCGGCGGCAACTGGATATTGCCCGGGCAATCGTAAACATTGGTGTTGTTCACATAGGTGAAAATTTGCTCCATCCAGCTGGCCTTGCCAGAACCGCCGGTGTCGACCGCCCCCCAATAAATATCGCCGCCGGATTCCGGGTAATAATCGTTGTTGTCATCGGCAAACATGCGCATGCCCAGCCCGATCTGGTGCAGGTTGGAATTGCACGTGGTGGTCCACGCGCGTTGCTTGGCACCCGCCAGTGCCGGCAGCAGCAGCGCGGCCAGAATGGCGATAATGGCAATGACTACCAGCAGTTCGATCAAAGTGAAAGCATCCGCAAAACGGGCGCCCGCAAACAGCCTCTTTGTTTTCATACTCATCACCAGACAGTTGGGCGGTGCCGGAGGTTTCAAAAAAATTCGGCCGGCTCATTCAAGAGCCGGCCGAAGGCGTAATGTTTTCAGTATCAGAAAAACCGGATCAGCCGGGCATCTGGTACGGCGGGCGATATTCGCGGGTGAGCAGTTTGCTCGCTTCCGGATCGTCCAGAATCACTTCATCCGCCACGTTCCAGCGGATTTTCCGGCCGGTGAGCATGGAGATGAGACCCAGATGGCCGGGAATGGCGGAGTGATGGCCGGTCTGCACCGGGGTGATCGTGGGCTGGCGTGATTTCACGCAGTCCAGGAAGTTCCGCTGGTGGTTGCGGGATTCATAGAGTTTCACCTTGCGCAGTTCCTCGGGCAGGTTCTTATATTTCTTCCACTCGTTGTTGGAGCCTTCAAAGCCGCCGCGATCCACCCACACCCAGCCATCGGTGCCAATCCATTTGGTGCCACTGCGGATTTCGGGATAACCGCCAGCGATGGTCATGGTGATGTCCTGCGGATATTTCAGTTCAATACGGTACTTGGTGCAAGTGTTCCACAGGGCGTTGGCGGCGGGAAACTCGCCGTGGCCTTCGATTTCCGAGGGGCCGTTGTTGTCGAAACCCAGTCCCCAGTGGGCGATGTCGCAATGATGGCCGATCCAGTCCAGCAACTGGCCGCCGCCGGTGTTGTAGTTCCAGCGCCAGTTCATGTGGATGCGGGCCTTGATGTAGGGATCGAGTTTGGAGGCGGGTCCGATCCAGGTGGCAAAGTCAAAATTATCCGGCGGCGCAGTCACGGCTTTGTCCCAATCGGCTGAACCCGGTACCACGGTGGCGAGATATTCGGGGTTGTTTGTGGGCTGACCGAGCTTGGTCAGCAATTCCGGCGCAGTGCCGGCAAAATCATGGTGGCTGGCGGGCAAACCCACTTCCACGTGGGTGACCTTGCCGATGAGGCCGTTGCGAACGATTTCAGCCGCCTTGCGGAAGGTGGCGCCGGAGCGCTGCCAGGAACCCATCTGCCAGATGATGTTGTTCTTCTCGACGGCGCGGACAATGGTCTGCTGCTCGGCAATGGTGCGGGCCAGCGGTTTTTCGCCATACACATCCTTGCCGCGCCGGGCCGCCTCGGTGGCAACGAGCGCATGCCAGAAGTCGGGAATGGCAATCATCACGGCATCAATGTCTTCGCGCGCCAGCAGTTCGCGGTAATCGTGGTACGCCTTGCAATCCTGGTTCTGGTAATGACCGTTGATGGTATTCACCGCGCTCGAAAGATGCCCCTTATCCAGATCGCAGGCGGCGACCACCTGGCAGTCTTCCTCATTCAAAAAGGAGGCGGTATTGCCGGGACCCTGCATGCCCCAGCCGATCACGCCGAGGTTGATGCGATTGGAAGCCCGGCGCTTGGCCTGGCCCAAGGCCAGATGCGGGGCAAACAGAGGGAGGGCGACCGCCGCGCCGGCCGTAGCCAGAAAACGGCGACGACTGAGGGAATTCAGGGAGTGCTTTTTCAAGGGTGGTTAGGTTTGTGGTTAAATGGTTAGGCTTATTTATTAATGAGACCAGAGGGTAACGCCATCAAAAAGTTACATTATTTTAGGGGGATACGATTGATTGCCGTGCGATTTCCTTGGCCGGTGGTTTCAGCCCGGCGGCCAGGCCAGTTTGCGTCCGCCCAGGAGATGCACGTGCAAATGGGGCACAGATTCGCCGCCATCGGGACCGTTGTTGATGACGAGGCGGTAGCCGGTCTGGTCCAGGCCAAGGGTCTTGGCCACGGCGGCGGCCTTGAGCAGCAGATGTCCCAGCAGGGCATGATCGGCGGGTTGCGCCTCGGCAAGGCGCGGCACGGGTTTCTTGGGCACGATCAAAACATGGGTGGGCGCCTGCGGGGTGATGTCGTGGAAGGCAAGGACCAGATCATCTTCATAAATGATCGCGGCAGGGATTTCGCGGGCGGCGATTTTCTCAAACAACGTTTTGCTCATGCCGGTTTAATACCGGAAACGGGCGTTGGCTGTACACTCTGAAATGTGGCGGCGGGCATCCCTGCCTGCCGTAGAGGACAGCATCTTGCCGCCCGGGGAAAACCGTGAAACCGCCCAGCACCTGACGAATGACCAAACGCTTGTTCCAGCCGAGCGTTTTCCGCCGGGCTGGAAGCACCGGCTCTACGGCAGGCAAGCTGCCCGCCGCTACGGGGCGTGATTAGATGCGCCCGCCCGGACTTTTGCTTCGTCTTCACGCCGCGGCCCAGCTAAACTGCGGACATGCATGTGGAGAGAATTTGGCGATCGGAAGCGGTGCTCCTGTTGATCGGGGGCGTCATGATTTCCTTTTGCATGGGGAGTGTCACGGTCGGTCTCCTGCATCAATCCGGTGTGGCTGGCTTCAAATCTGAGGAAGGTTTTCCGGCCATCCTGCTGGTCACACTTTGTTTTCACGGGGTGCTCCTAGGCCTGCTGATTCCGTTTCTCAAATACCATCAGACCGGCTGGGGCGAGGCCTTTGGCCTGCAGCGAGAAGGCCTGGGACCGACACTCGTGCTGGCTTTGAAAGTGCTAGCGGTGATGCTACCAGTAACATGGGGTTTGCAGGCTTTGTGCGGCTATATCATCACCCAACTGCACTGGGATGCCAAGGAACAGATGGCGGTGGATCTGCTACTAAAGGCTCCTTCCTGGGGCCTCCGTGCCTACTTGGTAGTCTTTGCCATCGTGGTGGCCCCGGTGGCGGAGGAATTTCTCTTTCGCGGCGTGCTGTTTCCCTTCATCAAAAACAACCTGGGCTGTCCAAAGCTGGCGTGGCTGGTGCCCAGCTTCGTATTTGCACTGATCCACGTGAATCTGCCCACTTTCATTCCGCTGTTTGTGCTGGCCATGGCGCTCACCTGGCTGTACGAACGGACCGGCCGGCTGATTGCCAATATTGCGGTGCACAGCCTGTTTAATGCCGCGAATGTGATTTTACTGTTTATATTCAAACAATGACCGAATTCGACCTGATCGCCCGCCTGACAAAATCACTGCCGGGGAATGCCACGGTGCTGACCGGTGCGGGTGACGACTGCGCCGTATTGGACCTCGGCGTGCCGGACAGCCTCATCCTTTTCAAGACCGACGCGGTGGTGGAAGGTATCCACTTTACCCGCGAGACGCCGCCGGAAAAAGTGGGCCGCAAAGCGCTCGCCCGCTGCCTGAGCGACATCGCCGCCATGGCGGGAACGCCCACGGCGGCGCTCATCACGCTCGCCCTGCCCAAGGAATACGATGCCGACCATGTGGCGCGGATTTACGATGGTCTGAAAGAACTGGCGCAGCAAACCGGCGTGGCCATCGTGGGCGGCGAAACCACCACCAATCCGGAGCGCATCCTCATTTCCATCGCGCTGCTCGGCACAGTTCCGCGCGGACGGCATATATTACGCAGCGGAGCCAAACGGGGTGACGCCATTTTTGTGACCGGCGAACTGGGCGGTTCCCTTGCCGGCAAACATCTCGATTTCACGCCGCGCCTGGCCGAGGCCCGCTGGCTGGCGGATCATTTTGACGTGCACGCACTGATGGATTTGAGCGATGGTCTGGCCGGCGATCTGCCGCACATATTACGCGCGAGCGGCGTGGGCGCGGAGCTGTTGAAAACCGCCGTGCCCGTCAGCCGCGCCGCCAAGCTGCGGACAGCCGAGAAACCGGCGTTTGTCGCCGCCCTCACCGATGGCGAAGATTTTGAACTGCTATTCACCCTGGCCAGCAAGGACGCAGTGAAAGTGGTGGATGGGTGGAAACAGGCGTTTCCGAAGGTGAAGCTGAGTTGCATCGGCCGGATTATCGAGGGTTCGGGCGTGATCATCCGCGACCGCAACGGCATCATGCCGCTGAAATCCGGCGGCTACGTGCACTTTGCGGCGTGAAGGGCGGTAACATCGGTGCTTGGCATTTTGTTGGCGCTAATTTTACGGTGTGTTTCATTTTATAGCGGGCTTGATTTCCCCCGAAATCCGCAGACACTTTTTGCGCGCAACTGCCCGAACCGCAAAATTTGAGAATTGTTCAAAAGAGTCATCATAAGGCCAGAACATGATAAAATCGGACTTATTCTATGCTGCCTTTGCCGCAGGACTTGCATCCCAGCAAAAAACTCCACTTATCCGCAAGAGGCCCAGCAAAATTCCCAAGTATTATGCGACTTTTGCCGAAGATGAACTGTCTTTTTGGTTCAAAGTCAACTCTAGGACGTCGGCTTTTCCAAACCTGCCAGGCGAGTTCTGGCCCGTCATCATGATAAAGCATTTAAGAAACAATAAGCGCGATGACGGTTTGGTGTCTTGGTATCAATATGCTGATAATTCAATGAATGACGAAATGACTGCTTTTCAGTGGTCAGTTTTTGCTAAAGTCAAAAACCAAACCGAATTTGAATCGGCATTTTATAGAAGTTGCAGGGATTCAAACCTTCGCCATTATCGGCGGACTATTCAAGAAGGTTTCCAAGTTGGATGGCCGCATACTGCACTCTTCTATTTGGACGAGCGTGATGCCGAGTTTTGGGGGAAATTATTCGCAGTTCACCTTCCAACTTGGATGGCAAGGTTCTGCGCCTGTCCAGAGACGCTGGAAGGATATATGTGGAGAGTGCATTGGAGCGCAAAGGTCAACACCAAGTGAAGGCGTGATCCAGCACTTAATGACTAAAGGGATTGACCATCACGGGTTTGCCACAATAAATGCAGAAGGCGCGGCCGGCGGAATTGATCCGGCCGCAGGCGGGACATGGTTGCGGCGGGCTCTTGGCGCTCACTCCGTCCGTGGCGGCGGCGGCCTGGATTTTCCGCTGTTCCAGTTGCTCAACCAGCTTGGTCAAAGCGTCATCCGCATAGCCGTGCTGCTGCTTGGCCATCGTCCATAAGGCCTCGGTGATGAGCAGCAGTCGGTCCACATCGTGCTGGAGCAGGTCCACGCTGGTTTTGGCCTCGCGCGCGTTGACATCCGCCATCTCGGCGGTGAGAGTGGGATAGCTCGTGGTATTGATCGAGGGATAAAACATGGTTTTAAAGGGGTTGCGGGTGATTCAGTGCTGCCACTTCACCACGCCCCACCCCGGATGTCAAACGGGAAGACTGGCCCCGAGCCGATTGGGCGGGAAATAACCAAATTGTTCCCGGCTAATTTCCTTTTCTTCCGGCCCGTTTCCGTGTTTCATTTAGCCGTTTCGAATATGCCCAAACGCACCGACATCCATAGCGTCCTCATCATCGGCGCCGGCCCGATCATTATCGGCCAGGCGTGCGAGTTTGATTACTCCGGCACCCAGGCGTGCAAAGCCCTCCGGGAAGAGGGTTACCGCGTCGTCCTCGTGAACTCCAATCCGGCCACCATCATGACCGATCCGGAGTTTGCCGACCGCACCTATATTGAGCCCATCACCCCCGAGGCGGTGGAGAAAATCATTGCGCGCGAGAAGGAAGAGATGAAACGGCTCGGCGCCCAGGGCAAACTGGTGCTGCTGCCCACGCTCGGCGGTCAGACGGCGCTGAACACCGCCATGTCCCTCCACAAAAACGGTGCCTTGGTGCGGCATGATGTGGAAATGATCGGCGCGAAGCCCGAGGCAATTCACAAGGGTGAAGACCGCCTGGCGTTCAAGGATTTGATGCTCGAAATCGGGCTGGATGTGCCGATTTCCGGCGTGGCCCATGACATGAATGAGGCCCGCACCGTGGCGGAAAAGATCGGGCGTTTCCCGCTGATCATCCGGCCGGCGTTCACCCTCGGCGGCACGGGCGGCGGCATTGCCTACAACCGCGATGAATTTGAAGAAATCGCCAAGCGCGGCATTGACCTTTCCCCCGTCAACGAAGTCCTCATTGAGGAATCGCTGCTCGGCTGGAAGGAATATGAAATGGAAGTGATGCGCGACAAGGCGGACAACTGCGTCATCATCTGTTCCATCGAGAATTTCGATCCCATGGGCGTCCACACCGGCGATAGCATCACCGTGGCCCCCATCCAGACGCTGACGGACAAGGAATATCAGATCATGCGCGACCAGAGCTTCGCCGTGATCCGCGCCGTGGGCGTGGAAACCGGCGGCTCGAACATCCAGTTCGGCGTCAGCCCCGAAAACGGCCGCATGGTCATCATCGAGATGAACCCGCGCGTGTCCCGCAGCTCCGCGCTGGCTTCCAAAGCCACGGGCTTTCCGATCGCAAAAATCGCCGCGAAACTGGCGGTCGGCTATTTGCTCGATGAATTGCGCAACGACATCACGCGCGAAACGCCGGCGAGCTTTGAGCCGAGCATTGACTACGTGGTCACCAAGATTCCGCGCTTCGCCTTCGAGAAGTTCCCGCAGGCGGATCCCACGCTCACCACGCAGATGAAGAGCGTTGGCGAGGCG
>CAIJGS010000270.1 GCA_903820285.1 uncultured Verrucomicrobia subdivision 3 bacterium | reverse complement strand
CCTCTGTACGTTGGCTGCTACGGCATTTACGGGCTCCCTCACTGCTGATTGGATCCGGTGGTTGTCTCCTTTGACGGTGCGACCATGTTCAACGCGGTAAGGCGCTGGCAAGATGCTGACTGCATTTGACTTGGATGTTGAACCGGCGTGAACGCCGCGCTCCGCTCGGACTTGGCGCGGGCACCTCGTTGGCCGAGGATCAATAAGGCATTTCCCGGACTTGACCCGTCGTGAAAGCGGCGTAGAGTCAGGCATGTTGGGGCGAATTCCCGCCCGGCATAACCAATAATAATCACAATATGAAACGCAACGCATCAGCCCTCTGGCAGGGCGGTTTGAAGGACGGCAAAGGCGCCATCAGCACCGACAGCGGTGTGCTCAAGGATACCCAATATTCCTTTGGCACCCGGTTTGAGAATGGCATCGGCACCAATCCGGAGGAACTGATCGCCGCCGCGCACGCGGGCTGTTTTTCCATGGCTTTCTCGGCGGAACTCGGCAAGGCCGGGATCACGCCGGAAGCCATTCATACCAAGGCCACCGTTACGCTGGATAAGACCGATGCCGGGTTCAGTATCACCGAATCGCATCTTGTGGTGACCGCCAAGGTCCCCGGTGCCGACCAGGCAAAGGTGCTGGAAATTGCCAATGCGGCCAAGGCCGGCTGTCCCATCTCCCGCGTGCTCAATGCGAAGGTGACGATGGACGCGACGATTGAAGTGTGAGGCGGGTGGGATTTTACAGAAGTTAACGAAGGGAACGAAGGCTGGCGCAATGTGGGGTGGCGGATAGGGGCTTCTGCCTGACACTACCCTCCGGAGCGTTTCAGATTGTTTCTGAGTGCGAATTGATCCGCAGGCCAGTGGCGTTGCCATGCTGAAGCGGCGTGAACGCCGCGCTGCGGGCAATACGCCATCGTGGGCAGTGTTTGGGGCGCCTGGTTTGGAGGCTGCCCGCATTTCCGGGTTTCAACGCGGGTGGTTTTGGGTTAGGTTGTTCAGGTATGGCGTATCCGATGCCCTCGGCCAAAACCCTGCTCCGGCGGGGCTGGCACAAGAAATGTCCGCAATGCGGGGAAGGCCCGATTTATCAGGGCTGGATCAAATTGCACGAACATTGCCCCGTGTGTCACCTGCGCTATCTGCCGGATCAGGGCGACCTGTTCGGCCCGCTGATTCTGCTGGATCGCGTGGTTTTTCTGATTCCGTTCATCGTGCTGTTCTACTTCCGCCTCTGGCATCCGGGAATGATTACCTTTATTATAGTTGGCATAGTGATGACCTTTATCATGGTCTATACGATGCCCAACCGGAATGGGGTGAGTTTAGCGTTTGACTATTATTTGCGCCGGCAGACGGGTGATCTGGCAGATGTGGAGGAGCCGAAGGGGGAGTGAAAGTGAGAGCCCGCCTTTTTGCCAGTCAGCCCTATTTGATCTGACGAACGAGTTATGCCAAGGTGTTGGCGAAAGGCGCACTATGAAGATAACCATCGAAATTAATGACGAATTGTTTGCGCGCGTCCAACAGGTTGCGGGCGAGGAAAAGGCCTCTTTCAGTTCGCTGGCCGAACGGGGATTGCGGCTGGTGCTCCAAGCGAAGGAAAACAAGTCCGGCCATTGGAAATGGATTCCAGTGACGAGTGATGGAAGCCTGGCCAGGGAATATCAAAATGCGACCTGAAACCAGATTAGCGACGAGATTTACCGTAGTCACGGGGCGTGACTGGAGCTGGTAGCCCGACATTGTTTGTGATGCCCGCGTGAGGTTGTCCAAACAAATGAATGTTCCCAAGGATATTTGAGCCTCCTTACGTCGGCTCCTACTTCTTTCAGAGGATGGCCCGCATTCGGTGCCAGACCGATGCCACCGGTTCATCGGTTTTCAGTTCCAGCCAGTTGATATAGGGTTGGGCGCGGAACCAGGTGAACTGGCGTTTGGCGAATTGGCGGGTGCGGATTTTTACCAGCTCCACAGTTTCGGCGAGGGAGCGTTCGCCGCGCAAATGTTCCACCACCTGCCGGTAGC
The DNA here is from genome assembly GCA_903820285.1 of uncultured Verrucomicrobia subdivision 3 bacterium. GTDB lineage: Bacteria > Verrucomicrobiota > Verrucomicrobiia > Limisphaerales > UBA11358 > UBA11358. Next base: position 215 of record CAIJGS010000270.1, on the reverse strand, counting down.
CGATGGCTTGCAGGGCGGTCCGGTTTTCGGCGAGGCCGTGGGCCAGCAAATGCTCGGTTTCGGCGACGAGGCCGCGCTGGAACATTTCATCCACGCGCACGTTGATGCGGGCGTGCAAATCGGCGGGTTCACGTTTCAGGCAGAAATAGCGGGCGGCCAGCGCGGGATCAACGGCGGCGGGCTGCCAGTCGGCGCGCTGGGCGGAAAAAGGTTTG
>CAIJGS010000269.1 GCA_903820285.1 uncultured Verrucomicrobia subdivision 3 bacterium | reverse complement strand
GCGCCGGTGCCACCTGCCATCCGACACACGGAAACATAACCGGAGAGGGTGGCGGTGCCGCCGCTGACATTCAGTGTGCCGGTGCCGTAACCGCCCACCCAAAGATTGCCGCCGTTGGCCATATTCAGCGTGCCACCGCGCAGGTTATAAAGGCCTACACCCAAGGTGGTGGCGGAACTGCGGCCGCCGATGATCAGGGTGCCGTCGCCGGCGCTGAGAGTGGTGACTGTGCCATTGGTTTGGTTGATGGTGCCGTTCGCGCTGGAACCGGCGGCATTGGCCGAACCGATAAATAGGGTGTTGGCCGTGAGGCTGGGCGAACCGGTCAGGTTCACAATGCCCACACTGCCGCCAGAATCGCCGATATTAAAATCACCGCCCGCGCTTAGGCTGGCGCTGTCTTTGAGGGCCAGGGTGGTAGTGCCGCCCTGGCCCACGTCAAAATAGGTGACGGGATTGCTGATGACCGAGGTATTGGCCAAGGTCAGTGTACTTATTGAACCGGCGCTTTCGCCGAGCAGAAAACCGGTGTTGCCGGCGCCGGTATCGGTGACCACCGAATTGCCGGTGGCGCTGATGTTTTGGTACGTGGCATTGCCGGCCAAAGCGCCATCCCAACCGCAGGACCAGTGGGCCACATTCAAATTGGCATTGGTGAGGGTGACATTATAGACATTGCCCACTGTGCCGCCGGCCCGGCCGATGGCGAAATAGTTATTGGTGACGTTCACCGTGGTGTTGGAAATGATCAGACTCGCACCGCTGTTGGTACTGTTGCCCAGCCAGAGTTCGCCATCGCCATTGAAGGTGGTGGACGCGGCCAGCACCACGGTGCCATTCAGGATTTGCGAGGGAGTGCTGCTGCCGAAGGTATTGGTGATGGCCAGAGTAAGGCGGCCGGAGCCCAGCTTGAGCAAGGCGTTGTTGGTGATGCTGCCCGGGCCGGTGAAAACATAACTGAGCGCATTGTTGCTGATGGTCAGTGAACCGGGAGTGACGTTGGTGCGGATGTTGACGGTCGTGGTGCCGGCGGCGCTGTCATTGAAAGTGAGGAGGGCGGCGTCCACATAGCTGGCGGGGGTGAGGCCGGCTTGCAGCCAGTTGGTGGTGGTCAGATCCCAATTGCCGTTGGGGGACCCATTATTGAGGCCGTTCCAAATCAGGCCGGGCGCGGGGAGGGCGGGGAGAGCTTGAATCTCGGCGGTGCCCAAGGCGCGGCCATAAACGCGGACATCGGCGATGGTGCCTTGAAAGTATTCATCGCCGCCGGGCAGATCGGCACCGATGGTGAGCGGTTCATTGACCACGCCGAAGCGCAGGGTGGCGGCGGGTTGATTGGCATCGAGCACGCCATTGATATAGAACCGGATGGTTGCGCCATCATAAGTCACGGCCACCCGCTGCCATTGATTGGTGGCCAGTTTGGCGGTGGAATTCCAGGAGCTGCCACCCACGCCGCCGCTGGGCGAACCAAAGTTGGCGGTGAAGCGCAGGGAGCCATCGCCCCAGATTTGCAGCGCGTACGGCTCGGTATTCGTGCCTTTGCACACGATGCCGGCCCAGTCGGTAAAACTGTCCGGCCGGATCCAGGCGGTCAGGGTCAGGGTGTTTTGGACGTCATTGCCGACGGAGGCACCGCAATCCACGTAACTGTTGGTGCCGTTGAAATGCAGCCCGGGTTGCCGCCAGACGGGAGAGCCATTGAGATTTCCCTGGAGGGCCACGATCTGGTTGCCGGCATTGGTGCCGCCGGTTTCGTTGAGCAGAAATTGCGCCGTCAGAAAATTGGTGTCGTCGGTAATCCACGAGGCTATCGGCACTGGTGTGCCAAACACGGGCAGACCGTTGGTATCCCAGGCCACGCGCTGGACCCGGAGCTGGCGGTAGCCGCCGCAGCCCTGACCGCTGAGGTTGTTGGCGTGGTAAATATTCCAGTATTGGCCACTGGCATCGGTGAAGATGCCGTTATGACCCGGGCCGTACGCGCCGGGTTGCTGACTGAACACCGGGCCGGTTTTGGTCCACGCGGCGGGATCCATGAGATTGGTGCCGGTGAGGGTGAGCAGGCCGAGGCAATAGCTGTCCGTCCAGCAACCGCTGGCGGAATAATCAATGTACGTACGACCATTGTGGGTGAAGCCAAATGGTCCTTCGTTGACTGCCGGGGATGCTCCGACCGTTTCCCACGACTGGGTTGGCTGCGATATCAGCACCGGCGTGCCGCTGAGCGTGTAGGGGTTGCTCATGGGTGCGATGTAAATGTTCTGGTTGCCGGACGGGTTGCCGGAAAAGATGAAATAAAGCTGGCCGTTGGTGGCGGCGAAGACGCTGCCGTCGATGTTCCAGAAACTGTTGAACAGCACGCCACGTTCCGTGTAGGGGCCGGCGATATTGGTGCCGGTGCTTTGGGCCACGTGCACGCGTTCATTGCCGGAGCTGCCGGTATCAATGCTGTAATAAATAAACCAGTTGGTGTTAAACCAGTGGATTTCCGGGGCCCAGAGATTGGAGCAGCCGGGTGAGTAGATGATTTGATCCGTTGCCGAGACCAAGCCGCCGATGGTCGCCGACTGGTGCAGGCGGATGTTGCAGCCGTCGCTTTGGACCAGATTGAAGAGGCCGTTGCGGAATTCCACTTCCGGGTCCTGGCCCTGCATCATTGGAACCGTAAAGGTGGCGGCGCGGACGTTGCCCGGCAGCAGCAGGACACTCCAAAGGAGCCAGCCAGCGGCAAACGAAAAAGCCGTCCGCAAGACTATGGGATACTTAAACATGGTGTAGCTGTAATTTTAACAAAACCCGAACAAACGGGGTAGTGGCATAATCAGGCCACGCCCCTTGTTCAAAGGCTCAAGGCTAAACGCTTAAGGCTAAAGTAAGCAGGGGTAGCCAACCGTGAAACGGTGCAAACGGACGCATTGACTAACGCGCAAAGTTGCACTAGCGTTGCCAACCGGATTTAACCGTCCAATATTTTATCAATACTATGCCGCCCAAAGCTGAAAAAAACACCGAAAAGCCCGTCGAAAAGGCTGACAAAGCCGAAAAGGCCGTTGCTGTGATTGACCCGAAGGTCGCCGCCGCCCGCGAGCGCGATCTGGAAGCCGCCATTTCCAGCATCACCAAAGCCTATGGCGATGGCGCCATCATGCGTTTGGGCGATGCCCAGGCGTTGCGCCAGATTGAAGTCATTCCCACCGGCGGTCTGGCGATTGACCTTGCCCTGGGTGTGGGCGGTCTGCCCCGCGGTCGCGTGGTGGAAATCTTCGGGCCGGAATCCTCCGGTAAAACGACGCTGATGCTGCACGTCATCGCCAATGCCCAGAAGGCCGGCGGTCTCGCGGCTTTCATTGACGCGGAACATGCGCTGGACCCCGGCTACGCGAAGAAGCTGGGCGTGAGCCTGGATGATTTGCTGGTTTCGCAGCCCGATTCCGGCGAAGAAGCGCTGACCATTTGCGAGACGCTGGCGCGGTCCAATGCGCTGGACGTGATCGTGGTGGATTCCGTGGCGGCCCTGGTGCCGAAGGCGGAATTGGAAGGTGAAATGGGCATGGCCACCATGGGCATGCAGGCGCGGTTGATGAGCCAGGCGCTCCGCAAGCTCACCGCCATTCTTAACAAGTCCAAGACTACGTGCATCTTCACCAACCAGTTGCGCGAAAAGGTGGGCGTGATGTTCGGCAATCCCGAAACCACCCCCGGCGGCAAGGCCCTGAAGTTTTACGCGAGCGTGCGCATTGACATCCGCCGCAAGGACATGATCAAGGACGCGGCCGGCAACGCGATCGGCAACCACACGCGCGTCAAGATCGTGAAGAACAAGGTGGCGCCGCCGTTCGCGGAGGCCGAATTCGACATCATTTACAACCACGGCATCGACAAGGAAGGCAGCATTCTGGATGTGGGCATTACCTGTGGGGCCGTGGAAAAGAAGGGCGCCTGGCTTCAGTTTAATGGCGACCTGATCGGCCAGGGCAAGGACGCGGCCAAGAAGGCGCTGATTGAAAAGCCGGAGCTCGCCAAGGCGATCATCGAAGCCATCCACGCCAAGCGCGCGGCGGCGCTCGTGACGCCGGAGAAGCCGGCGAAGGCGGAAAAAGCGGAGAAGGCTGAGAAATAAGGCGAGGATGGAAGATTGAGGATGGAAAAGCTGGTGGGGGGTGCCTCGTCAGCTTTGCTCGCCACGCTTGCTCTGTGGTTTATGAATTGGGCAGGGGCATGATTTGGCCCTGCCTCTGCGTCTGCGTCTGAATAGATGAGCGCCACCTCACCCCAGCCCTCTCCCCCATTTACCAATGGCGGAGAGGGAGGAAACTCGCCGTGCGAACGGTTTGCGACGAGACCGCGGTTCCAGATTGGAGGCAGTTTCGGAATGCGCCCCTTGGCCAGTGGATTGGTGGCGGGGAATTGATTTAAAGCGTTAGCCAAAGGATTTCACCGTCATGCAATATCGTGTGGTCATGATTGAATCCGAAGAGGGATTGGCGGTTTCCTGCCCGGCCTTGCCGGGGTGTCACAGCCAGGGAGCCACGCATGAGGAAGCGCTGGCCAATATTCGCGAAGCGATCCAGCTTTGGCTCGAAGTTGTCGAGGAAGATGCCGGTCTGACGCCGGACGCTTTCCATAAACTGCTCTGAAGTTAATTGGGTCCGCAGGCTTGTTCTATTCTCCAAAACCTTGACCGCCGTCAAGGCGTACCGTGCTCGCCTCCGGCAGACTGGTGGCATGAATGAGCAACCTGTCATGGAAGCCGGGGCTTCGGCGATGGTATCGCTGGCGGCGGAAACGCGGTTTGCGCCCAATGGCATCGTCAGTCGGACTCTCCTGCGCACGGCCACCACCCGCACGGTTCTGTTTGGTTTTGCGGCCGGCCAAGAACTGACGGAGCACACCTCCACCCAGGATGCGCTGATTCACATTCTTACGGGTGAATGTGAGTTCATGCTGGGCAGCCAGCAACACCTGCTGAAGGCCGGCGACCTGCTGCACCTGTCGCCCAACCTGCCGCACGCCGTGAAGGCCATCACCCAATTTTCGATGCTGCTGACCCTTTCCAAGGCGGAAGCGCCTCGTAACTTGATGCCACTGCCAGTTTGAAACTGCCTATGCCGCTCCGCTGGAGCTGGGAATTTTGAGAAACTGTTTCTACAAATATTCCGCTCCTCCGGAGCTAAGGCGGGCTGCCATGAGTGCCGTTTCAAACTTCCAGTGGCATGAATCTTAAAAACAAAAAACCAACCAATAAATAAATAAGCTATGCAAACGCAACCTGTCCTGGACGCTGACAAAGTCATGGATGTCCGCCCGATTCCCTGTTCGGTGAAACACGGACTGATCATCCGCACCTGGCTGGACCTCGCGGTCGGCGACCATTTCATTATCCTGAACGACCACGATCCGGTGCCGCTGCGCTACCAGTTTGCCGCGCAATGGCCGGACACGTTTACCTGGGAACATCTGGTGGCGGGTCCGGAGGAATTCCGCGTGAAAATCACCAAGCTCCGGCCGGTGGTTGAACCCGTCGTGCCCGTGGCGAGCTCCTGCGGTCATCATTGATTTTACTGCACAGTAAAAACGGCCCGACAACGGAGGTTCGCTTGGACCTCCGTTGTTTTTTCTTTGCCGTCAGAGTTGAGGTGCTTTCCGGAAACCATCCAGCCAGTGCCGCAGGCTCATCACGGGATGTTCCCACAGCATGCGCGGCCCGGCATAGCGCATCACATCCCGGGCCTGTTCCCGCCGCTCGCGCTGGTAGCAATGCACGGGACAATTGGCGCAGGTGGGCTTGGCTTCGCCGAAGCGGCACCGTTCCAGTCGCACGTCGGCATAGGCCAGAAATGCTTCACATTCGCAGCATAGCCCGGCGCGGGCGCCATGTTTATCCCGGCAAAAAATGCGCACCATCGCGGTCATGGTCCGCCGTTCCCGCGCCAGCCGGATGCCGTTCAGATCATTTTGTTTTTTGGCGGGCCGGGGAATCACGGTGCCTGCCGCCAGCGTTTTAGTGGTCGTGGTCATGCGAATCAGTTTAGCGAAACTGGCGGGCGGTAATTTGATGCAGGTCAAATATCCGCACAATCCACACCTGACTGCCAAAACGCCAGGCCCTTGACTCACGTCAATACCTTCCCGGCCGGCTTGAGCCAGACTGGTCAAGTTATGGAAAAAGATATAATGAACATCAGCCGGGTCCCGGTCACTGCTTCGATCAAACCCAAAACCGTGGTTTATGCCTGCTCCGGCTGCTCGGATGCCGGTGAACTGGCGGACCGGATTGCGCGCCGGCTGGCGGGCGCGGGCGTGGCGGAGATGTCCTGTCTGGCGGGTGTTGGCGGCCGGGTCAAACCGCTGATGAACAAGGCGGCCGGGGCGGAACATATTCTGGCCATTGATGGGTGCCCGCTGAACTGCACCCGGCACACGCTGGAACTGGCGGGTTTCAAACCTTCCAGCCATCTGGAATTGCACCGGCTTGGTTTGCGCAAGGGGGCGTGCCCGGTGACGGAGGAAAATATTGCCGCTGGCGTGGCGGCCGCGCAGGAAATGCTGGCTAATCCGGTTCAGGTTGAATCGGCAATGGTTGATGCGGGTCTGCCAGGCGATCACGCAAATTGAATTTGCCGTTCGTGGTTATCGCTGACAACTTGAAACCCATTAAAACCATGACTATGCCACCCATCAGCCGGTTCAAACGATTGGACGTGCGGGAGCTGCTCCGCAGCGGCACCGAGCCGTACCCGGAAATCCGCCGGCGCGTGGATGGGCTGGCTCCCGGTGACGGCTTGCTGGTGGTCGCGCCCTTTTTGCCTTCGCCGCTCATTGAAAAGTTGCAGGGCGAAGGTTTTGCCTCCAAGGTGGAAAAGGGCAAAGGCGCGGATTGGATCATTTACTTTTGGCACGAAGTGGTTTGAACTGGCGGCATGAGCATTCCCCTGGCTGAACTCAAACGCACGGTCATCATCAACACCTTGCGCAGTTGCCAGCTATTTGCCGGGCTGCCGCCGGCCGACCTCGAGAACATCGCGGACGTGACGGTCGGCCGGTCGCTGGCCAAGGATGAATACCTCTTTCACGAAGGCGATCCGGCGCAGGGATTTTATATTGTGCAGCGCGGGGCTGTGAATATCCATCGCGTGACGGCCGCCGGCAAGGAACAGACCATTCACGTTTTTCGGACGGGAGATTCCTTTGCCGAGGTGGCACTGGCCGCGCCCACCGGCTATCCCGCCGAGGCGCGGGCGCAGGAGGCCACACAAGTATTGCTGGTGCAAAAGTCCGGCATTCTGACCCTGCTCCGGCAGCGGCCCGAACTTGCGCTCCGCATGCTTGGATCCATGAGCAGCCATTTGCGTGTGCTGGTCGGGCAGATCGAGGACCTGACCGTCAAGGACGTGGAAACCCGGCTCGCCAACTGGCTGATCAAGCGTTGTCCGGATCGCCACAGCGAAACGGCGGTGACGGTGGAGCTCACGATGACCAAGCGTGCGCTCGCCGCCGAGCTGGGCACGGTCAGCGAAACCTTCTCCCGCACGCTCGCCAAGTTTCGCGCCCAAAAGCTGCTTACGGTTAAAGGCAAAACCATGATCGTCCTCTCGCCGGTCCGGTTGAACACGCTGCTGTCCCGCAATCTGGGGGAATAAAAAATCCCGCCCGCAGCTTTCGATGCGGGCGGGACGGGTACGGAGGTGTTAATTCTGTTTCGCCGGTTTAGTCCCGGCATCGGGGGCCGGTTCGGCATAGGTTCCGGCGAGCGACCAGCCGGTTTTCAAACCGATTACAAACCAGCCGATGCCCAGGGCGCCAAAGGCGAACAGGGTGTCGCCGATGACGCGCAGCCAGCGCAGTTTTTGCAGCAGGGGCTGCTGCAGGAAGTCCGCCGAGCGGGCATACCACATGCCGTGTTCAATGCTGGCCAGGGTTTGCAGGAGTCCCACCGGCAGCAGGCTCAGGACGATCATCAGCACCAGGCCAAGGTTCAACGCCCAGAAGCTGAAGCTGAGCACGCCCGTTTTCCAGGCGGTCTGCCGGGTCAGGCAGCGGAGGCAGAACAGCATCAGACCGATGCCCAGCATGCCATAGACGCCGAACAGCGCGGCGTGGGCGTGCACCGCCGTGGTGTTGAGCCCCTGCATGTAGTAGAGCGCGATGGGCGGGTTGATCAGGAACCCAAACAGGCCGGCGCCAACGAGATTCCAGAAGGCGACCGCCACGAAGAAGAAGACCGGCCACCGGTAGGCGGCCACCCAGGACCGGGCGCGGCTCAGCGCCAGGTTTTCATAGCCTTCAAAGCCGACCAGGGCCAGCGGGACGATTTCCAGCGCGCTGAAAATGGAGCCGACGGCGAGCACCCCCGTGGGCGTGCCGCTGAAGTAGAGGTGGTGCATGGTGCCAAGAATGCCGCCGCCCAGGTAAATGGCCGTGGAAAAAATCACCGCCGCCGTCGCGGTGGCCGTGCGCAACAGGCCCATGCGGGTGAACAGAAAGGCGATGACCACCGTGGCAAAAACTTCGAAGAAGCCCTCCACCCAGAGGTGAATGACCCACCAGCGCCAGTATTCGGCCATGGCCAGATGGGTTTGGCGTCCCCACATCAGGCCGGCGCCGTAGAACAGGCCGATGGCCGCCGAGGCGATGACAAACAGGGCCAGCAGATGCCGGTTCGGCCCCGGGTTTTTGAAGGCCGGCCACAGCGCCCGCACCATGAGAAACAGCCACACGAACAGGCCGACAAAGAGAAAGATCTGCCAGAACCGGCCGAGATCAACATATTCATAGCCCTGGTGGCCGAACCAGAAATTTTGCACATAACCCAGCTTCTGCTGCACGCCCAGCCATTCCCCGGTCAGTGACCCGACGACGATGGCCAGCAGGCAGACGAAGAGGAAATTAACCCCCAGCCGCTGGCCGGCCGGTTCGCGTCCGGCCACCGCCGGGGCGACAAAGAGCCCGGTGGCGAGCCACGCCGTGGCGATCCAGAAAATGCCGAGCTGGGTGTGCCAGGTGCGCGCCACGGAATACGGCAGCCATTTGGCCAGGGGAAAGCCGAAAAAGCCGTCTCCTTCCACGCCATAATGCGCTGTGATCGCGCCCAGGCCGACCTGGGCCGCAATGAGGGCAACGACGATCCAGAAATATTTCAAGGTGGCGCGCATGGAGGGCGTCACCTGGATGGCCAGCAAGGGATCGCGGTCCGGAATGGCGGTCGCCCCTTCGTCTTCGAGATGCCGCTGGCGCGCATAATACCAGACCATGGCGCCAATGCCGGCGAGCAGCACGATGACGCTGACGATGGACCACAGGATGATGGAGCTGGTGGGATGATTATCAATGAGCGGTTCCGACGGCCAGTTCTGCGAATAGGTGATTTCACCGCCGGGACGGTCGGTATCGCAGGCCCAGGCAGCCCAGAAAAAGAAGGCGTTCATCAGCCGCTGGCGTTCCGGGGTCTTGATGGTATTGGCGGGGATGGCGTAATTCCGGCGCAAGGTCTGGAGCTGGGGATCGTTGCCGAAGAGAGATTCATAGTGCGCGCCCACCGCTTTGATTGCCTCGGCCCGGTTGACGGAAACCACCAGGTCGCCGGTCTGCGGATTGAAGGTGTTGGGGCGGATTTCCTTTTTCAACCGCTCACGCAGGCCCGCCTGCGTTTCCGCGTCCAACTGCTCATAGGTCTTACCACCGGCCTGGGTTGCCCAATGATCCAATAGCCAGGTGGCCTCCCGGTGCAGCCAGTCGGCCGACCAGTCCGGCGCCACATACGCGCCGTGGCCCCAGACCGTGCCGAGTTCCTGCCCTCCGATGGACTGCCAGACGTTCTGGCCGTCTTTGATGTCCTGGCCGGTGAACAGCACCGTGCCGTCTGCGGTGACAACGCGTTGCGGGATGGGCGGTGCCTGATAATAGATTTCCCGGCCGTAGTAGCCGAGGGCCAGAAATGACAGGGTGATGACGCTGAACAGGGTCAGCCATAGCCGGCGATAGGAACGAGGGGTTTTACTCATAACGTTTTTTTAATGGAGATGTCTTAAACACAGTCGAAGTCTAATGACATTTCAGCCGGGGTGATTTGACGCGCGTCAAACTTTTCGGGAGTTTCCGGCGGGTTGCCTGTGCGGTGATACCGCCTGCCGGGGGAATCGGCGGGAGCCGGCGACCGTCAAAGATTGGGATTGGTCATGCGGCCGAGAAACAGGATGCAGCCGCTGGCGTTGTCGCGGATCAAAAACAGGAACGGATGATCCGCCGTGAAGCGGGTCGGCAACCACCGCACTAAAACATATCGTCTCAGGAATCAATCACTTATTGTCCAGGTGGCCGAAGCAAGCAAGGAGGCTTGGAAGCCGCTTGCCGGCAGCGGGTTTGGCCTTGGAAAACCGGCGGTTCCAAAGTTTGGGAAAGGATGGCTTGATTTTGCAGCGGCGTTAATCCAGTATATGACTCATTTTCAACCCCGCCAGACGGGGCATTTTTTACATGAGCAACGCGACCGAATTAGACCTCAACTTGGAAAACCTGTTCCAGCCCGCTTGGGCGCAGGGGAAGACCGAGGCCAACCGTTATGAAAAATTCACCGGCCAGGAAGGTGTGCGGCCGGAACGCCGTGGCGGCGATCGGCCGGGCGGCCCGGGTGGACCCGGTGGCCGTGGTGGCCCACGCCGGGATGGTCCCGGCGGTGGTGGTCGTGGTGGCTTTGGCGGCGGCGACCGTGGTCCGCGTCCCGGTGGTCCCGGTGGCGGCGCTGGTCGTGGTGGTCCGCGTCCTGGTGGCGGCGGCCGGCGTGATGATCGCCGTGGCGGTGACCGTCAGGAATC
>CAIJGS010000268.1 GCA_903820285.1 uncultured Verrucomicrobia subdivision 3 bacterium | reverse complement strand
GTGGCCGTCGGCAAAGGAGAGATCGGCACCCAGGTTATGGCGGTCAGCCGGGACATCCTGCCAGTAATCCGCCCAGCTGCTGTCCGGGGAGAATATTTCAAAGGTAGCATCCCAGATGTCCTGTTCCAAACCGTCCACGAGAACGAAGAGGTTGGCGGGGGATTGGGTGCGGATCTCCGTGAATTTGCGGTAAGTGGCGGCGGCCTGGTCGCAGTTCAGGCTGATATCCATAGAGTAGCTGCGGGTGCGGAGCACGGAGGAAAAACCGTTAACGGTGGACCAGTCGGCCGGACAATGGTAAATGAACGGCGATTTATTGTAAGGAAAGATGAGGCCGGACTGGACATTGTTGGGCGATAAATCCAGAGGCGCGATGCCGGGGCTCCAGGAATTGGCGTTGAGCAGGGAGACGAAAGCGTTGGTGGAGCCGGGCGCAGGCGTCGTCTTGACCGCCTGGTTGGGCGGCAGATAATCATTGAAATCTGAGGTGTAAAGATGGCAGCTCGTTTCGAGTTGCTTCAAGTTATTCAGGCAGGCAAGGGTTTGCACCCGATTTTTGGCTTTGCTGAGGGCGGGGAGGAGCAAAGCGGCAAGAATGCCAATCACTGCGAGAACAACCAGCAGTTCAACCAAGGTGAATGCCTTCGTACGGAAGGGATTCTGATTTGGTTGTATGCGCAGCACTTTAAGGGCTGAGGTCTGATTCCGCATAACTGATTAACAACAACATATTGGCATATGGCGCAAGTGCAACAAGTTTTTTTTATTTTTATGATAAACCCTATCAGACCCGGACCGGGCTGGGGGCATTAAACCCCGCCTGTCCCCCCGTCTTATGCGGGAAAAACTTCAAAACTGAAGCGAAGCACAGGCGATTCTTCAGTAGGTCAGCAGATCCAGTTCCTTGATGCCCCGGTCGGTCAATTGCCACCGGCCGCCATGCTGGACAACCAGTTTCCGGCAGGGATGGGCATGGTATTCCGCCTCGTTGACGTTCAGGAGCTGATATTTGCCGGCGCCTTTCATTTCCGAGGCGGCCCGGGGCAGCAGGGCAAAGGCGACGCCGTTGTAGTTCAGGGCGATTTCGTAGCCGGCGATGCCTTCCTTCTGAGCCCTCGGATTGGCCAGAACGAGTGGGGCGTACCGTTTCAGGTAGGGGAATTGCGTGGCCCGGACCTGGACGCGGAACAGTTCCGTCTGGGAGCGGAGGAAGGTCAGCAGGCTGAATTTACCGTCCCGCTCGGCCAGCAGAATGGCCAGGGGGTCGAGGCCATTCAGGTTCTGGCCATTCCAGATGCCGTGGTCGTTGCGCTCGCCGGGCAGGTTTTTGTGGAACCAGGCCGAGAAGTGTTCGTTGACGAATAGGTTGAGTTCGAAATGGCAGTGGGCGCGTTCCTTGCCGATGCGTTCGCTGGTGTTGGAAGTGCGGCCCATGGTGGCGATGACCTGGCCCGTGTGGGCCGTCTGGCCCACGGCGAGGCCCGGGGCGATTTCGCTGAGGTGGGCGTACAGGGAGTAGATTTCCACACCTTCCAAAAGGTGTCGGATGACGATGTATTTGCCGTAGTTGGAGAGCGCCGCCTTGGTGGAGATATAGGCAACGGTGCCGTCGGCGGTGGCCATCACCGGGTCGGTGGGTTCGCCGCGGCGGTCATGCTGCAGGCTGCGGATATCCAAGCCCTCATGCATTTGCCAGCCGTCGCTGCGGACGCAGCCAAAGCTGCCGCTGGTCCAAGGTTTCTCCGGCGCCGTCGGGGCGAGGAATTGCAATTCCTGACCGCCGGCATAAAGCGCATGATTGGCGGTGGGAAACGCGAACGGAATCTGGGCGGAAAGTCTGGCGCCGATGAGCCAGAGTGCCGCGTATAGCAATACGCGGCCAAACCAACGGCACATCATTTCATTTCTCCCTTGGCATTCTTTTTGGCGATATTATTCAACCCCAGTACGAAACGGTCACTATCTTCCCGGGACAGGTCAGGCGTAAAGGCGAGCAGTCCGTTGGCAATCCGGTGGGTGATCAGGGGGGCAGCCAGCCAGCGACCGTCGGAGCCTTTTTCACCCCATTGACCGAAGAGAACCAGGTGTTTGCCGGGATTGGCGGCGGTGAACTGTTCCAGCGTAAGGGTGCCCATTGAGTTAAATTGCACTTCCACGGCAAAGCCCCCGGGGGTGGACATCACGGCCGCCGCCGCGATATCGTTTTCCGAAAGGATGGGCGTGCGGGTGACGGTGACCGTGACGGGCGCGTTGCGGATGATGGAGATGGTGGTGGTCGTGCCAAGATCGCCCGTGCCGTCTGCTCTGGCCTCCACATGCACGCGCAGCGCACTGACGAGCTTGTCCTGTTTATGCTTTTCCGATTCGCAGCCTGCCAGCATGACTGCGGTTAATAGTAAATAAAGGTTGAATAGTCGCACGTAAAAATTCATAGTAACACCTACACAAAATCGCAACCAGCGAATAAAGTAAAGACAGTTATGGGAAAACAGTATAATAAAGCGGAAAAGCGCAAACGCCGTGATAGCCAGATCAAACGCAAAAAAGCGGTGGTCAATGGGCTCAAATCCAAAAAAGCCTGATCGGGGTTACGCTGATACCAATGAAAGGCCGTCCTTGCGGACGGCCTTTTTTCATTTATGGGGGCGTGATCCGGCCAGCTGGCGGCGGCAGAATTTTCTGACCGGCAATCACTTCGCAGTTGGAAACCGGCGGGGAAAGTGCTAGAAGTGCGGCATGAGAAAATCCGTTGTGCTGATATTGGCGCTTGTGCTGGCCGCCTGGAGCCGGGTTTCGGCCCAGATTGTCAGTGTGGAGGTGGCGTTCGAGCAGGACCAGTTTCTGCCCGGCGAATCCATCGTGGCCGCGGTTAAAATCATCAACCGCTCGGGGCAGCAATTGCACTTGGGCGCGGATACAAGCTGGCTGGAATTCAGCATCGAATCCACGGACGGCTTTGTGGTGAAACGCAGCGGTGATCCCGCAGTGTCCGGCGCCTTTGATCTCGAATCCTCCCAGATGGCCACCAAGAAGGTGGAACTGGCCAACTGCTTTGATCTCAAGCACACCGGCCGTTACAAGGTCACCGCCACCCTGCACGTCCGGGAATGGAACAAGGACGTGATGAGCAAGCCGGTGGTGTTTGACGTGATCCACGGGGCCAAACTGTGGGAACAAAATTTTGGGATGCCCGCGACCGCCGGCCAGCCGCCGGCCGTGCGCAAATTCGTGCTCGATGAGGCCAACTACCTGCGCACCCAGATCCGCCTTTACATCTGTGTGATGGATGACTCGGAAACGACGATTTACAAGGTGTCCGCCCTGGGGCCGATGGTATCGTTCGGCCAGCCGGAGGCACTGGTGGATAGTTCGCAAAAGCTCCATGTGCTCTGGCAAAGCGGTTCCTCCGTCTACGCCTACAAGGTGATCTCTTCGTCCGGTGACGTGGTCGAACAGGCCATTTATGATTACATCGGCTCCCGCCCCCGGTTGAATGTGGATGACCAAGGCCACGTGACGGTGACCGGCGGCATCCCCCGGGTCCACCCCGAAGGTATGCCCATGGTCCAGTCCCCCACGGATCTCATGCCCGCCGGGCATTGAGCCGGGCAGAGGATGGAGGATGGAAGCGGGAGGATGGAAACCGCCAGCCAATCTTTGGACACCTTTATACAATCATCAAGCAAGTGTTCAACGCGGTGTCGGTGTCGTAAATGCACCGCTTGAATCAACGCCAGCAATCAATTAAATTGCCACCATGACTACGGTTGAAGAAATTGAACAAGCTGCTGAGCGCCTCGCGCCGTCGGACTTTGACCGGCTGGCTACGTGGGTCAGCGCCCGCTACCATGATCTTTGGAAGCGACAGATGGACGATGACGCGGCGAGCGGCCGGCTGGATTTTCTTTTCAACGAAGCCGCCGCTGAACGTCAGGCCGGTTCACTCCCCGACTGGCCTGCGGATTCCGATAAGAAATGACCTCCCGTGCCACGCGCCGGTTTTGGAAGCTTTATCAGGAGCTGCCCGAATACATTCGCCGGCTGGCCGTGAAAAATTACCGACTCTGGCGCGAAAACCCGCGCCATCCTTCGCTGGATTTCAAAAAAACTGGCCGGACCGGGCGAACGCTTTTCCATCCGCGTGGGCGACCATTACCGTTCCTTGGGGCACAAATTCAATGACGGTTACGAATGGGTCTGGATTGGCTCGCATGAAGATTACAACAAACTGCTCAACTGAAATTGGAAATTAACACCGACGTGCTCCCCGTTCGGTACTGAGAGGGGGACCACTCGCGTAAAGGAGTTTAAAGGGGGTAATTGCAATTTCACACGCTGAGGACCCATGGTTAATTCGCTTGCAGCCGGAAGAACTGGGCGGCGTTGGTGGCTAGGGAGACGTTGAATTGCTGGGGGCCGCCGTTCCCGTAGAACGTGCTGATGGTGCTCCATTTAGCCGGGTTCAGGTTGGTGGTGGTTTGCAGATAATAATAAATATTGGTCTGGGCGGCATATTGAATTTGGAGGCTGTTCGTGCCGCTCGCAACGAGTTGGAGGACGGCGGGCAGGATGGGGAGCACCAGGATATTGGTGGTAATGGAAACACCGGCGGGATTGGCGACGTTGTAGGCGGTCAAAGTGACGGGATAGGTGCCCGCATTGGTCCAAGTGTGCCCGATATAATAATTATCATTGGAATTGATGGTGCCATCGCCCCACGACCAGACCAGCGAAGTAGCCCGTCCGCCAGTGAACATATAGAAGCCATCGAGGTGTCCAACATAAAGTGGCCAATAATACGGTTGGATGGCCGGGGATAATGCCCCGGTGTAATCCGCCAGGTTCACTTCGTAGGCGCCCATGGAAGGGGCGTTGCTCCACGTTTCGCCGGCGAGATCAAGCCCCTGCACGGCGAGCGGGGTGCCATGGCCCCGGCAGGGCGAGTTGGCGCCGAGGTGGAATTGTGGGTCAACAAACTGGGGATTGCCGACGAGATTACCGGTGCCGGATAAGGCAGCCGAACTGGCAGAATATAGGAAAGTGCCACCGAAGGAATAGCAATCATTACCCTGCAAACGTAGGGAAAGGTTGCCGTAGATGATACAATTTGCGGTGACGCTATTTTGTCCGGCATAAAGTCCGCCACCCGCCAGCAGCGCCGTATTTCCGGAGATCGTGCAGTTGGTCAGGAAAGTGCCATAAGCGCCGCCGCCAGAGCTGGTTACCGTGTTAGAAGTGATCAGGCAGTTTACCAAAGAGGCACCATATGCGCCGCCGCCGTTGACGGCATAATTACCGCGCAGGATGCAGTTGTTCAGTACGCCCAACGCGGGTGAAGGATACACCGTGGAACCAAGAAAATATGCGCCTCCGTTCACGCCACCGCCGCCATTATCAAGGCCGGTCACCGTGGCCCCGCCTTGCAGGGTGAAGCCGGTGATGGTGGCGTTGGTGGCCAACTGGCAGCAACGAACCGCCAACGGGCCATTGGTGTTGTTGGGATCCCAAGCGCCTTGGATGAACGTATTGGTGGCACCGGCCATGCTCAGGATGGTCAACGGTTGGGTGACGACGATCCGGTTGCTGGTGCCACCGTTGTAGGCCCGTCCGCCGATGGCATAAGTGCCGTTGGTGGCGAGGACGAAATCGCCAGGGCTGGCGGCGTCAATGGCGGCTTGCAACGTATTGGCGGCGGTGGCCCACGTCAGGTAGGGGGCTGCCGGATTGGCGCTGGCGGGGTTGGCACAATGAACGGTGATTTGAACGACGGCACTGGTGATGCTGCCATAGCTGTTGGTGACGATCAGTTGGTAGGCACCGGCATCGGGGGCGTCGAACTGGCTGACGAATAAGTTGGTGCCGGTCACACTGTCATGACTATTGGACGTGAGCGGACTGCCATTCAGGAGCCAGGAATAGGCGAGCGGCGGCTGACCAGCGCCGGTGGCGGTGAGGGAGAGGGTGTGCGCGACCGGGGAGAATTGCACGATCGGCTGGCTGGCCATCTCCGGCTGGGGAAGCCACTGGGCGCAACCCATGGGGGGCGGATTGCTCCAAGTCAGCCCGCTGATGTCGGTGAAACTGGCGAGGATGGGCAGGTTGGTGCCGGCCCCGAGGCAGGGGGAAGTGCTGGCGATATGGTAGCCGTCGGCCAGCAACTGCGGGTTGATGTCCAGGTTTCCGATCCCGCTGCCAACCGGGTCGGTATCACAATAATTTAAGGTGCAATTATTGCAATTGGTGGGACCGGTATTGGCTCCCGATCCTGACAATTGGGGGTGAACCGAGTTCCCATAAATAATGCAGTTGGTGAGTTTTGAATTACTCATGGCACCGCTGCTGCTGGCCTGATAACCGCCGGACAGATTGCCGCTGATGGTACAATTGATCAGCGTGCTGCCCGTATCGGCACCGCCGATTTGATAGGTGGAGTTTTGGGTCAAAGCGCATCCTTTCAAGCTGCAACCCATGGTGCCGCCGCCACCACCGATGGCATAGTTGTCGGTAACCAGGCAATCATTCAGCACGGAGCCGTAGGCGCCGCCACCGAGCCCCCATGGGGCTCCTATTTGCAAACTGCTTTTTGCTTGATTACCGATCAACACACAATTGTTGAGGGTCACCTGATAGGCCCCGCCGCCATAGTAGTAGGATTGGTTGGTGGCGAGGATGCAGTTGTCCAGAATGCTGGTGTTGGTGCTGGCTCCCCAGACGCCACCACCGCTGCCGGAGGTTGCCGAAGCGGTGTAGCGGGTCGCACCGCCGATCAGGGTGAAGCCATTCAAAGTGGCGTTATTCGTCAGCCAAACACAGCGGATGGCGGCGGGGCCGTTAGTGACGGTGGGGTTCCAGTTGCCCTCAATGATCGTGCTGGCGGGACCATTGATGCTTTGGACGACGATGGAGCGATCCACGGCCAGGCGGTTGGTGATGATGCCGTCCATGGATTTGCCGCCGGTGGCATAGATACCGTTGGTGGCGAGGACAACATCGCCGGGGCTGGTGGCGGTGACGGCATCTTGCAAGTTGGTGGCGGCGGTGGCCCACGTCAGGTACGGCGCAACCGGATTGGTGCCGGCGGGGTCGGCACAATGGATGACGAGTTGTACAATGGAACTGGTGACGACTCCGTAACTGTTGCTCGCCACCAGTTGGTACGCTCCGGCATCTGTATAGAGGACGCTCGCGGCGGAAAGATTGGTGGTTTGGGAGCCGCTAAAATGGCCGTTGTCCTGGAGCGGAATTCCGTTCTGAAGCCAGAAACAGGTGAGGGGATTGGTGCCGCCAATGAGGCTGCTACAGGTAAATCCGACCGGGTTGTTGCTGAAAATGATCGTGGGGGTGAGGACGGCGGGCGCGGGTTGCCATTCGGCGCAACCAATGGAAGGCGGCGTGTTCCAAGTCTGCCCAAAAATATCGGTGCCGATGGCAACGCTTTTCCCGGTGCCAATGCAGGGGGAGCCGGGCTGAAGATGAAGATTGTCCGCGAAGAGACCGGGAGCGTTGGTGAAGTTGCCGGTGGGACCGGGCGAGGGGGTGGCACAACAATAAACCGCCGGCGTGGCGGCTGTTTATGATGTTTCCTTGGTTATTGTAATACACAATACAATTCGTTGCATAACTGGAAAAAATGCCATACCCATTGGTGCTGCCGGTCACGGTACAATTCAGCAGGCTGCTGGAGTTGGCGCCGCCGCCGCCGCTGCCGCTGTTGGATGCACCGTTATTGTTAATACCACAGTTGACGAGGCTTCCTTTGTAAACTCCGCCGCCATAAGTGGCGGTATTGGAATAGATCTGGCAATTTTGAATCGCACCCTGGTAGGTGCCGCCACCGTAGGCGGCCGCATTGAAATAAATCAGACAGTTTTCCACGATGGCGTTGGAATAGCAGGCCACGCCGCCACCGCTGTTATCGGAGGAAATATTTACCACCCCGCCATACCTCAGGGTGAAGCCGTTCAGAGTGGCCCCGTTGGTCAGCCAGGCGCACCGCACTGCATTGGCGTTGAAGTTGATGCCGGCACCCTGAATCACGGTGGCCAGCGGCCCGTTGACACTTTGCACGGTTAGAGCCTTGGTGACGCAAACCCGGTTGGTGGTGGCACCTTGCGGGATGCCGCCATACGCATAGATGCCGTTGGTCACCAGCACCGTATCGCCGGCGCTGGCCACCGTCACGGCGTCCTGGATGTTCGTGGCGGCGGTGGACCACGTGACGTACGGGGAGACCGGGGCCGGATTCGCGCTGTTGACGTAATAGGTGGTTGCGCCCCCGGGCAGAACGAAAGTCAGGACAAATAACACCCAGACAGCTGGGGCGAAGGTTCGCATGGCGGTTGAAGTGAAGTGACGGTTGCCAAGGTTGCTCATAAAATTCTGGAAGTTGGAACCCCCTTTTTCAGCCATTGCCGGATGGCCGTAATTGACTGACCATAAAGTAATTGGCATTTTTGCCATTAAACTGGATTTGTGTTTTCGTGTCAAATAGCACCGGCAGGTTTAAGCCGGCACTGAAGCAGGTCACAGGTCACAAACAGGTCACAAACCGAAAGCCAGACTGACTTTCTGTCACCCGAAATGCCAACCAGACGCTGGCCAATGTGTTGCAAAAATTGGCATTAACGCAACGTTCTGCGCCAGCCAGCTATGGCTTATCCATTGGTGTCAGGTTTGCTGGGTCAAAGTTTGGCGTAGAG
>CAIJGS010000267.1 GCA_903820285.1 uncultured Verrucomicrobia subdivision 3 bacterium | reverse complement strand
TGTTGGCCGTCACCGTTACACCCGGCCCGGCAACAATATTGTTACCCAGATTCAGACCTGCGGCCGCTGCTGACAATGTGCTGCTGGCCGTGACGCTCACATCACCGGCCCCCAGCGCGCTGCTGCTGCCTATTTGCAAAGTGCCGCCACCGCTCAAGGTGGTGCCCACCGTTCCGGCGGCGGGACCATAGGTGTTCGCCCCGGAAAGTATGGTGGTGCCGGCACCGTTCAGGGCCAGTGCCTTGGTGACACTCGGACTATTGGAAATGATTCCCGAAATCGCCAGCAAGTCGCCGCTGCCGACCGTGACCGTGGCGTTTTCGTTCAACGCCACCGAGGTTTGAATCGCGTTGGACGTGCCGGCGCTCACCGTGACCGTGGCACCATAACCGGAGTTATCCAGCTTCAGCGCATAGCCACTATTGGCAACCGCAAAGGAATTGGGATTGGTGAACTGGAGGCCGCCCACGGTTTCGTTGGCATCCAAAGTCACCGTTTGGAAGGCCGCACCGGCACCCAAAGTGGCGCTGTCACCGGCGACATGAGGCACATTCGGATTGCTGCTCCAGTTGGCTCCCGCCGACCAGTTGCCGCTTACGTTGTTCGTCCAAGTCGCCACTGCGCCGCCCGAGGAGACGACCAGAACGACGTTGGTGCTAGTTGTGGTAATGGTCGAAATGGTTCCAATCGCAGCCCCAGCACCGCTGTAAGTAGTCGAACTGCTGTTGAATGAACCGGAGATGCCATTGGGTGCATTCAACAAAGTGTAGCTGCCAATCGCCAGCGGTGTGCCCCCCGGAACGTTCAACGCCACGGAATTTCCGTTCAACGTGACGGGGCCATTAATTGTGAGCGGCGAACCGACCGTGAAACCACCCGCTGCGCCCGTCAGCCAAGCGACATTTCCGGCAATTGTGCCGGTGCCGCCAAAAGTTCCCAGGTTGGTCACCGTGACACCGCTCGAAGCGAGGTTGCCGTTGACATTCAAGGATACCGCATGGGAGCCATCACCCACCGTCGTGGCACCCGTGTAGGTGCCGGGGCTCAACAAAGTAAGACTGCCGCCGCCCGTCGAGTCCACCACGGTCAACGCGCCCGCGCCGCCATTGCCAATGGAATTGGCATAGGTGATGGCATGCGAATTAACGTCAATGGTTGCATTACCCACAAAAGT
This sequence comes from uncultured Verrucomicrobia subdivision 3 bacterium, assembly GCA_903820285.1. GTDB lineage: Bacteria > Verrucomicrobiota > Verrucomicrobiia > Limisphaerales > UBA11358 > UBA11358. The sequence continues at coordinate 20,083 of CAIJGS010000267.1, read as the reverse complement.
GACTGGCTGGGGCGTTCCGCCGGCGTTCTGACTGATGTCCACCACGGTGTTATACAACGTATTGGAATATTGCAACGTACCGTTGTTGAAGATGACCGGGCCTTGATTCCCCCCGCCCAACTGCCATTCCGAGTTAATGTTCAAAGTGGCTCCCCCAACAATGCTCACGCCGCCAAAATAAAAATTGCCCGTGGCGTAGTTCAATTTCACCGTACCCGTGCCATAAACCGGCGTCGTGTTAGCTGTGCCGCTCCCCGTGCCGGGTAACAAGCCGGCGACGTATCCGTTCGCCGCCGAAGCGGGAATGCCAATCACCAGCGGTCCGGTGTTCGCCGCGCTGCCAATTTGGCCGTCAACGGTCAAAGTATAGCCTGCTTCCGCAGCCAAACCGCCACCGTTACCAAGCAAGGTAATGGGGCGCACATTGACGCCTGCACCACCATCCAGACCCATCGTTGCAGCGGCAACAATAGTGCCACCATTGAGATAGGCTGTAGCTTTCGTAGCCGTAGCACCAATTTGGGTGTTATTATTAATCACCGTGCAGCCACCATTGAAATAAGGTGAGCCGGTATTAGCGCTGCTAGAACCCGACCCGGTAAGCACTACCGTGCCGGCGCCGCCTTTGACATAACAGGTCGCTCGTGTGGTTGCACTCCAGTAAGTGAATGGGGTATTTATGAATAGTTCACCGGCGGGGTTGTTCTGATAGACATCAATGGGACAATTGCCGGCAGAGGTGTAGGCGCCGGCAATCCATTCACCACCGTTTGCCAAGGTGGTGTTGTAGGGCCCGACATTGGGGGTCACCAGAATGCCGCCAATTAAAAATCCGTATCCGCTTCCGCCCACGCCCGTTGTCGCGGTGAACGCCCCGGGAACATTGAAGCGAATATCGTCAACATAGGCCGGCTTCGAATTGTTAAACGTTGCGTTGCCAAGCAAATCATAATTGACGTCGGCGTTGGCCGCCGTTCCGCCCGCTGCCACCGTGGTGTAAAAGCCGCTGACTTGGTCACCAGCAAGGATGCTCTGCGAGCCGCTGCCGGAGGTGACGACCGAGGCCCAATTGTAAAGCCCCACCGTGGCGATGGCCTGTCGGGTGCTCGGCCAGAGCAGTTTAGATTGCAAGCCTAGCGTCGTGGTGGTGATGGTTCCAGCCGCTGCCAAATTAGTGACCGTGCCGCCGGAATAATTTGTATTGAACGAAGGCCCGACAAACATCGTCTGCGAACCGGCCGTTTGCGTGAAAGCTCCAAGATTCAGGGTCGGCAGCGGATCGGACATATTACCGCCATTGGGTCCGACGGCTATCACGTTAAGCCCCGGGTTGGCCGTGACGCCCGAGCCGTTGGTGAAGTTCTGCGTGCTCGCATACATGGCATTACCATTGATCTGGAGCGTGCCGCCGCCCAAAGAAACCGGCGTATAGCTGTCGAGCAAATCGCTGTTTCCAGTCGAACTGAAATTAGCGAAGTCCAATACCAAGTTGCCGCCATTGACCGCCACCGCGCCAAAGGCACCCTGCCCGCCCAGTCCGGTTGTGGCGTTCACCGTGCCGTTGAAGGTCAGGTTCCCCGAGCCTGATTTGGTGATGGCTACGGTGGTCGCTCCGCCATTGGTAATACTGCCGCTAATCACCGTGTTCCCCAATCCGCGCACCGACAGCGTCTTGGTGCCGGCCGTGCCGCCCGTAAGACCGCCATCGAGGTTTCCCGCAAACGTCAGGGTGTTGCTGCTGTTGTTGGCAATAGTGTAAGTCTGCGCGGTCTTATCCGTGCCCAAGACAATCGCCGCATTAAACAATTCGTTGCTTACCACCGTTGAATTAACGGTGATCGAGCCGGCATTGGCCAGCGTCAGCGCCTGGCTGCCCACCGCGCCGTTGCCGATGGTGTAAGCCGCTGTGCCGCCGGCGTTAAAAAGGAGGTTTGAAATCGTGACCCCCGATCCCAAATCAATCGTGGTAAAGCCATTGCCAAGGCCACTAAAAGTAGCCGTGTCGCCCGCGCCAGGCACCGGCGAAGCGCTCCAATTGGCGCCCGCCCAAGTGTTATCGGTGACACCGGTCCAGGTGCCGCTCGCGGCTTGCAGGCTTAATGCCCCCGCCAGCAGCAGCAGGCCGGCCGGATAGGCGAATTGTGTTGTTTTCATTTTTGGGTGTTGGTTTGGGGTGATTCTGAGTATTTCAAACGGAGGGAAACAGAGCATTACCATCTGGCAAAATGACGGCTTGCCGCCGGCTGACGGCGGAAAAGGCAGAATACATCTGCGAATCGCATGGACACGGTCTAAACATTTTGGGGTTCGCTTAGACACGCGAAACTGGGCGGCCGAAAGTGCCAAAAAAATGAATTTATTTTTGGCGCGGATCCAAAAGCCACCCAGCCAGGAAAATATCGGGAGCGGATCGAGATGGGCTCAACTCGCCGGGTGCAACATAAAGAACCCGGCAATCATGCGTGGACCGGCTATTTTAGCAGCCCTGAAATCACTGCCCGGCATCCGACTGCCCGGACAGTTCCGAATCAGAATGGAGCAACGCCGTCGCCTCCCGGACCAAATGACGGGCGTAAATCCAGTCAAACCAATAACCCGGCCCGGCCTGACCGCGATCCAGTCCCGCTTGGAATTTTTGATCCACCAACTGCCGCCCCTGCGCCAGTTCGGATCCAGCCTCGTCGGTTTGGCCACGCTGGAAATCAGCCATCGCCAGGATGGCATGCAAGGTGGCATCACAGGCTAGAAACCTGGAATTCTGCGCCAGCGATCGCTGACAATACTGGATGGCTGCCTCGTAATCGCCGCACCGGTATTGCCACAGGGCAAACGGCATGTACGTCCAACTGCTGAGCCGCGATGAGGAAAGGGAATGGCTCCGCTTTTCGGAAGCCTCCGCCAGGGGCTTCAAAAATTCAATCTGATTCTTGTTCAAAGGCTGTTCAATGCTGGCAAGGAGGATGCTACTGTCAGGCGTCGCGGCATAATTGGTCAATGCCGTCTGGCAAAAACGGGCGTATTGCTGAGCATCACCCACTTCCACCAAAACTACGCCACAGGCTTGATAATCATGGATGATCTGGCTTTGCCCATCCAACTGGTCGATTTGAATGAGGGCGGCGTAACGCTCGCCGGCCTGTTGCCAGTGACCTTGAATCGCCAGCCAGGTGCCCACGGAACGGAAAGCCAAGGCGCAATCGAGCGTTGGATTGACCGGAACCGACTTCAAATCGCTGAGCATGGCATCGGCCACGTCAAATTTGCCCTGCCCCACCAGCATGACCGCTTGGGTGATTTTGGCCCGGCTTTCCGCCTCCGTCCGCAGCAGCGTTTCCCGTGCGTGCGCTTCACGCTCGCGGAAAAAAAGCCAGGTGGAGAGCCCCAACCCGATCGCCAGCGCCAGCCCCACCGCGCCGCCAGCGGCAAACACGATCTTGTTTCGCCGTACCAGCTTTTGAAACCGATAAAGTTGACTCGGCGGCCGCGCCACCACCGGCTCGTTGTCGAGGAAACGCTGAATTTCCATGGCCAGTCCGTTGGCCGTTTCATAGCGGCGCGCCCGGTCCTTCTCCAGCGCCTTCATCACGATCCAGTCCAAGTCACCTTTGATTTCGGAAATCAAATTCGGCGGCTCCGCATGACGCTGGCTCGCCGTCAGCGTCAGTTCCGTCCGCCGTAGCGAGGTGATCATCGTCGAAGGCAGTTGCGGCTCCTGCTCCCGCAGGGTCCGGCGCATTTCGTCCAGACCCGATTTCATCAGCACCGCAGTGTCGAATGGCGTCCGGCCCGTGAGCAATTCGTACAGCAACACCCCCAGGCTGTAAATGTCGCTCCGCGTGTCCACGTCCAACCCGTTGATCTCCGCCTGCTCCGGGCTCATGTAGGCCGGGGTGCCCACGAATTGTTCGGTCGCGGTAAACATCGTGTTGTCGGTCAGCCGCCCTTCCGTCGCCTTGGCTATGCCAAAATCAATCACCTTCGGTACGGGCAGGCCATCGTGCAACGTCACCAAAATATTCGATGGTTTGATGTCCCGGTGAATAATGCCTTTTTGGTGGGCATGCTGAATGGCGCGGCAGACCAGAATGAACAGTTCCAACCGCTGAACGGTGTTGAGATTGTTGTCATCGCAGTATTTGGTAATGCGCGTTCCGCGCACCAGTTCCATCACGAAGAAGGGCCGGCCCGTATCGGTTGCCCCGGCGTCCAGCACCCGGGCAATGTTGGGATGATCCATCAACGCCAGCGCCTGCCGCTCCGCCTCGAACCGGGCGATGACGCTCTTGGTATCCATGCCCAGCTTGATGACCTTCAGTGCCACCTGCCGGCGCACCGGTTCCTGCTGCTCCGCCAGATACACCATGCCGCAGCCGCCCTCGCCGATCTTTTGCAGCAACTGGTACCGGCCCACCCGGCTGCCGATCTGCTCATCGGTAAAATCCATTTCTGCGACCGCCGACCGGAGCGCCGCCGCCGTCTGCGCATCCAGTGCTGGCGCACTGACGGCCGCCCGGCCCTGCGCGAAAAAGTCTTCCGCCCCGGCATGCGCCAGCAGCAGTTCTTCCACAGCCGAGCGCAAACGGGCGTCCCCCGCGCAGGCCCGCTCCAAAAAAGTGGCGCGCAATGCCGCATCCGGCACATTCAGGGCGGCGAAACAAATGGCTTCTTCCAGTTGCGCTTCCGGACTCATCCGTTTTGTTCCTGAATCCAGCGGAACAGCTTGATTTTGGCCACCACCCATTCACGATTGACGGTTCGTAAACTAATGCCTGTGCTTTCCGCCACTTCCTCGTTGGTCAGGCCGCCAAAAAATTTCAGTGAAACGATCCGCGCCTTGGCCGCATCTTCCTGTTCCAGCCAATGCAACGCTTCATCCACCAGCAGGACATGTTCATCTGTGGTTGCGCTGGAGATCTCCAATTCACCGAGCTCGACGCGTTCCTGGCCGCCGCCGTGCTTGAGCGCGGCTTTGCGCCGGGCGTTATCAATCAGGATGCGCCGCATGGCATCCGTGGCCGCGCCAAAAAAATGCGCCCGGTTCTTCCACGTCCGGCCGCCTTCACCCACCAGTTGCAGCCATGCTTCATGCACCAGGGCGGTGGGCTGCAGCGTGTGCCCCGCCGTTTCCCGGGCCATCCGTGCTGCCGCCAGTCGGCGCAATTCCTCATAAACCAGCGGAAATAGTTCCTCCGTGGCCTGGCGCTCTCCCCGTCCGACCGACTCCAATATCAAGGTTATGTCGCTCATGGGTTACCACCGGCAAAGTAAATCATTCACCCGCTTATCGCCACTGGATTATGGTTGGTGTGGTTGGAAGCTTGCCCCGGCCCGTTTGCTCATTGTCAGCTAGCTGACAAAGTTTGGAGGCTCCCAGGAGTGACCGGGTAACGGATTGTTACGGGTAAATGAGCCGGTAAAAGACATTGGTTTGCGCACCGGCGCGTGGCAGCACCATTAGGTTGGTGGCGAGCGATCCGTTAACCGTGGTCCAGGCGGCCGGAGCCGTCAGCCCAACCGGATTCATTTGCAATCGCCAGCCGGTGTGATCGGCCGGCCAAATCAATTGGAGTCCGCCCGTTAAGACCGCCGAACTGAGGCTGACGGTCGAGGTGCTAGCCGGACGGCCAACCACTTCCGCCGAATACGCGGATTGATCACCCAAAATATTCAAGGCGGTGACCACATAATAATAGGTCTGGCCGTTCTGCACGAAAACATCCGTATAAGCGGTGTTGGTGACGGTATTGATGATCTTGGCATAAGGGCCGCCAGAGTTGGTGCCCCGATAAACAGAATAATACAAGCCGTTCCCAGCCCAGGTCAACAGGTCCGCCTGATTGGTGTAGCTGATGGACAGGCTGGGCGGGGCGGTCGTGGCAATGGTAACCGGCTGGTATGGCTCCACGAGACGCCATTGCGTGGCGGTGCTGGGGGCGGGATCGTTGACCAGACTGAACGCAATGGCCGGGGCGGTACCAGTGGCCTGAAGGCTTTGGCCAGCGGCAAGATTATCCAAGTAGTAGTAACCGTTGCCATCCGGGCCGTTGAACCACCAGTCGACGGCCGCGTTGGTGGTGCCGTACGGTGCCAAATCAAGGGTCCCGCCGTTATCGCGCAGCCGGCGACCATCGCTCAAGGAGACGATGTACCAATGGTTGGTTGTCGCGGCCGGCAGCAGCGCCCATTCGGTGGCCGTGTTCCGGACGTAGATGGTCGAGGCGGACGGTTTGGCGGCGGAACTAAAGGGCGTGCCGGTGAGATTCGTATCGGTCAGTCGAAAGCTCGTGCCCAGATTGTGGAGGATATAAGGGCGGCGGGACTGCACCCCCAAATTGCCATCCCAGGCGGCATAGAGTTCACCGTAGGGGGAAAGCGTGGCCCCATCCGCGAGGAAAAAATTACCGCGATAGCCGTTTTTCACCCATGGATTGGCACTGTTGGTGCCGCTAAAGGGGAAGATGGCATAACGTTTCAGCCAATCGTTATTTTCCGCCTGCCACATGAACTCGGCGAGAAAATTGTAATCGTCATCCTCAGACCACGACTGCGTATTGCTCCAGTCCACGGGAGAAAATTCAGTGAGCCAGACGGGATGGCCAAAGGTGGTGTAAACACTTTGCAACACGCCCATCAGGGAGGCAGCGTTCGGGGGGACATATTCATGAACCGCCGTATAGTCCACGCGATAGTTGTTGCTGCTGATCAGACTGAAAAAACTGTTCATCCAGGAACCAAAGGTGGTGGCGCAGGCGGGACTCACCAGCGGCAGGTTCAAGGCTTGAATATAGGGCCAGGCACCGATGGCATCGTTGGTGCTGGTGTTGGAGCCGCCATTGGCACCGGTGTTATCCGGTTCATTGTAGGTCAGCAGGTAGTCGGGCGGCGACTGGGCCAGCCAGCCCGCATTGCGGGACTGGGCATCGCCCAATGGCTCCCAATATTGGGCGGCATATATCATGGGTACATAATTCACCGCCGCCGGCAGGGAAACGCCGGTATTGTCATCATAGTTATAGGCCCAGTTTAAACCGAATTGGGCATAGTTCCCTTCATAACCGGCACATCCCTTTTTGGGATAATGCGCCTGGTAAACAAAATTCCAGAGTTGCAGAAGATTGGTGGAAATGCCGGCGAGCGTGACTTTGGCCGGATTGCCGTTATCCGATTGCAGCGCCAAACCATTGGACGCATTCAGGAGGCGGTAAGCCCCATTGCCGGCACTCAGCAGATACCATTGTTGTGCGGGGGCGGCGCTATAACTCACCGGCAAAACCACATTGCCAGCGGCATTGGAACTGGCTCCGAGACATTGCCAAGTGGTGCGGTTGCGCAACCGAAAGCTGCTGTTTTGCAAATTATAAAGGACTTCAAATTGCTGATCAGTGTCGGTATTGGTGCCGGTGGCCTGGCTGGCACCGGTGGAATTGATAACCAGATTGTTGGTATTGCCGCGATTTTGAACTGCCCAAAAACCGTCCGAGAAGGAATCAAAAACGAACAGATTGGTGGGGAACGTCACGACCAACGAAACAGGCCGGCTGGTTACGCCGCTGTTCACGGCGCTGACCGCGACCAATCCCGGAGCCGCCGCCGTCAGCCAGCCGTTGGTGGTGATGATGGCAATATTGGTATTGCTCAATACGAACGAGGTCTGACCGTAGTTGAAAAGATTGATGTTGGTGGCGCCGATAAAATTGCCCAGCGCACTGACCTGCTGGGTGGTATTCAGCAGCATGGGGCTGCTCAGCCCCAGCGTGACATTGGTGAGCAGCGCGGCGGTGAAAACCTGCACTGTGTTCGTGGCGGACAGCGATGAATAGGTGGCGATGACCTTGGCCGAACCGGCGCTGACGGCCGAAAGGTAGCCATTGGTTGAAACGCTGACCACATTGGGGTTGCTGGAGGTGAAAACGAGACCAGGCGTGGCAGCGGCCAGCACCACATTGGACAAGTTCAGAAAGTTTTCGGTCACGGCTGCCTGCCCAAAACCGCCGGCCACGAAATTGCTGGAGGACAATTGCACTTGGAGGGACTGCAATCCGACCGGCACCGGGGTTATCAACCCGGCCACCGAGTAGGTGCCAAAACTCAGGGGAATCGTATTATTAGGGAACGTGAGGTTGGTGCCGGTGACCGCCGTCAGAAAGGTACCCGTGAGATTTTGATCCACTTTCACCAGCCAGCCCAGATTGGTGGTGCTGCCGCTGACGGAGGGGTAGAGTTCAATCCGCACCCGATTGGTGACCGCACCGGTAGCGGTTGGGTTTGGGCTCACTGGCCCACTGCCATTGATAAAAAGCTGACCGCTGCCGGCCCCCAAACGGACCAGCTGGCCCAGTTGCGCGGCCGTCACACCTTCAAATCCACCGGCCAGCAAGTTGATTGCTACCCAGCCATCCAGTGAACCGGTCAGCGGGCCGTTGGTGGTAATGATGGCATCAAAGACGACGGTGTCACCCGCCAGCAACGTCGTTCCTGCAATCGTCGCGGGCGGACTGAGCGGATTGAGCTGGCTGGTATTGGCCATGGCGGTGGGGGCAAACACAAACGAGACCAACCCCGGCGTGCTGCGCACGGTCAGGATGGCCGGCGGGCTGGTGACCGTATTGCCAGGACTGAGCAGATTGGTCACCACCACCGCGTATTGGGCGCCATTGCCGGCACCGGTGTTGGCAGGCGTGGTGTAGGTCAGGCCGGTGGCATTGAGAATCGGCACGCCATTAGAGAGCCAATGCTGGCCAAGTGAGAGCGGAAAATATCCCTGATTGGTGACCACGGTCGCGCTGAAGGTCGCTTTGAGCCCGACCGCGATCGTGGTAGCCGCCGGCGTAACGGCGGCCGCGGCGATGGCAGACTGGGCGGGCGCGAACTGGTGGGACGCATTATTTGCGCCCAAGCTCAGGTTAATGGTGTTGTTGGCAAAGGTAATGCCGGTGCCGGAAAGATTGCCACTGAAGGCACCGGTGAGGCCTTGATCGATTTGAACCAAGTAACTCATGTTGGTAGTGGAACCGGTACTCGTACAGGTGAGCGCAATCCGCACCCGATTGGTCATGGAACCTTGCGCGGTGCCAAATTTGGTCGAAGCCCCGGTGCCATTCAGGAAGAGCTGGCACTGGTTGCCGCTGGCCGTGCCGGTTTCCAACAGGACCCCCAAGGTGGCGGCAACCACCCCGCCATAACCGCTGCCGTTGAAATTCACAGCGCCCCAGGCATCGCTGGTGGAACCCGGCACATCATTAACGATAGCATCGCAAACCACCACATCCCCGGCAGTCAAGCTGGTGCCACTAATGAAAATGGCCCCGTTGGTGGGATTAACCGGACCGACCGCGCTGCCGGCGGAGGTGGTGACCACGGTCGGGTTAAAAGCAAAGGTATTGGTGGTGGCCGCCTGGACGGGAAACAAAACGCTGGCAACAAAGACCAGACCGAGCCAAACGGTTGATGACCGTTGAATAAAATACAACAACTTCATGAGGCGCTGATAGACAGATGAAGCCACCTTACCACAGATATTTCTACTAAATAGCTACACAAATTGGGGATCCAATAACCTGCAATCAGATTTCCATGACTACCTGTCCATCATCGGCCGGCAAAAGCCAAAGGTCGACCAGGGTTGAGGCTTCAGCAGAGTATCCCATGTTCTGGTGATATAACGGCTACATCATTAGGGGTGTATCCCGCGCAGAATTATTCGTGTATAAAATACCTTCAAATCTTGAAGCAAAAAAAAACGAACACCCCACCATGGCTGGACTCGGCTTGGCCATGCTATCGGCCGCCCGGCAAAGGACACGGCAATTTATGAGAAGTTTTCCGACCTTTGCCCGGGCGTTAATCATGGCCGTGACTTTCACAGTGAAGGTACTGCATGCGGGCATCAGCCCGGTGAATCTGCTGTGCGATGGCTGGCTGACCCCGCTGGGCATCGACAATGCCAACCCGCGGCTTACGTGGCAGTTGACCGCCCCGTCCGAAGCCCGCGCCCAAAGCCAGAGCGCCTATGAGATTCAAGCGGCAACATCCCCCACCCTGCTGGCCGGCAATCGGCCCGACCTATGGGATAGTGGCAAGACTTTTGGCCCGGCCTGCCATGCAGTCTACACTGGCGCCAGCCTGACTTCGGCACAGCAGGTTTTCTGGCAGGTACGGGTGTGGGATGGTACCGGGCAGCTGTCCAGCTGGAGTCCAACCGCGACTTGGACGATGGGGTTGCTAAACAAAACCAATTGGCTGGGCACATGGTTAACAGCACCGCCGGATCCTTCGTTACCCGATTTTTCGGTCTGTTCGTGGATCTGGTATCCGGAGGGCAACCCGACGCAATCCGCCCCGGTGGCCACGCGCTACTTTCGCACGACTTTTTACCTCGGTTCCAGTCCAGTGGTAACGGCCGCAACTTTGCTGATAACGGCGGATAATTCCTATACAGCCTACCTCAATGGTGTGCTGGTCGGGTCGGGGCAAAACTACGCCATCGCCATTCCGGCAGATGTTACGGGGCAGGTTTTGGCGGGCACCAATGTGCTGGCGATTGCCGCCGCCAATGCCGGCAGTGTGTCCAATCCAGCCGGCCTCATTGGAAAACTGGTTTTGAAATTTGCCAATGGCACCCAATTGAGCATCCCGATGGACGCAACCTGCAAATGCGCGAACACATTTTCCAGCAACTGGCAGCTCGCCAGTTATGATGACAGTTCCTGGACCAATGCGCTGGTCTTGGGCAGCTATGGCATCAGTCCTTGGGGAACTGGAGTTGTCGTCCAATCAGCCACCAACGGTTTACCCGTGTTCCGGCGGCAATTCACAGTGAATCCCGGCCTGCAGCGCGCGGTAATTTATATTTGCGGGCTGGGCCAGTACGAATTATCGGCCAATGGGGCCAAAGTGGGCACCGGCCTGCTCGCTCCGGGCTGGACTAAATATGACCAAACCTGTCTGTATGATTCGCTGGATCTGACTGCCATTTTGACCAATGGCAATAACGTGGTCGGAGTGATGCTGGGAAATGGCATGTATAATGTCCAAGCCACGACCAATTACACCAAGTTTACCGGTTCATACGGGCCCCTCCGGCTGATCGCCCAGATTCACCTATATTATACCAACGGCACCAGCCAGATCATTCCCAGCGATACCCAATGGGTCACTGCGTCCGGTCCGATCACCTACTCACATGTGTATGGTGGCGAGGCTTGGGATGCGCGAAATCTGCCGTCCAATTGGAACCAGGTGGGATATGACACCTCCAGGTGGGCTGCCGCCACGCCGACCAACGGCCCCGGGGGAACCCTGCGGGGACAATCCCACGCCGCTCCGCCGGTGATCGCGACGCAAACGCTGCAACCGATTCGCACCAACATCATCTCCAGTGCCACGGTGGTTTATGACCTGGGCCAGAACGCCGCGGTCATGCCAACGCTTGCCACGCATGGCCCGGCGGGGGCGATGGTGCAAATCACCCCGGCGGAGCTAACCAATGCCGATGGCACCATCAACCGCACCTCGGCAGGCGGCGGCACGGCTTTCTGGCAATACACCTTGACCGGTTCGGGAAATGAGACCTGGACACCCAAGTTCTACTATCACGGGTGCCGGTTTTTGCAAGTGACGCTGACGGCACCCCCCGGTTCGTCAGTTCTACCCGTAGTCGATTCCCTCACCGGTGCAGCCATCCAGACGGCATCTGCCAATGTGGGAAGTTTTTCCTGTTCGAGTGGACTCTTCAACCGCACACACACACTTATCCAATGGTCGCAGCGCAATAATCTCATCAGCATACTGACGGATTGTCCGCATCGCGAACGGCTGGGCTGGCTGGAGCAGGACAACCTGAACGGCCCCTCCCTGCGCTACGAATTTGATCTAGGCCGGCTGTTCACCAAAGCCATGCAGGACATGGCGGACAGCCAGGCCTCGGCCGGAACCGGGCTCGTGCCGGACATCGCCCCGGAGTTTACCGTGTTCAGCGGCGGCTACCGGGATTCGCCGGAATGGGGCAGTTCAGTCATTCTCGTTCCCTGGCAGCAATACCAGTTCACCGGGGATGACACGCTCCTGCGGAATTATTATTCGGTCATGACCAATTATTTTGGCTATCTGCAAAACCAGGCATCCGGAAATTTTCTGAGTTATCCGAACGGTTTGGGAGATTGGTATGACATCGGGCCCAATGCGCCAGGCTTCCCGCAAAATACGCCCGTTTCGCTGACGGCGGACGCATACTATTGTCAGGATGCGCAGATTCTCGGCCAGGTGGCAGCCGAAATCGGCCGGACCAATGACGCAGCGCAATTCAATCTGCTGGCGACCAACATTGGCAAGGCGTTCAACGCCACCTATTTTTCGGCGGCCAACGGATATTACGCCACCGGGTCGCAGACAGCGCAGGCCCTGCCACTGTACCTGGGACTGGTCAATCCCACCAACCAGGCAGCCGTGCTCGCAAACCTGGTGGTCAATATCTATTCAAAGGGGCTGACCGCCGGGGAAATTGGCCACCGTTACCTCTTGCGGGCGCTGACGGACATGGGCCGGGCGGATGTGGTTCAATATCTCCACGGTGGCACCAACGATCCCGGTTATGGGTACGTATTAAGCCAAGGAGCCACCGCCCTGACGGAGGCGTGGGATGCCAACCCGGCTGATTCGCAGGATCACTTTATGTTGGGGCACATCATCGAATGGTTTTACCACGACCTCGCGGGCATTCAAACGGATCCAGCCTCACCCGGCTTTCAGAACGTGATCATCAAGCCGGCCTTCGTCAACGGCATCAGCTGGGTCAATGCCAGCTTCAATACAGTTGGCGGACTGGTGGCAAGCAGTTGGTCGCTAACAAATAATCAGGCAGCCTTGAATGTGACGGTGCCGGCCGGTACCACCGCCTCCATCTTCTTGCCGATCCTTGGTGTGGTCACCACCAACCTGGTCATCAAGGAAAGCGGCACCATCATCTGGCAAAACAGCGCCCCAAGCGGGAACGCTACCGGAGTGACCTTCAGCCGGATGCAGACTGCCAACGCGCAAACGTTTATCGCATGGAATGTCGGGTCAGGCGCATATCAATTTACCTGGAATGTCCTGGCTGCGCCCGGCGGATTATCAGCTTCGGCCAGCAACGGGCAGGCAACTTTGAGCTGGCAGGCTTCACCCAACGCGACCGGCTATAATTTGAAGCGTTCTGGTTCAAGCGGCGGCCCATATGTCACCGTGGCGGCCGGGGTGGTGATGACCAATTATGTGGACATGGTTCTGTCCAACAATTTGACTTACTACTATGTGGTATCCGCAGTCAATGACGGCAATGAAAGTGACAATTCTTCGGAGGCGAGCGTCACCCCGGGATTCATCGCCAATTTTGGATTCGAGGCCCCCGCCATCAGTACCTACCAGTATAATCCCACGGGAGGAGCATGGACTTTTACTCCCCTGTCCGGAACCAGCGGGTCGGGCATCACGGCCAACAGCAGTGCCTTTACCAGCGGAAACACCAATGCGCCCCAAGGGACTCAGGTGGCATTTTTGCAGGGCACTGGCAGTATTTTGCAGGCGGTGTCCGGTTTAATCGCCGGGGCGACATACCAGGTCACCTTTGCGGCCGCCCAGCGTAATAATATTTATGGCGCCCAGACCGGTCAGTCATGGCAGGTGCAGGTGGGCGGGACGGTCATCGCCGCTTATTCGCCCCCCGAGTCAGCCCAAACATACCTGGATTATTCTGCAACTTTTACGGCTCCGGTCACCGGCAGTTCAACACTGAAGTTCGTGGGCACTGACAAGAATGGCGGTGACAATACGGTTTTCATCGATAATGTTCGGCTTGCCTTGGCCCCATCGCTGGTTCCGCCGCATCTGGCCTGCCTGGTTGATGGCGGGCGGGTACTGGTTGGCTGGCCGCCAGACCACGCGGGCTGGCGGTTACAGCAGCAGAACGATTCTTTGAGTCAGGGACTCGGCACCAATTGGTTGACCGTAACGGGTTCAACCCTGACCAACCAACTCGCGTTGGCCATAGCGCAATCGGGTGGCTGCGCTTTTTTTCGACTGGTATACCCTTAAGCTCCCTGGTTGAGGTAGCGATATGACTGTGGCGACCGGCGGATCAGCTTGAAGCTTGAGGCCGGGATTAGGGCCGTGTAAAGTGCAAATAGATTCACTGAGTGACGCTGATTCGACCATTTTTATTCCCCAAGCTAACCGGCCGTGCCTGTTCCCGCGCAGTCATGGTCTGGCTGGTGCTGGGGCTGCATTTGCTGCTGTTGCCACGCGCCACGGCGGCGGCCATCCCGCTGGGCACCAATGTCAATGCCGAGCTGGATGATCCGTCCGAACCGGTGAAGGATTCCCTCGCCGAACGCGGCTCGCACAACTTCAGCGATATGGGGGCGTGGATCTGGGACACCAATACGTTTGATCGCCAGACCGTCCGCTTCTGGCGTCCGTTTGAAATACCGGCCGACGACAGTGTCACCCGGGCGCGGATTCGTATCACCGCTGACAACGAATACATCCTGTACCTCGACGGGTATGAGCTTGGTCGGGATGCGGAGTGGCGGCATATTTATGAATATGACATCACCTCACTGCTGGGCCCGGGCAAGCACGTGCTGGCGGTGGAAGTGTATAACAGTTCGCGGGAGGCAGGCTTGGTATTGGGTTTACGAGTGGGTCTGCATTCGGGCGGCACTGTGGGAGTCAAATCCGATGCAACCTGGCTGATCGTGCCCAACGATCTTTCCGGTTGGGAGAAACAGCGAGATCCGGACTCCCTCTGGCGATCGGCAACCGCAATGACGAATTTTGGCGTAGGCCCTTGGGGGGTGCTGGATTTCATTGATCTGGTGCCGCCCAACAAACCGATCTACACCCCGTTCTGGCAGACCGGCTGGTTTGTCATCGCCTTGTCCTCGGTTTGCGGCGTCATCAGTTTGTTGGGATTAAGCCTGATGACCCAAGTGCTGCTGCATAAGAAGGAGACGCTCTCACTGCAACGTGAGCGCGCCCGGATTGCCCGGGATATTCATGACGATCTGGGAACCCGCGTCACGCAATTGGTATTGCAGGGCGAAGTGGCGCAAAGCGAACTGCCGGCGAACTCGCGCACCCGCCTGCAATTGGAACGAATCTCGGAAGGGGCGCGCGATTCTTTGCACGCCATGGATGAGATTCTCTGGGCGATCAATCCCCGGCGGGATACGCTGCATGAATTTGCCACCTTCCTGTGCGCCCATGCCAAAACGTTTTTGGCCAATACCTCCATTCAGTGCCTGCTCGAAGTCGAACCGGGCATGTCATCAGTGGCGTTTGACCTACCTTTTCGCCGGAACTTGCTCCTGGCGGTGAAGGAAGCACTCAACAATGCGGCCAAGTATTCCGAGGCCACCGAACTGTTGTTGCAGATCCGGCGGGAAGGCCATGGCTTGATGGTGGTGGTGCAGGATAATGGCCGGGGATTTGATCCCGCCCTGATTAAAAGGGAACGCAACGGCCTGGCGAACATGCTGGAACGCATGAAAGAAATGGGTGGCAGTTGCCAGGTTACGGCCCAACCGGGCAAAGGTTGCCGTTTGCAATTTCACATCCCCTTTATTCAAATGCGGCGCCGCCCCTGGTGGTCCACCTGGTGGCTCGCCCGTTCGAAGGAACCGCCACCTCCCGCATCCTTGGCGACCCGAAATTAATATGAACACTACCGTAAAAACTGAGAAGCCCATTGATGGTTCAGCCAAGGCTCCGCTCCGGATAGCCCTGGTGGAGGACCAGCTGACGGTCCGTGAAACGTGGACCCAGCTCATCAATTCGTTTCCAGATCTCACCTGCGTTTGCATCGCCAAATCCGGAGAAGAGGCCTTAAAGTTGATTCCTGAATCCAAAGCCGATGCCGTATTGATGGATATTTTTTTGCCGCGCATGTCGGGTATTGAATGCACCACCCGGCTCAAGGAGCTGATGCCAAACATCCGGATCATCATCCTGACTGCCATGAATGACGAGGAATTGGTATTCATGGCGCTGGAGGCGGGAGCCGATGGCTATCTGCTGAAACGAACCAAGCCGGCCGACCTGCGTTCAGCCCTGATGGATGTTTTGGGCGGAGGTGCTCCCATGACCAGTGAAATTGCCCGGCGCGTGGTGGAATCCTTCCGGCTCAAAACCAAAAGCCGGGATGAGTCCCTGCGGCTGTCTGTGCGGGAGGAGCAAATCCTGCTGCTGCTGGCCAAAGGTTATTCCAACAAGATCATTGCCGATAAGCTCGATATCAGCAGCGATACCGTCAGCCACCACTTGAAGCATGTTTTTGAAAAACTGCATGTGAAAACTCGCACGGAGGCGGTGGTTCGTTATATCGCTTCTAAAAAAACCGCGAGCTGAATTACCGTAAAAATCTCCGCCAATTAACCTTCTGTCGGTCACGTACCGGCGGAGGGTTCTTCTTTGTCGCCAGCCAAGTGTGGTGAGACATTCTGATCTGCAATTTCAGCGCAATGACAGCAGCGTGCCTGACTTCTTGTCATGCCATTGAACCCGGGGAGTATATTCCATCACTGGAAAGCATCCCATGTTTTAGGGATGTCCGCGCTACTAGGTCATGGTATTTACGGGATCTGGATTCTCAGGGATAGTGTAAGGAAGCACGTATCACACTTCCGAAAGGTCGTGGCCTTGGCATGCACCAAAACAAAACCATATTGCTGGCTCCAAATTACAATTCTAAACAGTTTTGTCCGTCTTCTGGACCGGCAGCGTGCAGTCATCAGTTGGGGCTCAAACCCAAAATCCTCCCCCACTAACCTAACCCTATTAAACCTCCATACCGCAACCCTCCGTTTACTATGAAATTAAGTCAAAAAACACTGTCTTTATGGCAGTCCAGCCATTGGGTCAAATCCTCCTTCGCCACCCTCCGGGGCGCCAGTCTGCTCGTGGCCCTGGCGAGCATGGCCGCCAGCCAGCTGGCCTCGGCCCAAACCTTGCTGTTGCAATTAAAGGCCGCCAATTATAATCCGACCACCGGCTTGTGGACGGCCACCGTCGGCGCGAACGCCCAGGCTACCAGCACTTATCCAACGTTGACTGCCAGCGCGAGCCCGAACGGTTCCCCGGCAGTGGTCTTTAATGGCGGGAATCCAATGGCACTGGCCACATCCATTGCCACAGCCAACGGGTATACGGCGTTTGCCTACATCAAACCGGGTTCCGGGGGTGGCACATATGCCCTGTTCGGCGGGGCCACCGGTTCATTCGAATATCGCATCAGTGCCAGCAAACAGAACGCTTTGAAACAATCGACCACCGATCTCGGTTCGGAAACCACTACGATGTCCACCAGCGCCTTCAGCCTGGTGGCGGTGACGGTGACCAATGTCGGCGGCGGCAGTTACCGGCTAAACGGTGTCAACGACGGCAATAACTTGGCCAGCTCATTTTCCCAGCCCATCAGCGCGATTGGCTCCCGGGCCTCCAGTGGTGGTGAAAATTATAACGGCTCCATATGTGAAATTGACATCTATAGCGGCGTCCTGACCCCCACGCAAATCACGAATATCGAGCAGACCATTACGAACTCCTATGTGACGCCGCCGCCCACCGCACCGATCCTGGTCGCCGACACCACCCCCAATCCTGCGGTCACCACAGTGGGCGGAAACGAAACCTTCTCCGCGGCCTTCACCGGAGCCGCGCCGATCAGTTACCAATGGCGCATCAGTCCCAATTCCTCCGGCAGCGGCGCATCCCCCATCACTGGCGCCACCAATACGACGCTGGTGCTGACCAATCTTCAGCTGGCCAACTCCGGCTACTATTACAGTGTCCAGGCCACGAACACCGTCGCGCCTTACGTCACCAACAGCAGCTGGGTACAATTGACCGTGCAGCCCTTGACCGCATTGGTGCAACTCCAGGCCACCAATTATAACGCCAGCAGCGGCGTGTGGACCGATTCCAGCGGCAACGGCAACAATGCCACCTTCTCCGGCACCAACATCCTCCCCACCCTAGTTTCCGTCGTCACGCCCAACGGTTCGCCGGCAGTGAATATTCCTGTGGGTGGCGGCAGTTTCCTCCTCTCCTCATCGCTTTCGCAAAGCAGCGGTTACACGGTGTTTGCCTATGTCATGCCCAGCGTCGTTTCCGACGGCGGGCGGCATGCGCTGACCGGCGGCTCTTCCTCGGGCGCGCTGGAGTATGACATTTATTCCGGTCACCAGGATTACCTGCGGGAATATTTGCAGGATGTGGGCAATGGCACGGCCACCATCCCCACCAACAGCTTCAGCATGATTGATGTGGCGGTGAATTCGTCCGGCGCAACCTTCCGGTTGAACGGTGCTACCGACGCCACGGTTGCCGGCGCTTCGTTCGGTTCCGCCCTGACCCGCATTGGCAACAACGAAGGCAGCGGCGACAGCTATCTCGGCGACATCGCGGAAATTGACATTTATAACGGCGCATTGACTTATCTCCAAATAACCAATATCGAGGCGCAACTCACGGCCAAATATATCACGGCCAATAGTATTGTGATCGGGGCGGCCACCGTCTCGCCCACGAATAACACCTATGCTGGCAACGCCATCACGCTGGCCGCACCGGTCATCGGGGCGACCGGCACCACGACCTATCACTGGCAGACGGACAATGGCAGCGGCGGTGCCACCTTCGCCAACATCAGCGGCGCGACCGCCACCAATTATGTCTTGAACACCACTGGCCTGTTGGGAACGTATGAGTATCAACTCGTCGGCATTCCCTTTGGCGGCAACACCATCACCAGCGCGCCCGTCACCCTCACGGTGCAGGCCGCCAGCGCACCCGTCATCGTCACAGATACCACGGCCAGTCCGAGCACGCCCATGGTGGGTGGCAATGTAACCTTGTCGGCGTCCTTCACCGGCAATACGCCCATCGGCTACCAGTGGCAAGTAAGCCCCAACGCCTCCGGCAGCAGCGCAGTCAGCATCACGGCGGCCACCAACACCACCCTCGTGATCAGCAATGTGCAACTCACCAACTCGGGTTATTATTACAGCCTCCGCGCCACGAACGGTGTGTCGCCCTATGTCGCCAACAGCACCTGGTATGAACTGGTGGTGAATCCGTTGACAGCGGCGGTGCAGTTGCTCGCCACCAACTATGACCCCGGCTCCGGAACGTGGACCGATTCCAGCGGCAATGGCAACACCGCGTATTACTCCGGCTCAACGCTGCCAACGGCGGCTCCGTATGTGACGCCCAACGGCTCGGCCGCTGTGAATGTCACCGCGGGCGGTGGCAGCTTTGTGCTCTCATCTTCCCTGGATCCCAGCAGCGGTTACACGGTGTTTGCCTATCTGCAACCGTCGACGACCTCCGGGCGCAATGCGCTGACTGGTGGTTCCGCTTCCGGCGCTCTGGAGTATGATATTTACAACGGCAAACAGGATTATCTGCGTGAATATTTGCAGGATGTCGGCACTGGCGCGACAACGATTCCCACCACCAATTTTAGCCTGGTGGCCTTGGCTGTGAATTCCTCAAGTGCCACCTTCCGGTTAAACGGGTCGGTGGACGCCACGGTGTCCGGCGCAACCTTCGGTTCGCCGATCACGCGCATTGGCAACAATGAAGGCGCCGGCGACAGTTTAGTGGGGGAAATTGCCGAAGTGGACATCTTTACCGGCGTACTGACCTCCAACCAGATCAGCGCCGTTGAAGCCCAACTGACGGCGAAGTACATCACCGCCAATACCATCGTCATTGGCCTGGCTACCGTGTCGCCCACGAACACGACGTTTGCCGGCAATCCGATCACCCTGGCCGCGCCGGTCATTGGCGCGACGGGTACCACGACCTATCGCTGGCAGACGGATAATGGCACCGGTGGGGCCAGCTTCTCCAATATCAGTGGTGCCACCACCACCAACTATGTGCTGAACACTGCCGGTCTGCTGGGAACCTATGAATATCAACTCGTCGGCACCCCGTTTGGCGGCAACTCTGTCACCAGTGCGCCCGTAACGCTGACGGTGCAGGCGGCAAGTGCCCCGGTACTGGTTACGGATACAACCGCCAGTTCCAGTGTGGCCACGGTCGG
>CAIJGS010000266.1 GCA_903820285.1 uncultured Verrucomicrobia subdivision 3 bacterium | reverse complement strand
TGTTGCAATATTTTTCTGCCGAAACTCTTCAGCATTTTCCGCAAAGGCTTTGATTTCATTTAACACCGTTAAATCTTCGAGCTTACCCTCGTAAATTCTACCTGGTCGTTCGGCAATTGCTCTTAGAATATTTATACACAATGTCGTAAGCGGTGTTGGGTTATTAGCGTCGCCAGCTGCTATTTTTTCCATTTCACGTTTGTAACCTTCAAAAGAAGTGGAGATTGCTTCTTTGTGGGCGTATTCCTCCTCAAGTCGTAACGATAGCATGTAATTCCGGCCAGCGTAGATAGCCAACCACACAAGCGGAAGGACTATCGGTAGACGCATAGCGAGTCCCCTGAATAACTCATCCCAAGATGATACTGTAGAGCCGAAGGCAGCATGTAAAAAGCTCGGCAACGACACAGCCACTAGCCCAACCATACACCAGACAAAAGCCCAGAGCCAGCGCCGCTGTGGATCTCCAAATCGCTTTTTTTGAGCATTAAAAGCCGATGCCAGTCCCGCGCTCGTTGCGCCTGGAAGTAAACCTTCGACTTTCTTAATTAACGATTCCAAATCCAGAGACAATTTCGCAACGCGTTCTTCGTGGCCAGATGCAATCCCATCACTTTTTTCAAGATGATCTAAAATTTTTCGAAGACCTTCTTCATTTATTTTTGCTTCGGTTAGCAGTTTTTCAATTTCACTTGCCTTCTCCGTTGTTATCTCATGCTTTTTTGATATTTCTAACGTAAGATCATTTGCTTTAACCGAAAACTGGTCCGTTTGGTTTTGTGCCGCATCTGATTTATTGCGAGCTTGTATGACTTCGTCGCGCAATATTTCAATCTCCTTCCGAGCAGCCACCACAGTAACTTTTGATTCCTCAACTTCTATCAAACGGCTTTGTGACCTTCCTAATTACCATTAATGACTTTAGCCATATTGGAGGCCTGAAAGGATCGCCAATGAATCTCCTGACAATTCGCAATCCGTTAATCAATAGAAGGATGCAATCAATACACTCACCGGCATACTATTAAATAATAGGTGATCCAGAATTTTGCCCGTTTCCCTTAGCAGGATTACTATTCATCTCTAACTCCCACCCCACCCAATCTCAAAACAAAAACTCCGAATCCCTCGGCTTTGTCTTCCGTTTGCGCTCGGGCTTCAGGCGTTCGGCGGCGGCTTTCCAGTCGGCGATCAGGCGTTGCATTTCTTGGGAGCGCTGGCGCATCAGGGTCAGATCGGCCGTGAGCTGGCGGCGGACCTGGTCGGCGAGGACGTGGCGGTCGGGGCGGGTGGAAAAGTTCCATGCAGGCTCGCGGCGACGTTCGGTGAGCTGGCGTTTCAGCTCGCGGAGGGAGCTTTTCAACTGGGCGGTGATGCGTTGCAGCAGGGACGCGCTGGTGTGCGCGGTGGTGCCGCTCTCGCCAATCTCGCAGAGGGTGAGGATGACTTCCAACTGGGCCACATCCCCCGCCTCGTAGGCGGCCTGGGCCTGATGCCACCATTCGGTCTTTTGCGGGGTCATTTCGCGCTGGCTGTCCGGATGGAGCAGGCGCACGAGGGTGCGGTACAGTTCCTTGAGCCGTTGGGCGGTGGGCGGCGGCGGGGCGTCTGCGTCCAAGGCTGACTCGCCGGCGGCGGTGCCGGATCGGCCTCCGGGTCGGCGGCCGGGTCCGCCTTCGCCGAACAGTTGTTCGAAAAAGGCGTTCAGCGGATCTTCCGGGTCGTTGGGATCGCCCCAACCCGCTTCCGGGCCAAAGGGATTTTCAAAGGGATTGCGCCGGCCGCCCCGTTCGCCCTGCCCTGCCCCGCCGGGGGGCGGGGGTGGCGGCGATTCGGGTTGTTCCGGCGGCGGGGCGGTCACGCGCTGGTAGGCGCGCGCGTAGGAAACGCCGTTAAACATGACTTCGTCCTCCACCATCATCACGAGGGCTTCATCGGCCGACAGTTTGGCGGCGAGTTCGCGGAGTTCGGTGAGCGTAGCCCCAAAGTGACTGTTCAGCCACCGGGTGAATTGCGGTTGATCCTGCTGCTGAAACTGGTCGAGCACCCGCTGGGATTGATCCACCTCGCGCCGGGCTTTTTCGTAGGCGGCCTTGATTTTCTTGCGGATGGCGGTGCCATCCGCCGGCACGAGGGCACGGCAATGATTGCCCGCCGGAGCGGATTCATCGGCCTGGCGGCGGACCTTGCGGCGAATGGCACGGGTGGTCATAAACAGCGTCCCAAGCTTACACCACGATGGCGGCACCGCCAGTGCAAGGATGTGGGAAAAGCGGGGAAAGGTGGGAGGTGGCCCATGGGTAAGACTCGCCCAAGCCATTGACTGGGAGACATGTCTCCGAGTTTCAAAGCGGGGTTATGCCGCCGCACTCCACAGGGCTGCCGTCACCCTGGAAACCCTGGGCACGATCCCGCCCTTTTCGCATGTTTTGCGTCTTTCGCGGTTAGCCCCCTGTGCTTCCCGGGAGGGCAGGCGATTGGCCAAGGGCAATTGAAAATATCAAATGCACCCCGTTTGCTCCCAAAAAGGGGTCGCTTTACGGCCATTTCCGATAAGGGGTAGTCATTTTTTCCACGCGGGCCAATCTTGACAGTACCGCCCCTAATCTTCATTTTCATAGGATAGATTTTTTAACCACATGAGCACCTCACACAACTTGTTCGGAACGTTGCAGCAGTTCACGCTGGGCAACGGTCAATCGGGGAACTTTTATTCGCTGCCGGCCCTCGAAAAAGCCGGCGTCGGCCCCATCTCGAAACTGCCCGTCTCCATCCGCCTGGTCCTGGAATCCGTCCTGCGCAATTGCGACGGCAAAAAGGTTCTGGAAGCGAATGTGAAAGAGCTGGCCAACTGGCAGGCGGTCGAGACCCGCACGGCGGAAATCCCCTTCGTGGTGGCCCGCATTGTGCTGCAGGATTTTACGGGCGTGCCGCTGCTGGTGGATCTGGCGGCCATGCGCAGCGCGGTCTCGCTGCTGGGCAAGAACCCGAAGATCATCGAGCCGCTGGTGCCGGTGGACCTCGTGGTGGATCACTCGGTGCAGGTGGATTTCGCGGGGGGCGCCGATTCGCTGGCGAAGAACCTGGACCTGGAATTCACGCGCAACCGGGAGCGGTATCAATTTCTGAAGTGGGGCATGCAGGCGTTTGACACCTTCAAGGTGGTGCCGCCGGGCATCGGCATTGTGCATCAGGTGAATCTGGAATATCTGGCCAAGGGCGTGCTGAGCGCGGGCAATGTGTATTATCCCGACACCCTGGTGGGCACGGATTCGCACACGACGATGATCAACGGCATCGGCATTGTGGGCTGGGGCGTGGGCGGCATCGAAGCCGAAGCCGGCATGCTCGGTCAGCCGGTTTATTTCCTGACTCCCGACGTGGTGGGCGTGCACCTGACGGGCGCGCTGCGCGAAGGCGTGACGGCCACGGACCTGGCGCTGACGGTCACCCAGATCCTCCGCAAGGCGAAGGTGGTGGGCAAGTTTGTGGAATTCTACGGTCCCGGCGCCACGGCGCTGCCGGTGGTGGACCGCGCGACGATCGCGAACATGGCGCCCGAATACGGCGCGACGATGGGCTTCTTCCCGATTGATGCGGAATGCGTCAATTATCTGCGCGCCACGGGCCGCAGCGAAGAGGCGATTGCCACGTACGAAAATTATTACAAGGCGCAGGGTCTCTGGGGCATTCCGGCGAAGGGTGAAATCACCTATTCGCAGGAACTGGAACTGGACCTCGCCACGGTGCTGCCGAGCGTGGCGGGCCCGAAGCGTCCGCAGGATCGCATCGAGTTGCCGAAGCTGAAGCATGAATTCACGACGGCGTTCAGCAAGCCGGTGACGGAATCCGGCTTTGGCATGAAGAGCGAAGACCTCGGCCGCACGAAGGCGGACGTGGTGCAGGAAGGCAAAGGCAAGTTTTCCATCGGCCACGGCTCGGTGCTGATCGCGGCGATCACGAGCTGCACGAACACGTCGAATCCCAGCGTGATGCTGGCGGCAGGTTTGCTGGCCAAGAAGGCCGTGGAACGCGGCCTGACCGTGGGCCCGGCGGTGAAGGCCTCGCTGGCCCCGGGATCGCGCGTGGTCACGGACTATCTGGACAAGACCGGCCTGCAACCGTACCTGGACAAGCTCGGCTTCAACCTGGTCGGCTACGGCTGCACCACGTGCATCGGCAACTCGGGTCCGCTCGCGCCGGTGATCGAAGACGCGGTGGTGAAGAACAATCTCGTCGCGGCCGCCGTGCTCTCGGGCAACCGCAATTTCGAGGCGCGCGTGCACCAGAACATCAAGGCGAACTTCCTGATGTCGCCGCCGCTGGTCGTCGCGTTTGCGCTGGCCGGCCATGTGGACATTGATCTGGCGAACGATCCGCTCGGCACGGGCAAGGACGGCAAGCCGGTCTTCCTGCGCGATATCTGGCCGTCGCTCCGCGAGGTGCGCGACCTGCTCTCCACGGCGCTCCAGCCGGATGTGTTCCGCCGTTTGTACAAGGATTTTGCCGCGCAGAATCCGAAGTGGAACGAGATTCCCTCCAGCACGGGCAACGTGTATGAGTGGGACCGCCAGTCCACGTACATCCAGGAGCCGCCGTTCTTCACGAACTTCTCGCTCACGCCCGGCAGCATCAAGCCCATCACGAACGCCCGCGCGCTGGCGGTGTTTGGCGACAGCGTGACGACGGATCACATTTCGCCCGCCGGTTCCATCAAGAAATCTTCGCCCGCCGGGAAGTATCTGATCGAACACGGTGTGACGGCGGAAGATTTTAACAGCTACGGTTCGCGTCGTGGCAACGACCGCGTGATGACGCGCGGCACGTTCGCCAATGTGCGCATCAAGAACCTCATGCTGGCGGGTCAGGAAGGCGGCGACACGCTGCTCCAGCCCGAAGGCACGAAGCTCTCCATCTATGACGCTTCGATCGAATATCAAAAGCGCGGCACGCCGCTGATCGTGTTCG
>CAIJGS010000265.1 GCA_903820285.1 uncultured Verrucomicrobia subdivision 3 bacterium | reverse complement strand
CGGCTTATGGGATGGCTATGCAAATAAATAAATTTTGACTGCCTCCTTTATGCGCATCAAACACACTTGGACTTTTCCTTCAGCTTACATTTTATTGGTAATTGTAGGCTATGTAATGGCGTTTACAGGAGTGTTTAGTTGGTTTGGAATGACATTCATCGAATTTGCATCATTGCCATGGTCTTTTTTAACCCCTCGGGTCGAAGCAGTTCACCTGATGTCTATTTGGCAGTGGGCCTTAATCGGTCTACTTGTAGATTCCACAATAGCAAAAAAAAGATGAGCGGTCGATCCATGTTATTCTGGTGCATGAGTTTTGCGGGCTCCCGCGATTGCTGACCAAAGGGACGCATCTGGCAAAAACGGTTTCAGAACCGGAAATCCACCAGCCGATCATTGAGCGGGAGAATTAGATTCGAAAGGAGCACGGCTCCAACTTCTCGTGATGACATTGGTCATTTGCTGCATAAAACAATACGAATAATGCATTGTTGTGTTTTTGGCGAAAGCTGATTGTAAATTGAGAGTTGTCCAGAATGTCATGATGATTATGAATGCCAAAACGAAACCAACAATGCCAACGGCCATAGTAGTTGAACCGGAGCCAGCCAAGCGCAAGCGTGGGCGGCCCAGCATTAAGGATGAGTTTGCTGATCTGCCGGTTTCGCGTCAGCGCAAATGGCAGTTACGGCAGATGGCTCGCGGCGGGTGTAGAATCTGTGGCCAGCCAGCGTCAAGTGCGGGCCTTTGCCTTAAGCATTTGGTTCAAGGGCGGGATTACACCGCCGAACGCTTTGGCTATAAGCGAAAGAATCAATTTTGCAAAAGCCGGCTGCTCGAGAAACTGGCCAAAGTTTCCGCCTCCACGCAATGGCGCTACCAAATAGTCAGCGCCCGGGCCGCCGGGCTGGATGTGACGGCCGACTCCCAAGCGTTGCTCGTGAGGCAGTGGGGGGCTTTGGGCTGGGAAATGGCCACGGTAGTGCCCCAGCCGGACGGAGATTTGCTATTTTATTTTAAACAGCCGGTGCAGGCCATGGAGGCATTTGCCACCTAATCTTTGGGAACCCGAGGGAAATCCACCAAATATGCTGCCGGCATTTGAAACACGGATAGTATTGGAAATTAAGTCTCTAGAAACTCGCGCCCGCGCGCCCGGTCATGCGGAAGTTTTGCGGATCAAGGGCAACTTCAAAGGGCTGTCCTGGAGCCACAGTTATACGGATGCCATAAAGAATATTCAGGAACGGACGTTTGCTTATTACATTTGCAAGGAAAACACGTGTCTGACCCTGGAAGTGGCTACCACCGCCGACGGCGGCCGGTGCCTGGCAATTCAGGGCCGTACAAATGATCTCTTAAGCTTTTTCGCTTAGCTTTCCCGGCGCGCGGGTTGGCTTTGGCGGGAAAACCATACGTTTACTGCAAAAATTCCTTCGCCGGTTGATTTAAATATCTTTTGTTGACGAAATATGGCACGTTAACTTCAATCAGAAAACCGAATAGAAGTGAAATGCGCAGGGAATGCTTTCATGGGCTCACGATGAGGCCCATTGCAGGTTGATAAACGCAATTGGCAAATGGCGAAAATACTGATCATTGATGATGATGCCCGGCTGTGCCAGGTGCTGGGCGAATTTCTGGGCGACAACGGTCATGAAGTCACCATCGCCCTGGATGGTGCGCGGGGTATGAACGCCGCCCGCAAAAATTCGCCGGACTTGATTTTGTGCGATCTCGAGATGCCGGGAATGACCGGCCAGGAAGTGGTGGTGATGATGCGGCAGGATGACCGGCTGGCGGAAACGCCGGTGATATATCTTAGCGGTTGCACGGATCCCGAACGCATCCGCCAGAGCATCAATGTGGGCGGGGACGATTTCATTGGCAAACCCGCGCCGCATCCGGTGATTCTCGACGCGGTGGAAGCCCGTTTGCGGCGCCAGAAACAAGCCCAACAGCGGCAGCGGCGGCGTCTCAAACAGACGGTGGAAGTGGTCACCAACCTGGTTTTTGATCTGGACGTTGATGGCGGGGCGGCGGCGGAAAAATCCGGCAAAACGCCTTTGGCAGCGGGGCTGTCAGCGGAAATCGTCGAGCAATTGCGGAGCACCTTTGGACCCGCCCTGGCCGCCAGCCGGCCGGCGGCGGATAAAAGTGGGCCGGCGTTGCTGATCAAAGAAGGCGGACGCCAGCAGTTCCTCAAAATTTCCGAGGTGAAAGCTTTTTTGGCGTTTGGGGAATATTCCAAGGTTTACTGGGGGGGAAAGGGTGAAAATGTGATGTTTCGGAAGGCCCTCAAGCAGTGGCAGCAGGAATTGCCGGCCGGACAGTTTGTGCGGGTGCATCGCAATGCCATCGTCAATTTGGCCTTTCTGGATCGCGTGGAGACGGATGCCGCGCAAAAACAATGTGTACACCTGCGGGGGTTCGGTCAGGTCTTGCAAGTGTCGCAACGGGCAAAAGCCACTTTAAACCGTTGTCTAAAAGAATTTACCGGCAATCCGAAGGGCAAAATATGACCAGTGAGATGACAACTCCAACCGCCGGCAGCATCCTGTGCGTGGATGACCAGCCGGCGAATTTGCAATTGCTGGCCAGCCTGCTGGGGCAGTCCGGGTATGTCATTCGCGTGGCCAATAGCGGAGCCCTGGCGTTGGAATCGGCCGGGGTCAAGCCGCCGGAACTGATCTTACTGGACGTGCGGATGCCGGAGATGGATGGTTATGAGGTTTGCGAGAAACTGAAACAGGATGAGCGGCTCAGGGATATTCCGGTCATTTTTGTGAGCGCCCACGGCGAAACCCAGGAAAAGGTGAAAGGCTTTCAAGCTGGCGGCGTGGACTATGTGACCAAGCCTTTTCAGACGGAGGAAATTCTGGCGCGGGTGGGCACGCATATTGCCTTGCACCGGATGCAGGAGGAAATTCGACAACATAGTGCGCGGCTGGAACAGGCGGTGCGGGAGCGCACCCGACAGTTGGCGGAGTCCAATCTGCGGCTGTCATTGTTGGACCGGGCCAAAACCGATTTTTTGAAGGTGATCTCCCACGAATTGAACACGCCGCTCAACGGCCTGTTAGGCGTGGCCGAGCTGGCCTTGGCGGAAATCAGCGGGCAGCCGCAATTTGCCGAGTATCAGGAGATGTTTGATGCCTCGCGCCACCGAATCATGAAGCTGGTGGACGATGCTTTGCTGCTTTCCCAGGTGCAGGTGGGAGAGGTGGCGTTCGGCCGCAGCGAGGTGGCGCTGGAGGCGTGTGTGTCGGTCGCCTGTTTGAAGGCCGCCGCCCTGGCGCGGGAGCATGGGGTAACGCTCGCGCCCGTGCCAACCGGGCTTGGACGCATCCAAACGGATCCGGAATTGTTGACCAAGGCGTTGGGCTGTCTGATCGAAACGGGCATTCAGTTTTCACGGACTGGCGCGGAGGTGCAACTGGCCGCCGGTTCGGGCGACGAGGGGCCGGGTTTAAAAATCCGGGCGTTCGGCCATTCGGTGCCGGCCGACGCCTTGCCCGGTTTTTTTGAAGTCATGGGCGTTGGCAAAACGCTGATCCGGGGCGGCGATTTGGGGCTGTCGCCGGCGGTGGCGGCCCACATCATCCAGCGGCTGGGCGGGCGGGTGACGATCAAAAACTTGGAGCCAGCGGGAATCGAACTGGAAATCTGGCTGGCTCCCCACCGCGCGCCGGGATTCCCCGGAGCGGGAATCGCCGAGCCCCCCACCATCACTTTTTGCGCCTAAATCATCATGTCCCAACCTCCGCGCGACACCCGGGAAGCGGCGCAGATTGCGCACCTGAAACAATTGCTGGCCTGCCTGCGCGAGGTAAGCCATGTGCTTAACCGGGAAAATGAACTGATCCCGCTTTGCGAACAGATTTGTGAATCCCTGGCCCGGACCCTGGATTATGTTTCGGTCTGGATCGGCCGTCCGGATGCCGCCGGGCAACGGGTCGAAGCGTTGGCGTGGGCTGGCGCCGGGCGTTTTCCCCAGGTGCCGATTATGTTGGACGATTCCCCCCACGGGCGGGGACCGGCGGGATTGGCCCTGCGGGAGCGGCGGGCGGTGGTGTTTAACGATTTGGCAAATGACCCCCGGTTTGCCCCGTGGCGGGGCGAAGTGGCAGCCACGGGAGCGGCCGCCATTGCCTCGGTGCCGATTCTTTTCCGGGAGACGGCGCTGGGCGTTCTCACGGTGAAGTGCAACCGGGTGGATGGCATTGACGAGGAAGAATTGTCCTTGCTCACCAATCTGGGGCAGGACATCGCCCGGGCATGGCAGGGCCTGCTTGAGGGTGAGAAATTAAACAACACGCGGGAAAATCTGGAAACTTTGGTGGCGGCCATACCGGACATCATTTTTTTCAAGGATGGCGAGGGGCGCTGGCAGGTTATCAATGCCGCCTCGGAAAAGCTGTTTCAAACGGACAAACGACCCTGGCGGGGCCGCACAGACGCCGAAATGGCCGGCGACATCCCGGAATTGAAGGCGGCGCATGAGTATTGCATCCAGACCGATGAACAAGCCTGGCAGGCGGGCAAGCAACAACTCATGGAGGAGCAGGCCATCGGGCCGGACGGCATTTTGCATACCTTTGAGGTGTACAAGGTGCCGGTCTTTTACCCGGACGGCCGCCGCAAAGGGTTGGTCATCATTGGGCGCGACATCACCGAGGCCAGGCGGATCGAAAATGAGCTGCGCCTGTCCGAGTTAATGGCCAGTGCCAGCCGGGAAAGTCTTTTGCGCATTCGCTGTTCCGACGGGAAAATTTTGGATGCCAATCCGGCGGCCCTGTCGGCTTATGGTTATACGCGCGACGAACTGCTGGCATTACGCGTTCATAATTTGCGCGCCGCCCCGGATGCGGTGGAAATTGACCGCCAGATGGAAATAGCCTACGAAGGGTCGCTGTTTGAAACCCGGCACCGGCGCAAAGATGGCAGCGTGTTTCCCGCGGATGTCAGCACCCAAGGGGTGACGATTGGCGGGGTGCGGATGGTGGTCAGTGTCATTCACGACATTACCCGGCGGAAACAGGCGGCCCAGGCGCTCGCGGAAAGTGAACAGCGGTACCGTTTGTTGGTGGAAAACGGCACGGATCTGGTTGGCGAATTGGATCTTAAAGGGCGTTATCTTTATTTAAGCCCCAACCATGAATCGGTGCTTGGGTGGACCTCGGCGGAATTGCAGGGGCTTTCCTTTTTCGGTTTGTTGCATCCGGCCGACCGGGGGGCCGCCCGGCAACACCTGAGCCGCTCAGAGGCGGTGATCTGCCTGCGTTTGCGGCACCGGAATGACACCTATCTTTGGATGGAAGTTTCCAGCCGGTTGGATTATTCAGATGTCGACCATCCAAAGATTCTGCTCTATGCCAGCGACCTGACCGAGCGGCGCCGGACGGAGGCGCAACTGGAAAAGGCGCGGGATTTTTACCTGACCCTGCTCGATAAAGCCCCGGCGCTCATCTGGCGGGCCGGCACGGGCGCCAAATGTGACTGGTTCAACGATACCTGGCTCCAATTTACCGGACGCCCCCTGGCGCAGGAACAGGGTGATGGCTGGGTGGAAGGGGTCCACCCGGAAGATGTGGCGGGTTGTGTCGAACAATACATGGCGGCATTCGGGCGGCGGGCATCGTTCAAACTGGAGTATCGCCTCCGGCGGTACGACGGTCAGTATCGGTGGCTGGCCGACCATGGGGTGCCGTACCAGACGATGGTTGGTGTTTTTGGGGGATATATTGGCTACTGCTATGATATCACGGATCAAAAGGCGGCGGAAAACATCCTGGCAACGGCGAATGAAGAATTGGAACGGCAAGTGCGGCAGCGCACGCAGGAGTTGGCGGACAGTGAGCAGAAATTCCGGGCCCTGACCGATGCCGCCGGCAGCGCGATTTACCTGCTGGATGGCGCCGAGCGGATCATCTTTTGGAATCACATGGCCGAAAAGATATTTGGCTGGTCGGCGGCGGAAGTGCTGAACCGTGATATCGCCAGCCTGGTGGGCTGTTTAGCCGTGGAACCGGCCCCGGCGGCGGCCGCCCATGAAGCCGGCGGCCGCCGGTTAATGACCTGTGCGCGTAAAAATGGCGAAGTGTTTCCCGCGGAAATATCCCTGGTATCCATCCCGATTCAAGGGCGGCTCCATAGCATCGGGATTGCCACGGATGTCACCTGGCGCAAGCGCCAGGAGGAGGCTTTGCGGTTGACCCAGTTTTGCGTGGATCATTTTACGGATGCGGTGATTTGGAAAGATGCCACCGGCCAGATTATCAATGTGAACACCGCCGCGTGCCACCTTTACGGGTTTGCCCGGGAGGAAATGATCGGGGCCTCGATTCGCAAACTGTTTCCGGCTTTTACCGGCGCCGCCTGGGCGGATCACTGGCAGCAACTGAAGGCCACCGGGGTGACGACTTACGAAATCACCGGGCGGCGAAAAAACGGCGGTTCCCTGGTGATGGAATTTCACAGTAATTATGTGAATTTTGAGCGCCAGGAGTATGCGTTCAGCGTGGCCCGCGACATCACGGCCCGGAAAGCCACGGAAAACCAGCTGGCCGAAGTCCGGGAGCGCTTCGAGACGATCTTTAAATGCTCCCCGGTGGGCATCTGTATTTCCCGGGCCGAGGATGGGCTGATCATGGACGCCAATCCGGCCTTTTTAAAATTATACGGATATGCGCGTGAGGAGATGCTCAACAAGACTTCTTTGGAACTCAACTTGTATGCCGATCCGGAAGACCGGAAGCAGGGCATCGCGGAAATTCAAAAAAACGGCCGGCTAGAACAACTGGAGTCGCGTGGCCGGAAAAAAGACGGTCAGATCTTTGACCTGGCCGTCTCGGTGGAACTGGTGCCGATCCAAGGCCAGTTCTTTCTGCTTTCCAACGTCCTCGATATTTCCGCGCGTAAACGGGCGGAGGCGGCTTTTCTGGAAGCCAATCAGCGATTCGAGAAGATTTTTTACCGGTCGCCGCTGGCCTACAGCATCAGTGAGGTGGCCGGCGGGAAAATTATTGATGTCAACGACGCGTTCCAGAAAATGTTCGGATTTGAGCGTGCCGAAGTGTTGGGACGTGATGCCGTGGAGTTGGGCATGTACCCCGATTTAGCGACGCGAAGGGCCGCCCTGAACAACCTGGTCGAAGGCAAAAGTCACGACAACTTCGAACTGGTTCTGCACAAAAAAGACGGTGAAGGCATCGTATGCAATGTATCCATCGAAAAGGTGCTACTGGGTGGAAGATACTGTTTGCTAAGTAATATTGTTGATTTATCAGAGGTAAAGCAGTCCGAGGCCAAGCTCCGAAAATATTCCCAAGAGAACGAGGATCTCTACAATCAGGCTCCTTGCGGCTATCACAGTCTGGATAAAAACGGGGTAGTGCTGCGCGTGAATGATACGGAATTAAAATGGCTGGGGTACGCGCGGGAGGAAATGATTGGCCAGCCGCACCTGAAATTTCTGACGCCAGCCGAGCAGGCGCTGTTTCGGCAAAATTACGCCGGCTTCACGAATCGCGGCGCACGTTATGATGCGGATGCCGAATTGCTCAAAAAGGATGGCACCACGCTCTCGGTGGTGATCAATGTATTGGTCGTGCGGGATGACAGCGGACAGGTCACCCACTGTCTGACGACGCTCTATGACAACACTGAACGGCGCAAGGTGGCGCAGCAATTGCAGGAAGCGCGGGACGTGGCCGAAGCCGCCAACCGGGCGAAGACGGAATTTTTGGCCAACATGTCGCATGAAATTCGCACGCCCATGAACGCCATTTGGGGCTATGCGCAGATGCTGCGGGGCAACGAAACGCTGCCTGCGCCGGTGCAGGAGCAGGTGCGGATCATTCACCGCAGCAGTTCCAATCTGCTGAATCTGCTGAACAGCATCCTCGATGTTTCCCGGATCGAGCAGGGCAAAATGGAAGTGTACGCCCAGGAGTTCAACTCGGCGGACTTGTTCCGGGAGGTGGTTCAGCTGTTTCAGGAACGGGCGGATGCCAAGCAATTGGCTCTGTCCTACCAGCCATCGCCCAGCCTGCCGGCGTTCATTGTGGCGGACCGGGATAAGTTGCGGCAGATTGCCGAAAACCTGTTGAGCAATGCCATTGAATTTACGGAGGAGGGTGAGATCCGGCTGGAAGTGGAACTGCGCCAAGCGGCTGCCGGTGAAACCCGTTTGGTCCTTTCGGTGAAGGATACCGGCGCGGGTATTTCGCCGGCCGATCAAACCCGGCTTTTTCAAAAATTTGAACAGCTGAAGCAGGGCAAAGTGACCAGGTCCGGAACGGGGTTGGGTTTGTATATCTGTCAGGAATTTGCCCATCTTTTGGGGGGGCGGATTACTTTGACCAGTGAGTTGGGCAAAGGTAGCAGCTTTTGTCTGGAAGTTCCCGTCGTCCTGGCTGACGGTACCGCCAGCCCGTTGACGGCGGCGGTTTCAGCTTCATTGCCCGCGCCAGTGGCGGCGGCATTGGACATACTCGTGGCGGATGATGTACTGGAAAATCGCAACTTGATCTTAAAAATATTGGCGGGGGCGGGCTTTAAAACCCGGGTGGCCACCACCGGCAAGGAAGCGCTGGCCGAGTGTGCCGCGCAGATGCCGGATCTGATTTTGATGGATACCCGCATGCCCGAGATGGACGGGCTGGAAGCCATCCGCTGCTTGCGGGCCGGGGCCGGCGGTGCCCGCTTGAAAATCATTACGGTGAGCGCCTCGGCCTACGAGGACGACCGGTTGAGCGCCTTCCAGGCCGGCGCCAACGAGTTTGTGGCCAAGCCGGTGCATGCGGATGAACTGCTTGGCAAAATCCGGCTTTTATTGGGCACGGGGGCGCCGGTCAGCCCGGCCAAACAGCCGGTTCGGGACCAGCCGGCCACGGTTAATCTGGCCCGGGTGCAACGGTTGCCGGCGGCATTGCGCCAACAACTGCGCGAGGTGATTGTTTATGGCGATTATGAGCAGGTGAGCCGGTTGCTGCAACGGGTGATGGAGTTGGATCCCATTCTGGCGGCGCGCATGACCCGCATGGCCAATCAATTGGACTCCACCGGCCTGCTCCGCTTGCTGGATCCGGACAAATAGCCGATTTATGGATGCTGCCGTTATCCTGATAGTGGATGATGTGCCGGAAAACCTCCGGCTGCTCTCGGCCATTCTAAAGGCGGCCGGCCACCGGGTGCGGCTCGTGCCCTCGGGCGAGGTGGCGCTGGAATCGGTGCGGCAGACGCCACCGGATTTGATCCTGCTCGATATTCGGTTGCCGGGGGCGGATGGTTTCGCCGTTTGCGGCCAATTAAAACAGCTGGATGGGGTGCGCGAGATTCCGGTAATTTTTATCAGCGCCATGGAGGGGGTGGAAGACAAGCTCCGCGCCTTTGCGGCCGGCGGGGTTGACTATGTGACCAAGCCATTCCAAGCGGCCGAGGTGCTGGCCCGGGTGAATGCGCACCTGCAGATTCGCCGGCAAAACATTCAATTGGAGGAAAATTACCGCGAATTGCAGAAGCTCGAGCAGAAACGGGACAACCTGACGCACATGATCGTGCATGACATGCGCTCGCCGATGATGACGGTGGACGGCTACCACGAAATGTTAGAACGTACTGAAGCGGGAAGTTTATCCCCCAAAGGCGCACGGTATTTGAAAGAGGCGCGGGCCGGGATGGCCCGATTGGTCCGCCTGACCCACGAGATGCTGGCGGTAAGCAAGCTGGAGGCGGGCAAGTTGCCACTGAACCGCACCGCCATTGACCTCGTTCGGCTGGCCGGTGAAATTCAGGCGGAGCATGAGATTATTCGGGAGGATAAAACCATTGCTTTGGAATCATCGGGAGCGCCGGTCGTCGTATGGGCGGATCGCGACTTGATCGCGCGGGTGCTGCAAAATCTGGTGGGGAATGCGCTGGCCTTTTCGCCCGAACGCGGGCGCATCACGCTGGCGGTAACGGGCACTGCGGCCACGGCGCGCGTGGCCGTTACGGACGAGGGGCCCGGGATTCCGGCGGATCAGCAGGCGGTGATTTTTAACAAATTCGGCACACTCGGGGAAAACCGCCACCGGCCGGGCATTGGTCTGGGCCTCACCTTTTGCAAACTGGCGATCGAGGCCCACGGCGGGAGTATCAGCGTGCGCAGTGAGCCAGGACGGGGGAGTGTTTTTTGGTTTGAGTTGCCGCGGGATGTCACTCCGTAGCCCGCCCCGTTCAGGCCGCAGGCGGCGGATTGCTTTCGGAGGCGCGGATGATTTCCTCCAGCAACGCCTTGAACTCCGGGAGGCCAGCGGCGGGAATGATGATGGTGTTGATATAAGAAGCGGAGGCTTCGGTGATGCGCAGCAGCCGTCCGAGCACGTTTTCTTTCAAGGCCAACACAAAGGTTTTCCGTTCGATTTCCAGCCGGTAGGTCTGAATCACGTCTTCCCGGACCGGCGCTTTTTCGGGATGCCGGCGGGCGGGATCTGGCTTGCGGCCGTAAGCGGCCCGGTCTCTTGGCTCTGGGGGCGCTGATGCCAGGCATACCATTCATTATTCATAATAAGTGGAGCGGATTGTCCCGCCTACTCGGCGTGATAAATAAATAAATCCGCAGGCAAGCCGGATTGATTGCGTTCGGACTAAGTGTTTTTAACTATGGAACGGCATTGCCCTGGGCCGTAATTGTGAACAAACAACACCCTCGCCACAATGAACTGTCGAGGGTGTTGTTTGGGGTTGGGTTGCGTTGAATGAATTACTTGCGCCGGCGGGCGGCGATCAGGCCGGCGAGACCCAAACCGGCGAGCGCAAGGGTGGCGGGCTCGGGGGTGGGGGCGGGGGCGCCCGGAGCCCCATTCAAATTGAAGACCAAGTTATCCGCCGAAATGTACGGGCTGTCTTCGCCGCCCAAAAAGGAAACCTTATCAACTCCAACAAAGCCCAGATTCACCAGCGTGGGAGCCTCCGTATTTAGAATGACTGTATCAGAATACGTTTGCACTCCATTCAGATAGCCAACAAAAGTGACTGAAGTATTGTCGCTCCACGCAGCGGCAAAATAGCCGGAGTAAAGGTCGAAAGTATATCCGCCTTGAGCCCTCATCGAGGAGGTGCCGCCGAGGTCCATCACGTTCGGACCGGATACCAATCCGTTGGCATAGCCAAAACCAGCTTGGCCGGTGAAAAGTGACAGAGGGTCATATTCG
This sequence comes from uncultured Verrucomicrobia subdivision 3 bacterium, assembly GCA_903820285.1. Taxonomy (GTDB): domain Bacteria; phylum Verrucomicrobiota; class Verrucomicrobiia; order Limisphaerales; family UBA11358; genus UBA11358. The sequence continues at coordinate 648 of CAIJGS010000265.1, read as the reverse complement.
CCCCAACCATAATAATAATTGGGGTTGATAATGCCAATGTCACCAGAGTCGCCGGCATTCCACACCATACCGTCATAAACTGCATCTTGGCTCCAGGATATGTTGTAATAACCTGGAGAATTGACATCGTCGAAGGTCAGGGTGGAAAGCGTCGGGCTTGCCTGAATGGAAATCGCGGTGGCAAAACCAGCCGCAACGATCATTGCTAATTGTTTTTTCATGATAAGATATATGATATAGGTATATGTAAAAGTTCTAGATGACTCCCGTAGCCAAGAGTAAAACACAAGCGCAACCATTTCTCCAAGCAAATGCAGCCAGCGATTGCGAAATGAATTAAACGTTGCTGCCGGACGCGCACTTGCGGCAAGCGATTATGAAAGTGCAGCCAGCGACGGTGGGAATGCCACTTTAGACAACGATGCGGGTATTTGAAAAAACCGCGACCACGGATTTTGCCGATGCGTCTCATGGCGGTGGCCGCCCGCTTCGGCGTCCGGGCGGAGCACATTGGCGTTCGGGTTGCGAATGCAAATTGCCTTTGATAAGCCTGTCGTTAGCAGGCAAGCAAACACCCCCGCCACCATAAAGCAGCGAGGGTGTTGTTTCGGGTTTGGTTGCGTTGAATGAATTACTTGCGCCGGCGGG
>CAIJGS010000264.1 GCA_903820285.1 uncultured Verrucomicrobia subdivision 3 bacterium | reverse complement strand
TTGGGCCGACCAATGGTCTTGGCGGGGTAACGTCGCCGAATTTTCTCTTTTAATGCGGATTATGTTTGACTCTGTTTCGCAGTGTGAAAAAAATCATAGGCGTCTCAGGGAATATTATTTTAATGCCGTTGTTTGCAAATAACGTTCGCCACCGCGACTCTCGCGGTGCCTCCCCCTGCCACCCTTATCCACTGTGAAAAACTATATACTTGATACCAACGTCCTGCTTCACGACCCCAACTCGCTCGTCAATTTCAAGGAGCACAATGTATTGGTGCCGATTGAAGTGATCGAGGAAATCGACCGCTTCAAGCGGGAGTCCACGGAACTGGGCCGCAATGCGCGGACGGTTTCCCGGATGCTGGACGGTTTTCGCGGTGAGGGCAGCTTGAGCGAGGGGGTGGACCTGCCCAATGGCGGCAAGCTGAAGATCGGCTTTCAGAAGAATGGCCATGCGGAGGTGGCTCTGTCCAAGGATTCGGTGGATAACCGGATTCTGTCCTACGCGGCCAGTGTGCAGAAGGCGCAGCCCAAGAATGCGACCATTCTGGTCTCGAAGGACATCAATCTGCGCATCAAGGCGGACGCCTTGGGGCTGATGGCGGAGGATTACGAGACGGATCGTGTGTTTATTACCGATCTGTACACGGGCATGGTGGATATGGCGGCGTCGGCGGAAAAATTGGCGGCCTTTCGCGCCAAGGGCGAACTGGTGCTCGACAGCGGACGGAAATATTGTCCGAACGAATATTACACGCTCACGGATGAGGCGAATCCCAAAAAGACGGCGCTGGCCAAGGTGGACGCCACGGGGACCAAGCTGATTCCGATCCTGGATTCCCGCGAAGGGGTCTGGGGCATCAAGCCGCGCAATCGGGAGCAGCACTTTGCGCTCGATGCGCTGCTGGATGACCGGGTGAAGCTGGTGACGCTCATGGGCAAGGCGGGCACGGGCAAAACCTTGGTGGCCATGGCGGCGGGCTTGAAACGGGTGATCAATGACCGCGAATTCCGCCGGCTGGTGGTGGCGCGGCCGACCATTTCCATGGGCAAGGAACTTGGCTTTCTGCCGGGATCATTGGAGGAGAAGCTGGCTCCATGGATGCAGCCGATCCATGACGCCTTGGAAATGTTGAGCGATCTGAACATGGGGCACGACCATCGTCGCGCGGCGGATCTCATGCGCAGCGGCAGTATCGTAGTGGAAGCCTTGAGCTACATTCGCGGGCGGAGCATTGCGAATCAGTTCATGGTGATTGATGAATCGCAAAATTTGACGCCGCTGGAGGCCAAAACGATCATTACTCGCGTTGGTCATGGTACCAAGATTGTGTTCACGGGCGACCCCTATCAGATTGATAATCCGTACGTGGATTCCTCGTCCAACGGGTTCAATTATATTATCAGCCGGTTCCGTGACCAAGCCATTGCGGCCCATGTGGAACTGCAAAAAGGCGAGCGTTCCGAGCTGGCTGAGCTGGCGGCAAATATTTTATAACTGTTTGTTGACAATCGGGGAAAGTGGACGATGTTAAACTGCGTGCTTGCCAGCATGCGGTTAACACGTATGATGCTTGGAACAAACGGATTATGATTTCAAACGAAAGAACTTCGCCTTTTGCCCGGAGGCCATTTGGCCAACCAAAGCCGCCGGTCAATGAAGACACCCTCAAAAGTGCCGAGGTGCAGATTGAGCGCAAGACGTTCGTTTTTACCCTGAAAGAGAATCCCCGGGGACGTTTTTTGCGTATTACGGAAGATGTGGGCGGCCGGCGGGATACCATCATTGTACCCTCCACCGGTTTGGTCGAATTCAAGAAAATCCTTGATGACATGGTCAAGGCGGCGGACGAGATTCAGCCCAATCACCCCTGAATCCGGTCAGGTATGGCCGGAAACGGGAAACTGCTACGGTGCAATTGATGTGGTAATTCGGCTGCCAGCCTCGACTGGCAGCCTTGAGATCAGGCCTTGGTGGTCCGCTTTTTTTTGGCGGCCTTTTCTGCTTTGGGTGCTTTGGCCACTTTTGCCGGCTTTAGGGGTTTCGCATCGCCCCAGAGACCTTCCAGATCGTAGCGCTGACGGGTTTCTGTGTGCATGACGTGCACGATCACATCGAAATAATCCATCACCACCCAGGTGCCGTTCTTGGTGCCTTCGGAGCGGGCGGGGCGCAACTCATGGACGTCCCGCAACTGGCTGGAAATCTCTTCCACAATGGCGCGGAGATGCGGTTGGCTGGTCCCGGAGGCCAGCACAAAATAGTCGGTCACGGACGACAGCTTGCGCACGTCAAGAATGACGATGTTTTCGCCCTTTTTATTATCCGCCAGGTCTCGGCACAACAGCGCCAGTTTTTTAGAATCCATATTGCTGGAGTTATTTAACCACAAATCCGGCCATTATGCCACGCTGAAGTTTCAGGTTCGGTTCCGGCCATTTGAATGGCCAGTAAAAACCCCGGCAAATAAGCCGGAATCGGCGGGCGTTTTTGCTGGAAAACCGGGCAACTAAAAACTTGCCCGTTGGGTTTGATTCTGTAATATGGCCGTCCGCTGTGGGCAATTTGTCATGGCGTCCTGTGTCGGTCGGATTGTGGTATAAACCGCCATTCAACACCTTGAAAGTGTGATTTTGGCGCTTTTTTTTCCACCAGTACGACTGAACAGCAAAACTGCGGGCGCTGCAAAATGAAATGCAGACAGCGGCCAATCCGCCCGGCAGCTAAATTTTAGTGGTAGGTTACCCAAGTGGCCAACGGGGGCAGACTGTAAATCTGCTGGCTATGCCTTCGATGGTTCGAATCCATCACCTACCACCACTTTGACTAAACCCAACAGAATCAATGGTTCCGTTGGGTTTTTGTTTTGGGTGGTATCTAGAGTCATAACGCAAAGTCATAACGTATCGAAAATTATTTACCTCAACCCATAGCCGTTTCAAATTGTTTTTACCTGCACGGACAGGCTTTCTTGCCGTTAACCCATCCTAATTATGCGATGGGCATGTTGGGGGTAGCGTCCGATGATGGCATGAGTTGATCATTTTTTGATCCGGACCGCAAATCGGTCTATACACACTCAGCAGTGAAAGCACGCCGTCACAGCACCGTCAAGCAAATGGAAGCCCGAGCCCGTACCGTGGTGAAGGCTAGCCGGGGCACGTCCAAAGCTGCCGCTCAACAGCGTCGAGTTTCGATGGCGGGTGGCGTTAAATGGGAAATTACCAACTGGCGGCAGGTCGCTGGTGCCTTTTCCAAATGGGCCTGATCTGTGGGCGCACGATTTACTCTCCAGCAGTTTTCCTAGGCTATATCTACCTCAGCGCCGACGACACCAAGGATTCGATCAGCAAACTGCCGGATGTGACGAAGTAACGGCAAGTGCGAACCGATCCCGGCTAAACCAATTTTCCACTAGCCGGCAACACATACGTTACGGACTTCGCGGCACCATGCCCGGCATGGGAACGCAAAAGCTTGCCCACAACCACGAGACATCAGCAGCCTCTTTTTTTAGCGGGCGGAACCACAATTGCATCAAGCCTGCGGCCGGCTGTGGATTGTATGGCATATCATTTCCTGCATGGCTGGTTTTAGGGTTCATGCTTTTGATGATTGCGGCTGGCGGTTGTCCTTTTGCAGGTGTTGCGCAAGAAGCGCCAACTAAACCTGCCATCTCTAGCATATCTTCGGAACCAGGGCCGCAAAAGGTTGGTGGGGACAGCGGGTCAAATAGTCTCGCCCAAACAGTTTCTGGTTTAGAGGGACCGGCCCGATTGGTAATGGCAACCGGAGATGCCAAGTCTGCCGCTAAATTCTATGAAGAAAGCCTGCAAATCCGGCAAAGTCACCCCACAGTCGATATTAACGGCAAGCTGGCAACACTGGTCAATCTTGCCGGCATTTATCATCGTGGAAAACAGGATGTTAAGGCCGTTCCACTGTACGAAGAAGCAAGGGCGATATTGGAATCACTCAATGGTCGGGACAACGTAGTGTATGGAAAGGCCTTGTTGTTCCTTGCGCAGGCCCAAATTGGCAGTGAAAATTTCACCGCCGCCGGGACCAACCTGGCGCAATGTATATTATTGTTGGACAAATACCTGACGCCTACCAATCAATTCACGGCAGCGGCTGTTGAAGGGATGGCTGATCAAAGCAGAATTGAATGCCGCATCCGCCACTCCGGCTGATTTTGGCCACTGGCATGACGAGGTCGAAATGTGGAGGGCTAAAACCGACCAACTTGAAAAGGACCTGGCTGAATGTGCTGGCAATTATGGCGGGGCGAGAAAGACGTTCGGCCTGACCTGGGAAGAGGTTCAGGCGGCATTATCAGACCAGTCGGTCCTGCTTGAGTTTGGACGGTACGCGTGTTATCTGGGGTTCGACCACTGGCAGGATCGCTACGGAGTGGCCGTCGTCAAAAAGAAGGGCAAACCGGAATGGTTGCCGTTAGGGTCAGCTACAGTGATCGACCGTAAGTTGAACGAATATGGCAAACTGATGCGGCAACCCGGGCCAGGAGATGTCCGTGTGCTGCACGAGTTGTCTGCCTCGCTGCTGAAGGCGATTCTGGAAAAATTGCCGTCCAATATCACCAATCTGATTATCAGTCCGGACGACCAGTTGAATTTCCTGAGCTTTGCCACTTTACTGGATGACCGGGGTGAGTTCCTGGGCGAGCGTTACAATGTCAGCTACGTGGCCAGCGGACGGGATCTGGTATTTGGCCGGGGTGTTTCAGACCGCACTGGGCAATTGGCAGTGTTCGCCAATCCGCAATTCGTTGCACCGAAAAACGAGACTTCCACCAACACCGAGGTGGTTGTGCTGTCTGCTGACTGCCGAGATTATGATGGTATTGCCCTCCAATCCTTGCCGAATACTTTCCAGGAAGCTGATTTCCTGCAAAAGCACTCCAATGACTGGCACCTTACTCCCAAGGTTTATACGGGACTTGCCGCAAGTGAAGGACAGGTCAAAGCTTTGCATTCGCCCTTCATTTTGCATCTGGCAACACACGGATTTTTTCTGCCCCAAATCGGAACCGCCCACAAACGTGCGTTGACGTCCGGTGATAGGACTCCAGTTATCCTACGCAATCCCATGCAACGCAGTGGACTGGCTTTGGCTGGTGCACAGACGACGCTAACCGCCTCGCCGAGGGCCGCCTTGAGCTCACGGTACGCGGCGTTGCGATGCACATTGTCGCGCGCGGCGGTCGGTTGCAACCGGCGCGTATCCACCAGGCCGCGCACGAACTTCGCCCAGTCCGGCAGCAGTTCGACATCGCGCGGGCGCACGCACATGCGGTTCTGGTAGATGTCCACAAACCCGCTCGTGTTCAGCCCCGGGATATGCTGGTCAGTGATATAAAGCACGCCCTCCGTTTGCAAATGCGGCAGGTGCAGGGGAATTACCAGCAGGGGGGAATCGGGATAGCGCCGGTCCAGAAAATCAGTCAGATATTTTTCGCGCTCCCGGGCGGGCAGCGTGGCCGCCACTTCCCACGGCGGGCGCACGGCGTTGATGGGCCCGCGCTCATTCAGAAAAATTGGCACGCCCAGCAGGTCCGCATATTTCCGGATGGCAGACTCCAGGGCATCCTCCTTGAGAAATTCGCCGTAGGCCGGGTTTACAGTGACGACCACCTGGGTGCCGGTGTCGGGCATTTCCGAGGTGGGATCGAGCGTATATTCATCATCGCCCACATTGACCCAATGCCAGGACTCATCAGTCTGGCAATGGCGGGTGTAAACATCCACACGCTCCGCCACCACAAAAGCCGACAGCAGGCCGATGCCGAACTGCCCGATAGTGGCCACATCACAATGGGCACCCTGTTTCAATTGCGTGGTCATGGTGCCCGTGCCGGAAGCGCCGATGGTGGACAAAAATTCCTCGATTACATGTTTCGTCATGCCCAGGCCATCATCGGTGAACGTGATGGTCCGGCTAGGCTCGTCGAGGGTCACATGGATACGCCCCGGATGATCCGGCGATTGCACGCGCCGCAACTGAATGCTGTCGTGCGCGTTCTGGATCAGTTCGCGCACAAAAACGTCGGCTTCGGGGTAGAGGTTTTTCGCGAGCAACGTCACGAGGCCGCGAAAGTTGGATTTCATTTTTGGCATGGGATTCTCCGGGTTTGAAGGTTCATTATGTGATTGGTTTGATACATTGCGGTGACCTTACCACGGGAACTTTTTCCTGGGCAGGGGTGGTATTTGCATCCGCCCTGAGCGACGGGTCAGGCACGCGGCGGCATTTCTCGCTTTCCTTGTGGACGCGGCTCCATTAATTATCCGCCATGAAGTTCAACCGGTTGTTCGCCGAAAAAGGACTCTCGCTCGAACGTCTCGCCGCCCTCGTGGAAGTAGATGACGCCGGTGGCATCGCCAGCGCCGCCCCCGATGATGATTCACGGCAGAGCCTGGTCAGCCGGCAGCTCACTCAATTAGAAAAATTTTTCAAAGCCGATTTGAAAAAGAAAACAGGTAAAACCGTCGAGCTCACTCCGGCTGGCAAACAGCTGGCCCAGGCCGCCCGCGAATATCTTCAGTCGCTGGGCGAATTCCAGCGGACCTGCGTGAAACAGCCGGCGGAAATCGTCTTGGGCGCGGGCGACAGCCTCCTGCACTGGCTCGTGCTACCGCGCCTCACGCGGCTGCGGGAAGCGCTTAAAGAGTCGGTCATCGAGTTGCAGGATTTGCAAAACCTCGCCATCTGCCACCAGTTGATGGACCAAACCATTGATTTCGGCCTGCTCCGATCCGACCTGGTGAAACGCGGCTCCTTGCAGGGCAGGCCCCTCGGCAAATTCGGGTACAGCCTGTTTATTCCGGACAAACTCCTGCCCCGCAACACCAAGGCGGATGAGGCCACGCTGCTGCAAGAACTCCCGCTGGCCACCCAGGGCGGCAACACCCTCTTTCAGCACCGGCTGGAGGAGTTGGCTGCCAGCAGCGAATGGAAACTGGATATCCAGCTCCGCTGCGAATCCTTTCCACAAGTTTCTCAAGTACTTGCCACCGGCCAGATGGCTGCCATCCTGCCCGACCTGGCGCGCCTGTCCGTCTCCTACGACACGCTGTGGGTTTACCCATTACGATCATTGAAACAGTTGGAACGCGAAGTCCATCTGGCCTGGCATCCGCACCGGCTGGAAACCCGGCCCCATCTGGCGGCGGTCAAAAACCGACTTGCCGACGCCTTAAAATTCGCCTGCTGACCCATGGCCCACCGCATTCTGTAAAGCCAGCCTATGATTGAAAACAGCGCCCAAACTCCGGGCACGCCCCCGCCGGCGACTGCGGCGAATGAATTGGACGGCCCGTCCGTGAACGCTTTTGAGGCGTTTGCCCGGCTATATCCAAATCCAATCCTCCAAATAACCCCGGCGGGCGACGCCTGTTTCCACAATGAAGCCGCCGCCCGGCTGCTGGCCGATAGCGGCCTTGGCCGCATCGAACAATTATTGCCCGAGAATTATCGGCAGGTGGTCAAAACATGCCTGGCAGAACCCGGTTCCCGCGCCCGGCTCGAAAGCGTCATCAGCAAGCACACGTTGATCTGGTGGTTTTTTTCAAATCCCGATGGCCGGTTCGTCTATTGCAATGCCGAGGACATCACCCAACGGGTTCTGCTGGAAAACCAGCTCCGCCAGGCTCAAAAGATGGAGTCCATTGGCCAGCTCGCGGGTGGCGTGGCGCACGACTTTAATAACATTCTGACCGTCATTCAAGGTCACGCCGAACTGATGCGTTTGAACGAAGGCTTGCCGCCGGATCTGTTTGAAAGCGCCACCCAGATTCAGCGGGCTGCCCAGCGCGCCGCCGATCTGACCAGGCAACTGCTAATGTTCAGCCGCAAGCAGGTTGTATATCCCCGCGACCTGGACCCCAATGAAGTCATTTCCAATATGGCAAAGATGCTCACCCGGCTCTTGGGCGAGAATATCCAGCTTGAACTTGGCCTGCAGCCAGCGTCCCGCATTGTGGCCGATGAGGGCATGCTGGAGCAGGTGCTGATGAATCTGGCGGTTAATGCTCGCGATGCCATGCCGCAGGGAGGCCAGATCCGGATCCAAACCGAACCGGTGGAGATAACCGAACCGGCGGATGCGGAATCCCGGCCTGGCAACTTTGTGTTATTGAGCGTCGCCGACACCGGGTGCGGCATGTCCCCGGAGATTCTTCACCGTATTTTTGAACCCTTTTTTACGACCAAAGAAGTTGGCCGGGGCACGGGTCTGGGACTGGCCACCGTTTACGGCATCATCAAACAGCATCAGGGGTGGATCACTGTTGACAGTCAGGTGGGGGCCGGCTCCACTTTCAAAATCTATCTGCCGAGCAGCAAGTCGACGGATGTCCGGAAACGCCCGATTGAAACAACCCTGCGCCAAGGCCGGGGCGAAACCGTTTTGCTGGCGGAGGATGAATCTGCCGTGGCGACACTGGCCGCCCGCATCCTTTCCCGAAACGGTTACGAGGTCATCATCGCGACCGATGGCGTGGATGCCTTGAAGCATTGGCACTTGCATCAGGATAAAATCGCCCTGCTCTTCACCGACATGGTCATGCCGGGCGGCATTTCCGGACGCGACCTAGCCAGCCGCCTCGTCCAGGAAAAACCTGCCTTGCGAGTGATTTACACCACCGGCTACAGCGGTGAGATGCTGGGGGTGGAGAGTGGCCTGCGCGCGGGAGAAAATTTTTTACAAAAACCCTATACCTCGGAATTGCTGCTCAAGACCATCCGGGAGATGCTTAGCCAAGACTGAAAAAACGGCGGATAGTCCGGTAAAAATTATGTCGCCTTTGGGTGCCGGTTTTCGGATGCTGCGACATGATTTTCCCTGATGCGCCCGTCACGCTCACGCCGGAACAAATCGTCCAGCACAATCAACGTTTGTCCCAGATGCGGCATGACATCAACAACTCCCTGACTGTTCTCACCGGCTTTGGGGAATTGATCCGGTTGCGGCCCGAGGCCGCGGGAAAATATGCCGAGCAGATGGTCAGCCATCCGCAGCGGATTGCCGAAAAAATCAGGCAGTTCAGTGCCGAATGGGAAGCGCTGGCCGGAATCAAACGTGAATGAAATTCGGTTAACGGTGGCCGGTATCCGAATCAACCTGATGGCTGGCCGGTCATGGCCTGCCGCACCTCATCCACCAGCGCCTTGACGGTGAAGGGTTTGGCCAGGAAGAAAACATTGGCTGGCAGTTTTTGCAGATCATCCGGCCCCACCACCCCCGAGAGTAGTCCGCAAATCAGATCAGGCCGGAGTTGCCGGGCGGACCAGACCAGTTCGGCCCCGGAGGCTCCGGACATGTTATAGTCGGTCAGCAAAGCGTGATACTCATAGGACTGCAGCCGGGTCAGCGCGTCTTCTGCATTGGCCGCCGTATCACAGGTCACCGGCAGAGCATTCTCCAGCACCACGATTACCAACTCGAGGATCATCGGTTCATCATCCACTACCAGCACCCGGTACCGCGGGGTGCTGGCGGACGATGCGACCGGCTTTGTCATGTAAACTTTCCCCCGGGGGTTCCGGCCAATCCTTTAGCCCCCCGCAGACCGCTCATGAAACGTGCCAGTTCCGCCATGCCCGCCGCCGTGGGTTCCGCCGAGGCCCGGAAGAAAGGATGTGACCGCACATCAAACGGCAGGTTCTCAATCTCCCGCGCGGCAAACAGCATGAACTTGTCCAGCGCCACGGCATAACCCGCCTCAAAATACACATTGGAATTTTGGAAGGGCGCGTATACCACCACAAAATGCGCCTGCCGGATCCGGGCCAGCAACTCGGTGTTGATCGGCCGTGAGTGCGGGATCTGGTCCATCCGCCGCACCACATACCCCGCCGTCTGCATGGCCGGTTCCAGCACGTCCTTGAACCACGCATCCGCCGCCGGGTCATTGTACGGCATCACTACAAATCCATATTGCCGCTCCACCTGCGCCCGCATCCGCGCAAGCAGCTCGTTCTCCACCCAGTCCCGCAGGTTGTCCAGGTCATCCACGACCGATGGCTTTGGCAGAAATGTGAAAGCCGGATTGTAATGGGCCACTTCACCGCGAATATCGTATTGTGACATCAGCAGCACCGCGTTGATCCCCATGATGGCGCCCACTTCCTCTGCCAGAATCAATCCGCCCAGCCCCGCACCATGGTGCGGAATCTTGGCGTCCACCACCACCACATCAAACAGCCGGTCCCGCACATGGCGCAATGATTCGCCGGCAAAATAACAGGTCTCCACTGCATGGCCCCGGTCCGTGAGCAGCTTCTTATAAAATCGCGAGACCTCGGGCTGGTCGTCCACGATCAGAATCGAAAGCTGTTCGGTGCGGTTCATGGCCGGGTGGAGGAATAAAAGGGCAGCAATACTTCCACGCGCGCGCCGCCCGTGTCCCGGTTGGAAGCCAGCAATTGTCCATGCAGGCGCAGCGCAATTTCGTTCACAAAATAAAGGCCGTAACCGCCCTTGGCACCGTCGGCCGGCGGCTTCAGTTCGCCATTGCGGATGGCAGTCAGCTTCTCGGCCGTGAAACCGGGACCATCATCCAGAATGCAAAGCGACACGGTGTTGTCCGCCGGTTCCGTGGCCACCGTCAATTGAATGTGATGGCCCGCTTCCGGACCGCAAGCCTTCGCCGCATTGAAGAGCAATTCACCGGCCAGAAACAGGATCAGCGAGGGTGGCATATCCGCGGCCTCCACCCGCTCATCACATTTGAGCTGGAAGTCCAGCCCCGGCGAGGCCTTCCGCTTCTGTTCTACCAGATTTGCCAGCCGGCGCCCGGTGCTGTCATTGGTCTGCGGCCCCGGCGCGTAGTAATCCCGGGCCAGACTCTGCATCAGCCGGACCACCTGGGCCACATGCTGCAGGCAGGCGTGCATTTTGGTGTCCAGCATCAACTCCTGAAAGTCCGGGCCGGACATGGACCGCCCCAGTTCCGCCGACATCATAAGCACCGTCAGCGAATTATTGACATCATGCAGCAGTCCGCCAACCAGATAGGGAAACAGCGGGCTGATCGGCTTGGCAGCCGTTCCCGTGCCTGCAAGGCCGGATTGAGAGGAATCAGGAGCAGTGGCGGACATTACCTCGCGAGGCTACTCCGGCGGCAATTCTACGTCAAATGCCAACTCAGACAGGATTCCGGCAACCGCTGCTTGCAATAGTATTGACCGGCTCCCCGCACAGGTATTTGTAGGGCAAAGGCAAACGCCAATCCCTGATCAGCGGGTCAGCCCGGCTGCCATCTCACCGGTTCATTTATTGCCTGAATGCGATTACAGATAGGGCGAAGCATATCCGACCCTGAATATGAAAAAAATCATTCCACTTTCCGGCAGCCTGGGCTTGGGCGCACTATTTCTCCTATTCGCCTCCGGTTGCTGCACCTGCTCACCGCCAATGCCGGCGCCACCACCGCCCGAGGTAGAAGCGCCATTGCCGCCCGACCCCATGATGTCCGGGGTCCGCGAATGGCTGGCCGCGCGCAATTATTCCTATGTTACCAATGTGGTTAAGGACGTCACGGGCTATCAAATGTATTTTGCGGACCACACGGGTGATCCGGATACGGCCAACTGTTTTATCAATGCCAATGCCGAGAAAAACCTGCTGACCCTGATCGCGCTGCTGGAACCGCAGGCCGAGGATGGGGATGAGGAGATGAACCGGCGCTGGGTGGCGGAAAAGAACGACAAATCCGCACTTGGTTTTTTTGGGTTTGATGCCGGTGAGCGGCAGATGTGGTTCCGGATTTCGCTGTATCGCCCGGAAGGTCAGCTGTCACCCGGCGAACTGGACCATATCATTGGCGAGGTCATGAATTCAGTGCATCAATACGCTGATTTGGTATCCACCTTGGCGGCGGTCAAAGTGATCGAATCTGAAAAGCATGATTCAACGAACTTAACTCCGCCGGAGGAAGGCACGCCCGGAATCCAAGCGGTGCGACAGGTTCATAAAATTTCCGCGCCATTGCGCCTGGCACCGGTCAATTCCCTAAGGAGGGTCAACACCGTCCACCGCAATTGACACAGCCATGAAACCACGCCGGAATCATCTGCAACAGCACGTGCTGCAACGGCTGGAAGCCGGGCTGCCGCCGACGCGCTGGCAGCAATTGAGACTGCATCTGCAAACCATGATGCGGCAGCTGCGGCATCGCCGGTTTTCCACGATTTGGTTCCATGGCAAAGGGGTGGCGCGGATTGTCTGGCAGCCGTTCACCGTTGGCTGGTTGTCTGGCGTGCCGGTGCAATTTCACATCACCTGGTTGGTTTACCCGGCCGGCTTTCTGGTCTGGCTACTCTTCGATGATGAACATCCGTGGCGACTTGATTACCCGTTGCTCATCCTGCTCATCATCTGCCTTTCGCTGCTGTTTCATGAGTTTGCGCATGTGCTGACCGCGCGCCGATTTGGCATCGGCTGCCGCCGCGTCATTATCATTCCGCCGGGCGCGGCGGCCGAATTGGAAACGCCATTATCCGGTCCCCGGGAATTCTGGATCGCGCTGGCCGGTCCGGTGTCCAGTCTCCTGCTTGCGGAACTGTTTCGGCTCGGTCTGTTTGCGCTGGCGGCATCAGGAAACGACTGGTTTTCAGACTACGGCTGGCGGCTTGAATTACGGGATGGCTTGCGGTTCGGCTATGCCGTGAACCTGATGCTGGCAGGGTTCAACCTGCTGCCGTGTTTTCCGATGGATGGCGGACGGGTGCTGCGCTCCGCGCTGGCTGTCAGCATCGGCTGGTTTTTCCCGCATCACCCTGTGCCAGCACCCCTGATTGCCACGCGGATCGCCGTCCGCTGCTTTGCCTGGCCCGTTGCACTGGTAATGATGGTCTATTCAATTCAGCGGCGGGATTATTGGATCTACCTGCTGCTGTTTCCACTCCTGCTACTGGCGGCGGAAATCGAGTATCAGATGCTTTGTGACGCAAACGCTCCACAAATTGAGGGCGAAAGGGCCCGCACGGATTGACCGCGCACTACATGTTATTGAGCCGCGCCCGGGCGGCACCTATTTCCGAAAAACCTCCAGCCCGGCCTTGGCAAGAATGGCCGGAAAGGCGCACACGCTGTTGCGGTCATATTTCTTCACGCCATCATCGCCATCTTTCAGTTTCAGCCAGCTCACCAGACAGGGGTGCAGTTTGCGCTCCTCGTCCTTGACGGGGCCGTAACGCCATTTGTCCCGCAACCGTTCAATATTCCAGCGGCCATGCTCCAGCTCGGCCATGAGCTCGATGTCATCCTTGGTAAAGGCATTAAAAATGACCGGCTGCCCCGCCGCCTTGCGGACACCAAATCCGGCGGCTTCAAGGATGCGGATGGCATAAGCCGCCTGTTCCCGATTCGCCTTCACATACGTGGCGGGCAAATGTTCCCAGCCCTTGAGATTGTCCGGCTTTATTTTTCCGCGGTTATCGGCCCGGTAGCGTTCATGAAATTCCCGGGCCATTTCCGTCAGTTCCGCCGGGCCAAACGGATAGCCGTCCCGGACCACAAACGCCCGGACGGTCTTGGGATCCTCGGGCAGCGGAAACAGGTTGGACACTTGCCAGAGCGGATCGTTTAGCAGTTCCTCGGCCGTATCACCGGGCCAATGCACCACCCCCACGGTTGCGCCCAGGGCCAAAGCCAGCCGGTATTCAAACGCGGAGATTTCCCCGCCACCAAATCCGAGCAGCAGCACGTCGGCAGGTTTGATGCCCGCCCCGAGCAGATCATTCCAGCTGCACAGCACCTGCGCGGGGGAAAAGTGATCCAGCCCGCAGATCCGCACTTCATCGTAATTGCCATCCTTCTTGACGTCCTGCGGCAGCGAATGCGGTATGTAGCCCACCAGTTTGAAGTTTTTCTTTTTTGCCCGGGCCAGTTCGCCGGCGGCTTTTCCCGCCAGACCCGACACGCCGGAAGTGGATCCGCCGGAAATGACCGTGCCGGCCAGCGCGAGAAATGCCTCTGTCAATAGCGACTCCACCAGCGGATTTTTTGCCGGCGGCAGACTGGCGGCGCCGCCCGCCACAATCAATACCGGCGCCTGCCAGCCGGTGTCCGATGCGGTCTGGTCCGCCCCGGCGCGCAAGGTTTGCGCGAGGCGCAGCAGGTCCTCGGCCCATTGATACTGCTCGGAGAGTGCTTTCCCCGCATGCACCCGGTGCAGCCAGGCGATCTCATCCTCGAGGAAATGACCCGTCATGCCGCCCCCCCGGCCCAGCCAGTGACGGATGCCGCAAATATAGTCGTTCAAGGCGGGGTAATACCGTTTTAACAGCAGGTTCAATTTGGCGGATGTAAAGAAGGCGGCGGGCAGCTCCGTGCCGACAATCGCATGCTGCCGGCAGGTGTCGAGGGCGCTGTTAATTGCCGCGCGGAAGCCGGCCACGAGGTCGGTGCCGGCGGCAAACTTGAGTTCAAAACCCAGCATGTTGGCCAGGAAGTAGGGATTGGCGGGTTCGAGTTCCACGGCCTGGCAATAACATGCCCGCGCCTGATAGGCCTCGGCTTCCAGCGGTTCCCACGACCAGCCCAGCCGGGCCAGGGCCCGCGAATGAATCCCGCGATTGCGCCGCAGGTTGGGCACTGTTGAATAGTCCGGCGCTTCGCAGGCTTGGATAACCTGCTGGAGCAGTTTCTGCCCGGCGCGGTAGGCCGCCGACATCGGGCTGGCCCGGTGAACCTGGCACAGCGCGCAACCCAGTTCCAGCCGCACGGCTTCCCCCAGCGGACCCGGCTCGTTTTGATGCGGTTTTAACAGGGTGACAATGCTTTCCCACTCGCCTTTGGAAGCGATCAGGCGGGCCACCCGCAAGGCCACCGCCGGCCGTTCCGCCGGGCTGGCATTGGCCAGCAGCAGGTTTTGCGTTTCAATTTCCGCATCCACATTTTCCGGGGTGACATAGGCCGAATAATTCGCCGCCATGCCGTCGAGCTGCCCCGCCAGGGTGTTAAAATTCCGGTCGCCCTCCTCCATGATGGCGGCCAGCAAAGCACCGGTCCGCTTGGCCTCGCTGGAAAGTTTCAGCGGCGCCTTGTACATCCGGTCATGCAGAATATCGGCCCACGCATGCTGCACCACGGAGCGCACCTGGAGTTCCGCAATTCGCCCGCCGATCAGCTTGCAATCCTCCGCCGTGAAGCCGATGGCCGCCGCCCGGGCCGGATTCAGTTGCACCAGATAGTGCATGTCGCGATAGCCAAACTTGTCCTCGCCCAGCAACGTGCTCTTGTCATCGCGTTCCAGCACGGTGAAATTATGCTCGATGAATTCCCGGACCGCCCGCGCCTGTTCAAGCGTCGGCAGAATCACGCGCCCGCCGCAGAGATCGGTCAGCTGGTTCACGGGGTCGGGGTATTTGTCATGGCGGCGCACGCATTTTTCGGCAAAGCTGGCGATGCCCTTGGGACGCGCCTGCACCACCGCCTCGGGAACCGAGATGGCGCAGGCTTTTTTCAAGACCCGCTCCAAGGCTTCGGCGAAATGTTTATAGTTGGGACGCTCAAGGGTGTAAGCCTCAATCTGCCGTTTGAGTTCCTCGGGTTTGATGGGGGCGCTCATGATTGTTTTCCTTTCTTTTGGGCGTAATCCAGCATGAATTCGGCAATCCCGGGCGCGGCCGGGTAATCGGCCAGTTTGCCCAGCGGCACCCAGGCCAGATCATCGTGCTCCTCGCTCAGGCGCGGTTCGCCCGCGATCCGGCTGGCCTCCATGCACAGCAGCACAACGTGCGCCGCCGGCATTTCAAAAGTCATCGTCCCGGCCAGCCCGGTGATTTCCACCGTCAGCCCGGTCTCCTCCCGGGTTTCCCGCAAAACCGCCGTCGCAAAATCCTCGCCCGCATCCACCTTGCCGCCCGGCCATTCCCAGCACCCGACAAAATTGTGGTTGTGGGCGGAACGCCTTATGAGCAGACAGCGCTGCTGTTCATCCAAAATGACGGCTTTGACCGCCATACGAAACGGTTTGGGAGGGATGGGATCATTCATAAGGGCGGCCGCGTGGCGGGGGCGGGCGAAACCGGGGTACACATCATCCGTCGGGGAAAGACACTGCGGGCGGAAAATGCGGATCCGTGCCTCATCGGTAAGGGACGATGTCAATCCGCCCGGAATCTGTCGAGGACAAATTATCCCGAAATGACACCCGCGGCGGCGGCCCGGAATGCGGCTGACACCAGCCGGTGATCCGAGGCGGTTTGCCAATCCGGCCGGGCCAGTACGGTACTCTCCGCCGCGACCCAATCCCTGCGCATCGCCCGGCTGATCAGCAAATAATCGATCCGTTCATAACGGCTCTGCTCCTTCCAATACGCTGTCCAAGCCGGCGGGCGCGGGCTGCCCGAGGATTCGGGACTTGGCCTCCTGCCGCCTTCCGTCGGCCGGGGGTCAAACATTTCGCCGGGGCCGGCACCCCGGATGGTTTGCAGAGTTGTGGAATCCTCCACATCATTAAAATCCCCCAGCACAATGATTTTTGCCTCGTCCTGGGCGGCCAGACGCTTATCAATTTTGGCCCGCAGCACAGTTGCCTCCGCCAGCCGCCAGGCGGAAGCATCCCCTTCCGGCATGGCATGCTTGGATTTTAAATGCGCCGCCAGGAGGGTGAACCGGTAGCTGGAATTGACCTGTACGTCCACCTCGGCAAAGCCCCGGCGGACGGACTGTGACCGCCCGGCCAGTTCAAAGCAGTCATCCGTATGCGACCGGCGGGCGGCAAAGGGGAAACGGCTGAGGATGGCCAGATGAATGGTCTCATCGCTGCCGGCCACATGCTCCCAATGCGGATAATCGAATCCCTCGGCTTTCAAGGCAGCCCGCAATTCCAGCAGCAAGGCCACCTGGCCCATTTCCTGCAATGCCAATACATCCGGGTTTGCGGCGCGAATGGTGGCGCGAACCGCCGCCCGGGCTTCGACGGATTTTCCACCGCTGCGAGGCGTGCTGTCATCCAGATAGTTTTCAACATTGTAGGTGGCAACGCGAAAGGTTCCCGGTTCCATCCCCCGATTCCTCCCGGGGGAGGCGTTGAGAAAGACATCCGGTTTCATCGGCAAATCCTGCGGAAAAATCACGCCCCGGTGATAATCATTGCCGCCGCACAAGTCAAAGCGCATCTGATCTGCCACCCGGGAAGGGCTGCGGCGGCCAACGTGCCGGAGCTTCTCTGCGGTGATGTTTCCCGGCCGTATGGCGGTTGGAATTGTGCTCGTCACGAGTGGATTTGCCGCTAGCTTGTGGCCATGAATGCAAATGACTGCCCGTTCTGTGGTTTGGAAGACGACCGGATGCTGGCGCGCACGGATATGGCGATTGCCTTTTATGACCGGTTTCCGGTTTCCCCGGGGCATGTGCTGGTCATCCCGGAGGATCATATTGGCTCCCTGCTGGAACTGCCGGAAAAGGATTTGACCGAACTTTGGTCGCTGGTGGCGTACATTCGCAATCTGCTCCAGGAGAAGTACCACCCGGCTGGATTCAATATTGGCATCAATGAAGGGGTGGCCGCCGGGCAAACGGAGGCGCACGCGCATATTCACATCATTCCCAGGTATGAGGGGGATGTGCCGGATCCGCGAGGTGGGATTCGGTGGGTGGTGCCGGCCAAGGCTAAGTACTGGTAAATGACTTCTAGAATTTCCCCTTCAAACTTTCGTTGTAGCCGGTGAGTTCCAGGTAGGCGCGACCGATTTCGCGGTGGTTGGCATCGCGCACGCGGCAGGCACCTTCCCAGTAGCCGACGCTGCCGGCTTTGCCGGCGAGTTCCTGGTCGGCCACGAACGGTTCGATGATAAACGTTTCGGTTTGGCCGGTGGTGGGATTCAGGGCGGTGAACTGCACTAATGAGGGATATTCCGCGCCGGATTTGGGGCTGTGCCAAGTCTGCAACACGGTCCATTTGAACTGTTCCATGCCGGTTTGCGCCACGCGGCCCTGGGCATCAATCCATGCCACGGTGGAAAAGGGATCGGTGGTGCCGTCGCTGCGGCGCATGCGATAGGTCATGAGTTCGCGACCGTCAAAGAGCTGCACGCTGAGCCAGTCCCAGCCTACCTCGCCGGCGCCCAATTGACTGCTGCTGAATTCGTGGTCCATCCAGGCTTCGCCGGTGACGGTTCGGTTGGTGCCGGCGGCGGTTAACTGGCCGGTGACGTTGAGGCGGGGGAACGTGAGGTAATGGCTGGCGGCGGCGGGGTCGGCGGCTTTGCGGGAAACACCGTTGGTGCCGAAGATGACGAGCGGTT
>CAIJGS010000263.1 GCA_903820285.1 uncultured Verrucomicrobia subdivision 3 bacterium | reverse complement strand
GATTTTTCCAGCATCCGCCTGCCCGCGGCGTCCAAGCTGAACACGGTGGGCCTGTGGACGGGGTTGCATGGCGAAAGTTTTCTGGGCGCCGGCATGCATCACCTGGAAGCGAGGTTTGATTACCAGTTGCTGCGGGACCAGTTGCAGGCGGAGGGCATCAACACCATGAAGCCGTTCTCAGATTTTCAGTTTTTGCGGCAGGCGTTCACCGAGGGGGAACGATGGCAGGTGGCCCGGCCGCGCGCGGAAAAATTATTATCCGCAGGACTAATCACACCGGAG
The DNA here is from genome assembly GCA_903820285.1 of uncultured Verrucomicrobia subdivision 3 bacterium. Lineage (GTDB taxonomy): Bacteria > Verrucomicrobiota > Verrucomicrobiia > Limisphaerales > UBA11358 > UBA11358. Next base: position 5,803 of record CAIJGS010000263.1, on the reverse strand, counting down.
CAATTGGAAAAGTTCTTACGCGAAGGCGCGTTGGGAAGCCATCTGGAAAATTTGCAGCGCCATGGCGGCTTCAAGGGGTTCAACCAGAAATCCGTGAGCGTGGTGATTTCCGCCACCGATCCGCGCCGGGAACATTTTGCCCACCCGGCCTGAGTCAGGCAGGCTTTAAAGCGGCTGGCAAAAACGGACTAAGAAGTGCCGCCCCAGTAATGATGCTGCACGACCGGCTTGATTTTGCCTTCGACCACCGGTTTGGTAATCTTGACATGAACGGGATTGGTGCTCTCGGGCGCCTCATACATGACATCCAGCATGATCCGCTCCACGAGGCCGCGGAGAGCTCGGGCGCCGGTTTCCTTGAGCAGGGCTTGGGAGGCCAGTTCCCGGAGGGCATCCGAAGTAAACTCGAGTTCCACGCCTTCCATGGCGAGCAGCTTCACGTATTGCTTCACCAAGGCGTTCTTGGGCTCGGTGAGGGCGGCCACCAGTTGGTTTTCATCCAACGGCAGCAGCGTGGCAATGACGGGCAGGCGGCCCACGAATTCGGGGATCAGACCAAATTGCAGCAGATCTTCCGGTTCCACGCGCAGGAGGATTTCATCGCGCGCAGCGATGGCATTCTTTTGCGTATGGGCCAAGGTAGAGCGACCCAGCCGGCGTTGGATGATTTTTTCCAAACCAACAAAGGCACCACCACAAATGAACAAAATTTCGGACGTGTCCAGCCGGATGACTTGGGGTTTTGGAAACCGCTCTTCATCTTGCACCGTGATGCGGCAAACCGTGCCTTCGATGATTTTCAACAGCGTCTGCTGGAGTCGCTTGCCATAGTGACTGCCGTGGCCATCGGTGCCGGCCGCCTGATGGGCGATCTTGTCGATTTCGTCAATGTAAACAATGCCGTGGCGCGCAGCCTCGGGCTGATAATCAGCGTTTTGCAACAGCCGCAGCAAAATCAGTTCCGCATCCACCTGGCCATCCGTTTCCTCCGCCAGCATGGTCACATCCACCATGGCAAAGGGCACATCCAGCACTTTGGCCAGCGTGCGGGCGAGAAGGGTTTTGCCTGAACCGGTCGGCCCGGTCATCAGGATGTTGCTCTTCTCAATTTGAACGTCGTCACCCTCCGGATGCTGGAGGTTTTGCTGGATGCGCTTGTAATGGTTGTGAACGGCCACCGCCAGGGTTTTCTTGGCTTGTTCCTGGCCGACACAATACAGGTCCAGATGCTGTTTGATCTCCGCCGGACGCGGCACGGTAAACTGTTCCCGCGGGCGGGGTTTGCTGGTAAGCGGCAGCTGGGTGAGGGTCTCTTGATAGCGGGAGATACAATCATTGCAAATGGCCGCGCCGTTGCCGGTCAACAGACCCTTCACTTCCGTGGCGGGTTTGCCGCAGAAGTTACAATAAGCAATGGGGCTGGGCTCATTCATGATTCAATAATCAGGCTGCGGCCGGGATATCCTTGCGCGATTCCACCACCTGATCCACCAGCCCGTATTCTTTGGCTTCCAGAGCACTCATGAAATTGTCACGGTCGCAGTCTTTTTCGACCTGCTCCACGGATTTGCCGGTGTGTTTGGAGAGGATGGCATTCAGGCGCTGCTTAAGTTTGAGCATGTATTTCACCCGGATTTCCACGTCGCTGGCCTGGCCTTCGGCCCCGCCGAGCACCTGGTGAATCATGATGTTGGCATTGGGGAGGGCGAACCGCTTGCCCTTGGTGCCGGCCGCGAGCAGCACGGCACCCATGCTGGCCGCCTGGCCAATGCAGTAGGTGTTCACATCGCAGGTCAGATATTGCATGGTGTCATAAATTGCCAGTCCGGCCGTGACACTGCCACCGGGGGAGTTGATATAAAGATGGATATCCTTCTTGGGATCACTCATTTGCAAAAACAAAAGCTGGGCGATAATGACATTCGCCACGCCGTCATCCACCGGCGTGCCCAGAAAAAGAATCCGGTCGATCAGCAAACGTGAATAAATGTCGTATTGACGCTCTCCACGCCCCGTCTGCTCGATCACCCATGGCACCGAATAATTATTCATACGGTCACTAGTACCCTATTTTCGGGTTTGTCGCAAGCAAAGGCGCGCTAAAATCCAGCCGGAGGGCGCTTTACTGCCGTCCTTTGGCACGCTTCCCTGCAAGCGGGAGCCGTTATTGCTCCCCTGCCCGAGGCTTTGGGTTCAGTCAGGGCAAATCAACTGGCCGGACCCGCCCGTTGACACCGTATTTTCGCGCTGTTACCGTTAATCTTTATATTGCGATGGAATACAAAGACACCTTGAACCTGCCGCGCACGGATTTCGCCATGAAGGCGGATCTGGTCACGCGCGAGCCGGCGCGTTTGCAGAAGTGGGAAGCCGCGAAGCTTTACCAGCAGATTCAGACCGCCCGTGCCAGTGCGCCAAAATTTGTCCTGCACGATGGCCCGCCCTTCGCCAATGGCGATGTGCATGTGGGCACCGCGCTCAACAAGACGCTCAAGGACATCGTCATTAAGTACAAGACCATTCGCGGCTTCAGCGCGCCCTACATTCCGGGCTGGGATTGCCACGGCCTGCCGATCGAGTTCAAGGTCTCGCAGGAAATGCGCAAGGCCGGCGACACCAATGCCGACGCCGCCACCATCCGGCGGGCCTGCGACGCCTATGCGCGCAAATACATTGATTTGCAGCGCACCCAGTTCAAGCGGCTGGGCGTGCTCGGCGACTGGGAAACTCCCTACCTCACCCTGAACAAGGAATACGAGGCAGATGAACTGCGGATGTTCGCGGACATCGTGGCGAAGGGTTTTGTTTATCGCGGCAAGAAGCCGGTGTATTGGAGTATTCCCTGCCGCACGGCGCTTGCCGAGGCGGAGGTGGAATACGCTGACCATGTGAGCCAGAGCTGTTTCGTGAAATTCCCGGTGGCGGGCCAGCCGAAGACGTTCATCGTCATCTGGACCACAACCCCATGGACGCTGCCGGCCAACCTGGCGGTGGCTTACAACAAGGATTTCCAATACGTCACCGCCACGGTGGGCGATGAAAAATATATCATCTTTCGCGGTCTGCTGCCGGCGGTTGCGCAAAAATGCGGGTGGGCGGCTTACACCGAAACACCGTTCCCGACGGAACAGCTCGCCACTATCGAGTACCAGCATCCGTTCTGTAACCGGACCGGCAAAGCTTTTGCGGCAGAGTTCGTCACGAGCGACACGGGCACGGGTTTTGTTCACATTGCTCCCGGCCACGGTACGGACGACTACAATCTCGGTCGCGCCAACGGTCTGCCCATTTATTCGCCAGTCAACGATGACGGCGCGCTGGCGCATACCGGTGATCTGCCCGTGGAACAGCAAATGTCGGCGGAATTATTGGGTAAATCCATTCTCGCCAAACACGGTAAGAGTGAGGCCAACGAGGCGGTGCTGCACGAACTTCGCGTGCGCAACGCATTGTTGCACCAGGAAAACTATCACCACAGTTATCCGCACTGCTGGCGCAGCAAAACGCCGGTCATCTTCCGCGCGATGGATCAGTGGTTTATCAAAATTGATCATGCGCAGTTTCGTGAACAGGCGGTCGCCGAAATCGACCGCGTGAACTGGATTCCGGACTGGGGCGTGAACCGCATCAAAGGCGCGGTTCAGTCGCGTCCGGACTGGTGCATCTCGCGGCAACGCACCTGGGGTGTGCCGATCCCGGCGTTTTACGACGCCCAGGGCGAAGCCATTCTTGATGCGCAGATTGTCCGCCGCGTGGCGGATATCATCGAGCAGCATGGCTCCAACGTCTGGTTTGAAAAATCTGCGGCCGAACTCTGGGCGCAGGTGAAGCCGGCGAATTGGACTGGTGCGGAAGCCACGGCCAAGTCCAGCGACACGCTGGATGTATGGATTGATTCCGGTTCGTCCTCGCGGGCCGTTTTGAAGCAGCGGAAAGAATTGCAGCACGCCGGAAAAACTGGCGATGAAGTCTGGCAGGCGGACGTGTATCTCGAAGGCAGCGACCAGCATCGCGGCTGGTTTCAATCGTCGTTGTTGCTCTCGCTCGCCGGCAACGGGGCCGCGCCGTATAAGACCGTGCTAACGCATGGTTTCATGGTGGATGCGGATCGCGAAAAGATTTCCAAGAGCAAGCAGGGCGCCTACGAAAAGCCGCAGACGGCCGAAGCGTACGTCAACAAATGGGGCGCGGACGTGGTCCGGCTCTGGGTGGCGTCGCAGGATTACCGCAACGACATCGTGGTGAGCGAAGAGCGCATCAACAAGGTGGGCGAAACCTACCGCGCCATCCGCAACGCGCTGCGCTACCAACTCTCGAACCTGTACGATTTTGATCCCGCGAAACACACGGTGGCCGAAGATCAACTGACCGGACTCGACCGCTGGATTCTCGGTGAATTCTCGAAGCTTGAGGCCGAAGTCATCGCCGCCTACGACGCGTATGAATTTCACGTGGTCTATCAAAAGCTGAGCCAGTTCATCGCGGTGGAACTGTCGTCGGTTTACCACGATGTCATCAAGGATCGCCTGTACACGGACGCGGCGAATTCTCCGCGCCGGCGTTCCACGCAAACTGCGCTGCACCGGCTCGTCACGGGTCTGTGCCAGATGCTGTCGCCGATTCTGGCTTTCACGGCCGATGAGGCATGGGAGTTTATTCCTGGCAAACCGACGGGGTCTGTGCATGAAAGCGAATTTAAACAAAGCACCTTCACATTGGATCCCGATGAAATTGGCAAATGGCATTGGCTGAAGCAATGGCGCGAAACGCTTTTGCCTGAGTTGGAAAAGGCCCGCCAGACCAAAACCATTGGGAAGGCCTTGGATGCCAAAATCGAAATCGTAATTCCGCAGGCTCAAAACCAGGTTTCCGACAAGGATTTGTTGCGCGAGTTATTGAATGTATCGGCCTTGAAAATGAGCGTGAGTAAAACCATCTCTCATTCCATTTCAAAGGCCGACGGCCAAAAATGCGAACGCTGCTGGCACTGGGAAACGGACATCGGTCAGAACGCCGAACATCCGACCCTGTGCGGTCGGTGCGTTGAAGCCGTGCGGCAATTCAAGGTGTAGACAATTTGCACGGGAACGAGCATCTCAACGGGATTCCGGCCCAAAGACCAAAGGGGTGCGAGGCACGAACTGCCCTGGGTAGATGGCCCCAATCGCGTTTCAACCGCAACGCGGTTGCGGCCCTAATAAACCACACCTTACACCAATACCCGGCGGCTAACCCAATCCGGATTTCCGCCCCTCATAGAGCCGCCCAAAAGGAATGCAGGCAGCTCATTCTCTCTGCGCATCTCTCCGTCCTCATCGCCTCTGCGTTTTGCCCCCGAAAGCCCGGCCGTGAGTTTTCCATTGTCACTGCGCGGCAAAAAAATAAACTATCCCCTCGAATTCATGAAAACATTCAATATTGCAGCTTTGGCGGGTGACGGCATTGGTCCGGAAGTGATGGCCGAGGCCATCAAGGTTCTGCGCGCCACCGAAAAGAAATTTGGCTTTCAACTGGCCATCACCGAGGCCCCCGTCGGCTGGGCCGGCATTGATGCCGCCGGCAAGGCGCTGCCAGATGCCACCCTTGCTCTCTGCAAACAGTCGGATGCCATCCTGTTCGGCTCCGTCGGCCTGCCCGACCGCGACCCCACCATTCCCAAGGAGGAACGTCCTGAACGCGCCGCCCTGCTGCGCATTCGCAAGGAATTCGGCCTGTTCGCCAATCTCCGCCCCGTGACCCTGCCCAAGGCGCTCGCCCATGCCTGCCCGCTCGCCAAGGAACGCCAGGGTAATGGCATTGATAT
>CAIJGS010000262.1 GCA_903820285.1 uncultured Verrucomicrobia subdivision 3 bacterium | reverse complement strand
TTCTGTTAATTTTTAAAAGCTGGCTTTTGCTCCTCCGCCCTAAACCACAAACCTCGGCGCCGTCACCCGCCCCAGACCGTGATGCGCCAGACGGTCGCAAAACAACGCCACACTGCGCCGCTCTTCCTCGCCCAGATCAAAGTAAATATTATGCTCGAAATAGCTGCGCCGAAACGCCGCATCATACTCCGGCCGGTCGCGGATGATTTCCGCCAGCGCCGCCAGCCCGGCCGCCTTGGTCGCCCGCAATTCCTGCCGTAGCGCCGCATTCTCCACCCCGCGCCGCAGCGCCCACACGGCAAACACAAACGGCAGCCCCGTCAGCTCCAGCCACGCGCTGCCCAAATCAAAAATCTGATGGGTGTGCGGCGCCCGCTGGAAATCAATCGCCGGATTGCCGATCAGTAACACAAAATCCTTGTCCGCCGCCGCCGCGTAACTCTCCAGCGGCTTGAACTGCGGCTTCAGCCCGCGCTCCGCCAGCAGCACCTTGAGCAGATTCACACTGGTGAGCGACGCCGTGTCGCAATAAATCTCCGTGACCGTCTCCAGCGGCCGCCGGTGCGCCAGAAACACGCTGTACACCTCGCCCCGCGCGGCAATCGCCACGCCATCCAGAATGTCGTAGCGGTCCGTCAGTAGCACTTCCGTGATGCTCACGAGCGCCGCATCCAGCTCATCGCGCCGGAGCAGGCCCGCCAGCTTGGACGGCGTGGTGAACAGGATCTTGTCCTCCAGCCCGCGCGTCAGCGGCGCGGCGTTGAGATACTCCACGGAACCAATCCGGAAATGGGGTGCGACCGGGTTCAAATGCAAAAATAAACGTACGCGGCAAACGAAACGGCCGTGGCCCCGGCAGCGGCGGCAATGGACCAGAGCAGACTCTTCTTCTGCGCCGCAATGGAGAACGTCGCCACAATCACCCCCAATTGCGCCGCCAGCATGCCAAAGAAAAACTTCGCGCTGCGCCGGTGATGCCGTTCCGCCGAGAGATTGGCTTTGCGCACCTGCAATTCATACACATTCGCCACCGCCTGATTGAGCCGCGCCTCGGCATCGTACCGGGCAGATGTATAACGGAGCCGGGCTAGGGAAAAGCTGCGAAACACCGGCTTGTCAGTGAACATCAGCGCTTCATCCAGTTTGTCCGAGGTCTTGTTGATGGCTTTGGTGGCGGCATCAAACGCATCCGCCGCCGCCCTCGCCGCCAGCATGGCGGTATCGAGTTGCTCAACCGAAACCTTCGCCAGCGTCATGGTAACTTCCGTTTCCGGTTTCGAACTGGCCACCGCCGTCAGCGCTGCGCTCACGGCATCGTCATATTTGGCATCCGGCGAAGGCGGGATCTGGCCTTTCAAAAACGCGGCCACCGTGGCGGCATCCGCCTGCCCGAGCACAGCCGGATTCAGCGGCGCAATGTCCGCCGTGGCCGCCAGCAAATCCATGGAGTTGCGGGCCACCGCCCCGCGCAATTTTTTTGCCTGGTAATAATTCCACTGGTCCCCGGCCTTGGACTGGAGCTGCGCCGCACTGGCGCGATCATACTGCGCCTTCGTCATTTCGCTCGAAGCCAGCCCGGCCAGCATCGTGGCCACCACCGTCATGATGATCGGTGTCGCCGCCAGGATTTTGCCCCACTTGTTCTGCGGCAGTTCTTTTTTGAGCTCGTCCGGAATCTGAATTTTGCCAGCCATAATTTTAAATTTTCGGAAGACAGGATATATCAATCCCCCCCATTAGCCAGCCTCCAATGCAGCTCAAACAGCGGCCCCAAAACCTGTCACCACTCCCCGCACGCAAAATTCGACTATCTCTGTAGGAGACGACGTAAGGAGACTCTAAATAAGTGATGTGCTCCACAATATTTGAGTCGGCTCAGGTCAGCCCGGCTTTCTAAATGGGCTTTAATTAGCATCATGCGTTAAAAGGGAAGCACCCGCGTCTTGCATGCCGTGTTCGGCATCTCTCCGTTATTTCCCAACCAGAAGATTTGTTAAATTCGGGATGGTGCAAACTAGCAATCGCCTTGCCTCTCAAAGATTTGATTCGTGTTCCTTGGTGTTTATTCGTGGTTAAACTTCATCGTTCCGTCTAAACCTTCTCCGCCCCCGCCAATATCGTCTGAAAATGCGGCGGCTGCTCTTCGCGGGCCACAATGCTGATCTCAATCTTCTTAAATCCCGCCGCCTCCAGCCAGTGATGCAAATCGCTCTCCGCAAACCCCAGCCAGCGGTCGCCATACAGCTCCCGCGCCTCGTCAAAATTGTGCTTCAACAAATCCAATATCATGATCTGACCGCCCGGCTTCAGAATTTTATACGCGCTCTGCAACGCCGCCGCCGGCTCCGCCGCATGATGCAGCGCCTGGCTCAACACCGCCAGATCCACGCTGTTCGGCTCAATCGGCGGGTTTTGCAAATCGCCCTGCCGGAACTCCAGATTCTTCAACCCGTTCTTCTTCGCCTTGGCAATGCCGAACGCCACAATCTTCTCCGAATTGTCCACCGCAATCACCCGCTTGGCCCGCCGCGCCAGCAGTTCGCTCAGCAACCCTTCCCCTGCCCCCAGATCGGCCACCACCAGCGGCGGCAGAATCCGCAACAACAAATGCCCGAAAGCCTGCCACGAGCGACCCGGCCCGTACACCCGGTCAAACCGACCCGCAATCTGGTTGAAATAAACCTGCGCCTGCTCCCGCCGCCGGGCCACCACGCGCTTCAAATTCGTCTGGTCGTGCAGGTATTCTGGCAATTCCTTCGCCCCCCGAATGGCCAGTTGAATGAACTCCGCCGCCCCCGCATCCGCTCGCGGGTTCAGCTTGTAGAATGACCGCTTGCCATCCCGCCGCGAACTCACCAGCTCACAGTCCGCCAGCAACCCCAGATGCGTCGAAATGCGCGACTGCCCTAGCCGCGTCACTTCCTGCAACTCGTTCACCGACAGTTCATCCTGTTCGAGCAGCGCCACAATGCGCAGCCGCGTGGGATCCGACAAAGCTCTCAGCGATTTTAATGTAGATGACATGGGATATATGGCAGCGACCAAATTCTGGGAAAACCATTTGACGCCGCCTGAAATCGTTATATCATCTTATCTTGATACGTCAATATGTTGTTAACATAAAACAAACAAAATCATGAGCAATCGTTACATCTTTTCCTCTGAGTCCGTGGGCGAAGGCCATCCGGACAAAGTCGCCGACACCATTTCCGACGCCGTGCTGGATGCTTGCCTCTCCCAGGACAAGTTCAGCCGCGTCGCGTGCGAGACTTACGTGAAGTCCAATATCGTCATCATCGGCGGCGAAATCACCACGAAGGCCAAGCTCGACTTCGTCAGCATCGCCCGCAAGGCGATCCGGGAAATCGGTTATGTAAACGACGACGACGTGTTTCATGCCGACAAAGTATTCATCAATGTCATCGTCACCCAGCAGTCCCCCGACATCGCCCAGGGCGTGGACGCCCGCAAGGCCAAGGGCAAAAAGACCGCCAAGCAGGGTGCCGGCGACCAGGGCCTCATGTTCGGCTATGCCGCCAATGAAACCCCCGAACTCATGCCCGCGCCCATCATGTTCGCGCACCGCCTTGGACGTGAGCTGACCAAGATCCGCAAGAGCGGCAAGGTCGCCTGGCTCCGCCCCGATGCCAAATCCCAAGTCTCCGTGATCTATGAAAATGGCAAACCCGTCGCCATCTCCAACATCGTCATCTCCACCCAGCACGCCGCTGATGTGGAACACTCCGTGATCGAGGAATTTTGCATCGAGAACGTCATCAAGAAGGTCATTCCGGCCAAACTGATCACGGCCCAGACCGAATTTCTCATCAACCCCACCGGCCGCTTCGTGATTGGCGGACCCCAGGGCGACACCGGTCTGACCGGCCGCAAGATCATTGTGGACAGCTACGGCGGGTCCGGCCGTCACGGCGGCGGCGCCTTCTCCGGCAAGGACCCGACCAAAGTGGACCGCAGCGCCGCCTATATGGGCCGCTGGGTCGCCAAGCATATTGTGGCCGCCAAGCTCGCTGAAAAATGCGAAGTCCAGTTCGCCTACGCCATCGGCCATCCCGACCCCGTCAGCGTGCACGTGGACACCTTCGGCACCGCCACCGTGGACGATGCCAAGATCATCAAGGCCATCAACAAGGTGTTCAGCTTCCAGCCCTCGGACATCATTGACCAGCTCAACCTCCGCCGCCCGATTTACTCGAAGACGACCAATTACGGTCACTTCGGCAAGAGCGACAAGGACCTGACCTGGGAAACCACCAACAAGGTCGAAGCGTTGCTCAAGGCAATTTAACGCAAAACCCAAAATTAACTGAATATTCTATGAGCAAAATTAAACTGTCTCCGTCCCGCTCCAAGGTAGTGAAAGCTGCCGCCAAAAAATCGGCCGCCCAGCCCGACTTCGCCGTCCGCGACCTGTCCCTCGCCGAATGGGGACGCAAGACCATCCAGGTATCCGAGCACGAAATGCCCGGCCTGATGGCCATCCGCAAGAAATACGGCCCCACCAAACCGCTCAAAGGCGTGCGCATCACCGGATCGCTGCACATGACCATTGAAACGGCCATCCTCATTGAAACCCTCGTGGAACTCGGCGCCTCCGTGCGCTGGGCCAGCTGCAATATTTTCTCCACCCAGGATCACGCCGCCGCCGCCATCGCCGAGGCCGGCATCCCCGTCTTCGCCCACAAAGGCGAGACGCTGGAAGAATATTGGGACTTCACCCTCGCCGCGCTCACCCACCCCGGCAACCTGGGACCGCAGCTCATCGTGGACGATGGCGGCGACGCCACCCTCCTGATCCACAAGGGCTATGAACTCGAAAACGGCAGCGACTGGGTCAACACCCCCAGCGACAACCATGAAGTGGCCGTCATCAAGGCCCTCCTGAAAAAGGTCGCCAAACAGCGCCCCGGTTTCTGGCACACCGTCGTCAAAGACTGGAAGGGTGTCTCCGAAGAAACCACCACCGGCGTTCACCGCCTGTACCAGATGCTCGAACAGGGCCAGCTCCTCGTTCCCGCCATCAACGTGAATGACTCCGTCACCAAGTCCAAGTTCGATAACCTTTACGGCTGCCGCGAATCCCTCGCCGACGGCATCAAGCGCGCCACCGACGTCATGGTCGCCGGCAAAGTCGCCGTCGTGGCCGGTTACGGCGATGTCGGCAAAGGTTCCGCCCACTCCCTGCGTGGCTTCGGCGCCCGCGTGATCGTCACCGAAATCGACCCCATCAACGCCCTCCAGGCCGCCATGGAAGGCTTCGAAGTCACCACGCTGGAAGACACCCTCGGCACCGCCGACCTCTACGTCACCACCACCGGCAACCGTGACATCATCACCCTGGAACACATGGCCAAGATGAAAGACCAGGCCATCGTCTGTAACATCGGCCACTTCGACAACGAAATCCAGGTGGACCGCCTGAACAACGCCAAGGGCGTGAAGAAACTCACCATCAAGCCCCAGGTGGACAAGTACACCTTCGCCGGCGGCAACAGCATTTATATGCTCGCCGAAGGCCGCCTCGTGAACCTCGGCTGCGCCACCGGCCATCCGAGCTTCGTGATGAGCAACAGCTTCACCAACCAAGTGCTTGCCCAGCTCGACCTCTGGAAGAACCGCGAAACCCTCACGGTCGGCGTCTATCGCCTGCCCAAGAAGCTCGACGAAGAAGTCGCCCGCCTGCACCTCGAAAAAATCGGCGTCAAGCTCACCAAGCTCACCAAGCAACAGGCCGAATACCTCGGCGTCCCCGTCGAAGGCCCCTACAAGCCCGACCATTACCGCTACTAAGCCAAAACCCGCGCAGCGGGTAAATTCACCAAGGCGATCGGAGAAATCCGTTCGCCTTTTTTATTAGGAAAAACAAAATCCCTCCCAAGCTAAGTCAGTTTACATTAAGCTTGGCATATGGGTGGTTCATGGGAAAAAAGCTCCAGAGGGCTGGAGCACTCCAAAACGCTTCGCGTTGACGACAGCCTTCGAACCGCGCGCCAGCGTCTTGGAGTGCGGCGGCCCTCCGCCGCTTTTTCCGTTGCCAGGCCAAACCGTGCCATGAAACCGAAACCGCTATGGCGCCCGATGCATCCCGGCGGGATGCCAGCCCGTAGCCGCCCCGCGCATTTTTCTCCCTCTCCTCGCCCAACGAGGAGAGGGCCGGGGTGAGGAGTCAAGACCGTCAGCCCTTTCATGAAGGGGTCAGTCCATAGTTTTGTACTATTTCCATAAGGCTCCTGGCAACCGGCCAGCCAACGTGCCATTGCCCTCCCCATTTCCCCACCCCGCTTCAGCCACGAAGCAACCAACT
>CAIJGS010000261.1 GCA_903820285.1 uncultured Verrucomicrobia subdivision 3 bacterium | reverse complement strand
GGCCGGGGAAGTCATGGCGGTGGTCACGCGCAATTCCTACGGCTGCCAGGTGCTGAATACCGCCCGGGTTATCTTTGTGGACATTGACGTGCCGCAACCGAAGCGGCCAGGTTTCTTTATGAGATTGTTGGGCAAGACCGCCTCGCCCGCCCCGCCGGAGGCTGCCAATGGCGCGCTGGCCCGGGTCGAGCAGTGGACACGTCAGCATCCCGAATGGGGCTGGCGCATTTATCGGACCCGCGCCGGCCTGCGCCTGATCGCCACCCAGACGGTGCTGCCCGCCGACGCGGCGGTCGTGCAGGAGATATTCACTGCGCTGGGAGCCGACCCGCTCTACCAGCAGTTGTGTAAAACTCAACAATGTTTCCGCGCCCGGCTCACGCCAAAGCCGTGGCGGTGTGGCATCCGCACCAAACCGGCGCGCTGGCCGTGGCTGGATGCCAAGGCGGAAACACGGTTCAAACGATGGGAGACGCAGTATCAATCCTTCGCCGCCGGCTGGGCCACGTGCGAATTCATCCGGCAAATCGGCAATCCGGCGGTGCATCCGGAAGTGCAGACGATTGTCCAATTCCACGACGAAGCGACGCGGGTGGAAGCGAAATTAAAACTGGCCTGAGCGTTTAACCCGAAAACCGAGGTTGATCGTCATGAATTATAAAATTGGTTTGCGGGAAAGACACCGCACACAACGTAGCGCGGGCTTTCCAGCCTGCGGGTTCGGGCGACTTTCTAGTCGCCTGGCACCAGCAACACGGGACTGGAAAGTCCCGTGAACCCGCAGGCTGGAAAGCCTGCGCTACTTGGGCACCGTCCGTTTAACTTAGGTATCGGGTTTAACGGCAGCTTGACCGCAGAGGCACGCGAATAAACGCGAGTAAAAAACTGGAATCCCGTGCTGGAGTCGCACCAGCCTTTGCGGCTTTGCAGGCCGCCGCCTGAACTGCTCGGCCAACGGGATGAACTGATTGGTCAGGAAGCCGGGAGTTGCACCCGGACCGTCTCCTTCACAGGGAGAGATGCTACGATTACACCACAATCCTGAAGCATTGGCGTCCCCGGCAGGAATGGCACCTGCGGCCTCCACCTTCGCTCGGTGGTGCGCTGAATCTCGCTGAGCGACGCGGACAAAAAATCATTTGCGTTGGGGGTAGAAATATTCTTAATTCCCGGCATGCAGACCAAGATGGAGTGTCCCCGATGTCACACGGAAATTCCGTTGGACGATGTCAATGTAGCCACGGATATGGCGTTATGCCGGCGTTGCAATCAGACCTGGAGTTTCGCCGACCTGCAATTGGATGGCCGGGTGCAAACTATCAATGCCCAGACTCCGCCCAAAGGCACCTGGCTGCGGGAAGATCACTCCGGCACATTCACCGTGGGCGCTACGACCCGTTCGTGGGGGGCATTGTTTTTGGTTCCTTTCACGTGCGTTTGGGCGGGTGGTTCATTGACCGGGATTTATGGCACGCAAATCTATTCCGGGCATTTCAATTTGTTTTTCTCGCTGTTTGGCCTCCCGTTTTTAATAGGTTCGATTTGTCTTATCGGCATGACGTTGATGACCATAGGCGGCCGAGTGACGGTGACCGTGAACGGTGGTGAAGGGGTCATTTTCACCGGCGTGGGAGCGGTTGGCTGGCGGCGGCGATTTTCCTGGCGGGAGGTTAAGGCCATCCGGTGCACTGAGCGACGCAACGGCCGTAATTATTCCACCGTCAAGCAGATCACCTTCGAAGGGGCCAAGCGAATGAACTTTGCCTCCGGTCTGAAGGAGGCCCGGCTCGATTTCATGTATGCGGTGCTGCGCAAAAAATGGCGGGAGTCAGGCGGCCGGGCCTGACTCACCGCCGGTCGATACGCGTTTTGTACGTGAGCAGGGGCCGGAACGTGGCGATGACGGACACGAGTCCGGCCGCGACCAGGTCCTGAATCACAGTCTCAATGTTTTTGTACGCGGCGGGCGCTTCCTCGTACAGCAGGTCGCGGGCTTCGCAGATGACGCGGCCGCCGAGCGGCGTCTGTGCGAGTTCGCTCACGCGAAACCGTTCGCGCATGCGCTGGCGGCTGGCGCTGCGGGTCCATTTGCGACCGGCGCCGTGGGCCAGCGACCAGGCGTGACTGGCACCGTCACCGGTGGGTTGCACGAGGTAACTGAGCGTGCCGCGTGAGCCGGGGATCATGAGATACGACGCTTCGCTGGCGACCGCACCCTTGCGATGGATCCATACGGTTTCACCTTCGTGTTCGCGCGGGATGATGCTGTTATGGCAGCCGTCCCAGAGCAGGCCGGCCTCGGCACCAAGGCGGTTGGCGAAACGTTGGGCGATGAGTGCGCGATTCGCCTGCGCCCAGCGGAGGGCGCAGTCGTGTTCGCGCAGGTACTCCACGCCGGCCAGCGATTCCGCCGTCACCCCTTCGCCGCGATGCATGCTGACGTGCGCCCGCAGGAT
>CAIJGS010000260.1 GCA_903820285.1 uncultured Verrucomicrobia subdivision 3 bacterium | reverse complement strand
TTTGTTTTGCTCCTTCTGACCCTGTGCATCCGAACTTGGCGTCCCATTTTGATCTGGCCTTTGCTGGCCTTGGCAGGCTGGACGAACTATGTCATCAACACGACCGTACTTTCGCCCAATGATCTGCGCCTCTTACTCGGCTCAGAACCGGCCATAGCCACCATTCGCGGCGAACTGCTCGAAACCCCCCGCCTGAAAATCCGGACGCAGGACTCCGTGGAAAAATGGCGCGGTGTCGCCCGGGTCAAAGTATCCGACCTCCGGCTGGGAGATCACTGGCAGCCCGCCTTCGGCACGGTTCTGGTCAACACCCCCAACCTGCCCGACCCGCAGTTTTTCACCGGCCAGCCCGTGGAGGTCACCGGCGTCATCGCGCCGCCGCCGCCACCACTGGCCGAAGGCCTGTTTGATTTTCAAACCTTCCTTGCAGCGCGGGGCGTTTGGTATCAGCTCAAGGCGGATTCCTGGCACGACTGGAAACTGCCGGAGCCGCACCTGGACCGACCGCCGCTTTCTGATCGCTTCCTCAAATGGTCCAAGGAAACCCTCGCGCTCGGCATGCCCGTGGAAGATGAGACCCTCCGCCTGCTCTGGGCCATGACCCTCGACTGGCGAACCGCCTTCACCGGCGACATCAGCGAACCCTTCCTCCGCGCCGGCACCTTCCACATGTTTGCAATTGACGGGCTCCGCATCGGGTTGCTCGCCGGGATGATTGTCACCCTGCTCCGGGCCATTCGGCTGTCCCGGGCTTGGGCCGGCGCCATTGCTATTCCCATCATCTGGTTTTACACCGCCGCCACCGGCTGGGAATCCTCCGCCGTTCGTGCCTCCGTCATGATGACCGTCATTCTGGGCGGTTGGGCGCTGAAGCGGCCCAGCGATCTGCTCAATTCCCTCGCGGCTGCGGCATTCATCATCTTGCTATGGGATCCGCGCCAGGTTTTTGAAGCCGGCTTTCAGCTCTCTTTTTGTGTCGTGATGGTCATTGCGGTCATGCTCAAACCGCTGAATGATTTTTGCGACCGCCGCTTGCAGGCCGATCCGCTGCTGCCTGATTCGCTGCGACCCGGCTGGCAAAAAATCACGCGGGAAATCCTGCGCAGAATGGCGCATTACGCCGCCCTGTCGTTCACCGCGTGGATTGGTTCGCTGCCGCTCTGCGCCAAATATTTTCACCTCGTAAACCCCGTTTCCACGCTCGCCAACATTGTGGCCGTGCCGCTGGGCACGCTCGCCTTGATTGCCAATTTAGGTGCGCTGGTTTGCGGACACTGGCTGACGCCAGCGACGGAATTATTTAATCAGGCCGCCTGGGCCGGCATGCTGGCCATGACGCACGTGAGTGAGGTGGCCGCCCAAATCCCGGGTGCTTATTGGTATGTTTCCGAACCGTCTGCGACGAGTATTGTGCTCTATTACGCCCTAATCATCGCGGTATTCAGCGGCTGGTTTTCCAACAGACGGCGCCAACTGGTAGGCGGAGCGATCCTCTTGGTCATCGCCTTGGGTTACGGTTGGCAATGGGAATCGTCGCGCGAAAAAACAACACTGACCGTGCTGCCGCTTAATGGGAGTCAGGCGGTTTATGTTCATGGCGGTGGCCGAAGCCAAGAATGTCTCATTAATGCCGGCAACGACGAAGCCGTGGATTTCACGCTCAAACCATTCCTGCGTGCGCACGGAGTGAATCGTCTGCCCCGGCTCGTGCTCACCGTCGGCTACACTGCCAGCGCGGGTGGCGCACCGCTTCTGGATGATTTGTTTGGCATCGGCGAACTGTGGACCAGTCCCGCCAAATTTCGGTCTGCCGAATATCGCAGCGTGGTGGCATCCTTTGAACAGCCGCCCGCCCGCCACCGGCTCTGGCATGCCGGTGAGATCCAGTGCGGCTGGCAGATGCTGCACCCCGCCGATGGAAACGAACATGCGCACGCCGAAGACAGCGCCATGGTTTTACTGGGGAATTTTTCCGGATTGAAAATCCTTCTGCTCGCCGACTTGGGCCGGGCTGGTCAGACCGACCTGCTCGCCACCACCAATGATTTGCGAGCCGACATTGTCGTGGCCGATTTGCCGGGCGATGGCGAACCCTTGCGCAGTCCCCTGCTCCAGGCCATCCAGCCCAAAATGATTCTGATTGCCGACGCAGAATTTCCCGTGACTCGCCGGGCCAAAACCGCGCTCAAAGAGCGGCTCGGCGCCACCGGCATTCCCGTGATCTACACCCGTACCGCCGGAGCCGCCACCATCGTTGCCGATCCCACGGGGTGGCATCTGCAAACCATGGACGGCCAGACCATCAATTCGTCCGCCGCGTCAGCGACACCGCCACATATCGAGCCTGCGGAATGATGAATTTCTTCACCTCCACCGTCACCGCCGCCGCCTGAAACTCCGTCAGCACCAGTTGCGCAATGTCACTGGCCAGCATCTCAATCAATTTCCAGCTCCGACCCTCGCCCAGTTTCAATAACCGCTGCGTGACGGCATAATAATTGATTGTGTGCGTCAAATCGTCCGTCTGCGCCGCCTGGGAAAAGTCATGCTCCATCTCCACCGTCAGCAACAGCCGCTGCGCCTGCGCGCGTTCCTCGTCCGGTACGCCGACGTGATAAAACACTTCGAGATCAACAATGGAGATTTTGGACATATGGTTGCCTTAATTGTATGTAGGACAAAACTCTTCCAGCCGGTCCCATGTTTGATATGGCCCTAACAGCATGGCGGATACCATCTGGCGGAGCGCGGCTGTGTCGCAGACCAGCCGCAGCAATCTGGCGAGCCAGCTGGCATTGCAAGTCCTTGGACTGGTTAAATGGCGAACGTTGTTGCGGCTGGCTTTCAGCACAGCCGCGCTCCGTCGGACCCGGCTAGACTCATGCCATCGGGCGCATCCTGACACTGCCCCCCAATCCGGAGCCGTTATCATCCCGCAAAATATTCGCACTACTGGTTTCTCTCCCTCTCCGCCATTGATAAATGGGGGAGAGGGCCGGGGTGAGGTGGCGCTTAGCTTTGCAGCCTCGGGGGCAGTATCAAGATACGCCCCATGCCATCGGCATAAGTAATTCATAGATGCTCAAACTCCGGTTTTGGGCATTTTTAGTGGTTCCCAGATGTGTTCCAGCGCCCCGGTTATTTGCGCCGGGCCGGTTTTTGCTTCTGGACCGCCTCCAGCAGAATCTTCGTCGGCTTGTTGAGCTTGAGTTGTTTCTTCGCCTCCGCCAGTGTCAGCCAGCGGTATTCCACCGATTCCTCATTCAGCGTCACGCGCGGATTTTTGGCCGTACACCGGCAGGTGTAATTCAACAGCACAAAATGCGCGTCGCGATAAAACTCCTTGGAACTGATGCAATCCTGCACCAGCACAAACTCGATATCCGCGATCTTCAGCGCCGTCTCCTCCATGATTTCCCGGCGCAGCGCCGTCTCGGATTTTTCGCCGCGCTTGATCTTGCCACCGGGAATGCCCCACAGGCCCGACCATTTATGCGTGCGGATCATCAGCGCCTCGTTCTTCGCATTGAAGATCAGCGCGCCCACCGTCGCCAGCGGCGGTTCTTCATTCAGTGCCGGATTGGTCGGCTTCAGCATGCCACCGTTTTTCGTCAGAATCTTCCGCAGTTCCGAAAGATGCTCCACAATCAGATCCGGTCCCGCTGCGCGCAACTGATCCAGCGTGTTATATCCCGTCAGCACCGCGCAGGATTGAATGCCCCCGTGCTGGGCCGTGGCAATATCGTGTTCCATGTCGCCGATGAAAATCGTCTCCTCCAGCTTCAAATCATTTTCGCGCAGGATTTCGTGGATCTTCTTCCGCTTGTCCCACACATCCGTGTACGGCTTGTCCAGAAACACATCAAACCCCGTCACCGCGCACTGCACCTTGAAATGATCCGCGTGCACCGTGCTCAGCAAAAACGTGCGGAATTTCTGTTCCCGGCAGAACTCCAGAAACTTGCGCGCATGCGGCAGTTCGCGCACCGAACCCTGCGCCCGCTTGAACTCCGCGTGAAACCATTCCTCCAGCTGCGCCATCGGCACATGCGGCGTATGGCGATCGTAGAATTTCGTGAACGGCAGCGAAAACTCCGCGCGAAACCGGTCCAGCGACATCGCCGGCTTGCCCGCCTGCGTCAGCACATAATTCGAAGCCTGCAGCACCGCCGGCAAATCGTCCACCAGCGTTCCCGACCAGTCAAAAATGATATTGCGAATCACCCCCTGAATCTACTCCCCCCGCCGCCACGACGCCAAGCCAAACCATTTATTTTCTGTGCCTGACCTCCGACGGAGCGCGGCTGTGTCGAAGACCAGCCGCAGCAAGGTGACTGGCACCAGTCGCGTAGAATTACCAGCGCGGTCCAAAGTTTGGAGTTCCCGCTTCAGCCGGTCCCCGCCGCCCCAACTGTCCCCCAATCCCAAATCATGGTATCGCCGCAACTCGTTCGCACGACAGATCCTCCCCCTCTCCGCCATTGATAAATGAGGGAGCGGGACGCGGTGAGGTGGCGCTCATTTTTATCATGCCCCCGCCCCCGCCTCGGGAGAAAAATCAAGCTGGATTGACCGGACGAATGGACAAAAATCAGAAAGCGTTGCTGGCAAAAAGCCTCTCCTTGGGGAGAGGGTTGGGTGAGGGAGGGCGACAAAACTAACTTTTGTAGCCGCCTACTAAATGTTGCAAATTGCCTTTTCACAACCATCCAAATTTTTGTCATGCACCCGGCCCCCGCCTCTGGCAGATTTCTCCCACGCAATGCTCATTGCCTTTAACAAACCCTACGGCGTGCTGTCCCAATTCACCGGCGACGGCTCGCCCAACCGTCCCCTCGCCGAATTCAAATTTCCCAAAAATGTTTATCCCATCGGCCGCCTGGATGCCGACTCCGAGGGCCTGCTCCTGCTCAGCGACGAACCCCATTGGAACCAGCAGCTCCTGCATCCCCGCCACGCCCACGAACGCGAATACTGGGCCCAAGTCGAAAAAATTCCCGCGCCCGCCGCCCTCGCCCAACTGCAACGCGGCGTCGTCATTCAAGACCATAAAACCCTCCCCTGCCGCGCCTGGCTGCTCGAACCCCAGCCCGAAATTTCGCCCCGCGTCCCGCCCATCCGCTACCGGAAAAGCGTGCCCGACTGCTGGATCGGCCTCGAACTCATCGAAGGCAAAAACCGGCAGGTTCGCCGCATGACCGCCGCCATCGGCCACCCCACCCTCCGCCTCCTCCGCGTCCGCATCGGCAATTTCCGCCTCGCCCCCCTGCCCCCCGGCCAATGGCGCGTGCTGACGCCGGAAGATATCAAGCTGGTGGCCGGGCAGGCTAGCTGATCCGTTTATGCCCGTCGCAACGCGACGGAATGAGAATAGCCCGGCATTTCAATGCCGGGTTCCAACCGCAATGCACCTCAAGTCCCAGCGGGACGGCTGAGTTTTTAAACGAATCATTGGTGGCGCGGCAATGCCCGTTCTTCCGCCCAGCCGTCCCTTTGGGACTCATACCCCTTTCGGCCTTGACCCGGCGTCGAAACACCGGGCTATTGTCAGCCAGACCCGCTGGGCCTGCTCATCACTCCTCCAACGCTTTCTGTAAACGATATAATGCGCCTTTATATAGGCTACCAAAGCGAGTGATGGTTGGTGCTCAGTTCCTGCAGGAGAAACTGCTTGGGAAGGGTATGGACCTGAAAAAGCCCTAGGTCGCACTTATCCAGCGACTGCGCGTTAAATTGTCCAGTCGGCAGCCGATTTAGATAATCGGCCACCTCTTTCACTTCCGGCCAGGTGGGAAGACGGGTTATGCCATTCGTTATAGTTGTTACCCGGGCGGCCGCTTGGGCGATATATTGTCCATCCACTCCCGAATGCGGCCAACCAGCCGCTGTGGCCGTGTTGGTTCGGATCGGATTCAAGTCGGCCACAAATACCAGATAAGCCGTGTCGTGGTCATACATGCACAGGAACCGTTGCCCATCCGCAAACATGTAGATGAATTCCGGCCCATCGAACATATCTCTCCACAGGCTGAATACATTGGTACCATCACGACGGATGGAATACTGACCTTCGTCAAAAACAATCGGGCGGGTGACATAAACGTCGGTGGGCGCTGGTGAAGCCAGCCGCATGTGCCATTGGCGCAGGATGAACGGCGCCAGCAGCACGCCCGCCGACAGCCAAAGAAAGCGGATGCGTTGCCGATAATGTGGCGAGTGCGGAGCGCCTTTGGCTTCCTCTGCCCGGGCGCGTTCCAAGGTGAAAAACATCCCCGCCCCGCCGAAGAACGCCACCCCGAATGAAGTGGCCATTCCAATGAGTAATAGGATTGTTCCCATGATCTCAACCCAGGCTACCGTCGCGTGTTCCAGCAGGATCTTGGCGATCAGGCAAAAGCCCAGCCCCGTCAGCAGCATCACCGTCAGCCGTCCGGCCCATTTGGCCCCAGCAGGATGTTTTGCGCTGTTCATTTCGGTTGGCAAGATGGCAGTCATATTAAAAACGGACCAGCCCAAAGTCATTTGTTATCATTAAGCAAGGCCGTCGGCCATAGTCATTTCCTTCCAATTCGTGCCCATTGGTGAAATTCGTGTCCGCCCCCTGCCCCTTTGCGAACCTCGTCCCCCTCCGCGCCTTCGCGTTAATCTCCTTCCCAATCCGTATTAATCAGTGTCCAAGCATGGACCGCCAATGTCCAACCACTCTGCCATAATGAGCAGATTGAAAATTAACATATAACCATCGCTTAAATTATGAAACGCACCGGCAAAATCGCCCGCCTCCCGCATCACCTCCGTGACCAACTCAACCAACGCCTCCACAACGGCGAACCCGGCGTGGACCTCATTAAATGGTTGAATCAGCTCCCCGAAGTCCAGGCCATCCTCGCCGAACATTTCAACGGCGTCCCCATCAGCCCCCAAAACCTGTCCGAATGGAATAACGGCGGCTTCCTCGACTGGCTTACCACCCAGGAACTCCTCGAAGACGCCCGTGAATTCGCCGCCAACACCGCCGAACTCCCCGGCTTCACCGACGGCGAGCTCGCCAACGCCCTGGCCCACGCCATCACCGCCCGCTACGCCGTGCTCCTGGGCAAAATGCCCCTCGAAGGCGCCATCAACCCCGACCTCGTCGCCCGCTTCAACCTCCTGCACCGCCTCGACCGCCACGTCGCCCGCATCCAGCGCCGCACCGACCGTGCCCGGAAAGAACGCCCGGCCGCACCCGTCGTGGCTGCGACGCCCCCGTCGCAGAAAAGTGGTTGCGACGCCACGTCGCAGAAGGTGCCAGCGACGCCCCCGTCGCCGCACCCCTCCGCCAGTCCAAAGCCCGCCATCCTCCCCGCACTGGCCACCCCACCCCGTCCCAAGACCT